>NZ_JBEZDJ010000007.1:0-287914 GCF_040648275.1 Micromonospora sp. NPDC049171
ACCCGACCCACCACCCCAGCCGCGGTCACCCCCCCCTGCCCACCGCGGTGGCCCCACCGCCGGCGGTGCCGCCACCGGTCAGCGCGCGCTGCATTCCGGGCAGCGCGGCCTCGTTGATGGTGGCGATGGCCGTGACGTCGGGATGTGTCACGAGCAGCTGTTCCACGCACGCCTCGCCGGAGGCCGTGTCCTCGCCGCAGCAGACCTCCACGCCGGTCAGCCCCCGTTCCACCGCCACCACCCCGCTCCACCACACCGCCGAGAGGATCCAATGAATGTGAAGAGAAGACTGAGTCGTCTGCTCGCCGCGACGGGAACCCTGCTGGTTCTCGCTGTAGGCGCCAGTATCTACGTGGTCTCGGACGCGCCGGGTGTCGCCCGCGCCGCCGGCACGGGACCGTGCGACATCTACGCCTCGGGTGGCACCCCGTGCGTCGCCGCGCACAGCACCACCCGCGCGCTCTATGGCGCGTACAACGGCCCGCTTTACCAGGTTCGCCGCTCGTCGGACAACACCACCCGCGATATCGGTGTGCAGAGCGCGGGCGGCTACGCCGACGCCGCCACGCAGGACACGTTCTGCGCCAACACCAACTGCGTCATCACCATCCTCTACGACCAGTCCGGCCGCAACAACCGCCTCACCCAGGCACCTCCCGGCTACTGGCCCGGCCCTTTGCCCGGTGGATGGGACAACCTGGCCGACGCGAAGGCGGCCCCGATCACCATCGGTGGCCAGAAGGCCTACGGCGTCTACATCGCTCCCGGCACCGGCTACCGCAACAACAACACCAACGGCGTCGCGACCGGCGACCAGCCCGAGGGCATCTACGCCGTCGTCGACGGCACGCACTACAACCAGTGGTGCTGCTTCGACTACGGCAACGCGCAGACGGACGGCCAGGCCGACGAGCGCGCAATCATGGAGACTGTCTACTTCGGCGCCAACAAGCAGTGGGGCTACGGGGCGGGAGCCGGGCCCTGGGTCATGGCCGACCTGGAGTGGGGTCTCTTCTCCGGCGTGAACGCCGGGTACAACAACATCGCGCCGATCAACCACCGCTTCGTGACCGCCATGGTCAAGGGCGAACCGAACCACTGGGCGATCCGGGGCGGAAGCGCCCAGTCGGGCGGTCTGACCACCTACTTCGACGGGCGTCGCCCCAACGGCTACCACCCGATGAAGAAGGAAGGCGCCATCCTCCTCGGCATCGGCGGCGACAACAGTGTCTCCGGTCGGGGCACCTTCTTCGAGGGTGTGTTGACCTCCGGCTACCCGACCGCCGCGACCGAGGACGCGGTACAGGCGAACATCGCCGCCGCCGGGTACGCGCCGGCCGGTGGCGGTAACCCGCAACAGGGCGTCCAGCTCGTCGGCGCCCAGTCCAACCGGTGCGTGGACGTGCCGAACGGCACCACCACCAACGGCACCCAGGTCCAACTCTGGGACTGCGTCGGCAACACCGCCCAACGCTGGACCCACACCGCCGGCAAACAACTGCAGGTGCTGGGCAACAAGTGCCTCGACGCCAGCGGCCAGGGCACCACCAACGGCACCCAGGCCATCATCTGGGACTGCCACAGCGGCACCAACCAACAATGGAACATCAACTCCAACGGCACCATCACCGGCGTCCAGTCCGGGCTCTGCCTCGACGCCAGCGGCGCCGGCACCGCCAACGGCACCAAGCTCCTCCTCTGGGCCTGCAACGGGCAACAGAACCAGCGCTGGTCCACCCGCAACTGACCCGTACCACCACCCGACCGGCGGTGCCGCCTCCGTGAGACTCACGGAGGCGGCACCGCCGTCGGTGCCGGAAGCTGCCGAACCGCCAGGGCTCGGTCGGAGGTCATGGCCGGCCCGGCGGTCCCGGTAGGTTGGGCGGTGATGGCCACGATCGCCGACGTCCGTGCCGAGCTCGCCAGCCTCGCCGACCCGCACCGAGCGGCGGCGTCGAGCCGGTTTCTCCAGATGACCCCGGGCGGGTACGCCGAGGGCGACCGCGCCATCGGCGTCTCCGTGCCACAACAGCGCAAGGTGGCCGCCCGGTACTGGCGCGATCTTCCTCTGTCGGCAACGGCGGACCTGCTGGCCGGCGACGTACACGAGGAGAGGCTGACGGCGCTGTTCGTCCTGGTGCGCAAGTTCGCCAAGGGCGACGAGCAGGCCCGAGGCCAGATCTTCGACATCGTCCTGGCCAACACCGACCGCATCGACAACTGGGATCTGGTGGACTCGTCCGCGCCGTACATCGTCGGGCCCTGGCTGCTCGACAAGGACCGCGGCGTCCTGGATCGGCTGGCCGCGTCGAGCCTCGTGTGGGACCGGCGCATCGCGATCATGGCGACGTTCGCCTTCATCAGGGCCGGCGACTTCCAGTGGACCTTCCGGCTCGGCGACCAGCTCCTGCGCGACCCCCACGACCTCGTGCAGAAGGCGGTGGGCTGGATGCTGCGCGAGGTGGGCAACCGTGACCGGGCGGCGGCGGAGCGGTTCCTCGCCGGGCGCTACCAGGTCATGCCACGGGTCATGCTGCGGTACGCGATCGAGAAGTTCGAGCCTCGACGACGTCGGATGTACCTGACCGGAGTGGCCTAGGGACTGCTGTTGAGGCCGACGGCCGCGCCGGGTTCGAACGGAGAAATTTCGCCAGGCTGTCGATCCGGGGCTCCGCGAACTCGTCGTCTAGGTAGTGGCCACCACCGACGGGGGCCAGCACACGATGGGATGCCAGACATGGCCAAGTACATGATCCTCATCTACGGCGACGCGCAGCAGTGGGACGCGATGACCGACGAGCAGTGGAAGGCCCACGACGCCGCCCACGTGGCGTTCGTGGCCGAGGCCGGCGCGCGGGTCCTCGGCGGGCAGCAGCTGGAACCGGCGCCCACGGCCACCTCGCTGCGGGCGGACGCACTCGGCCAGCTCGACACGACCGACGGCCCGTTCCTGGAGACCAAGGAGGCGCTGGGCGGCTACTACCTGTTGGAGGCGGCCGACCTGGACGAGGTGCTGACTCTGGCGGCACTGCTGCCCGAGGTGCGCGCCGGTCACAGCGGTGTGGAGATCCGTCCGGTGGTCGACCACTGATGAACGACACGGTCGTCGCGGCGGTCGCCCAGGCGCACCGCCGCGACTGGGCCCAGGTGTTCAGCACCACCGCCCAGCTGACCCGCGACCTCGATCTCGCCGAGGAGTGCACCCAGGACGCGTTCGCGCAGGCCCTGGAGACGTGGGCCGAGAGTGGCATTCCCGACCGGCCGGGTGCCTGGCTCACCACCATCGCCCGCAACCGGGCCCGGGATGTGCTGCGTCGTGAGTCGGTGTTCCGTCGCAAGATGCCACTGCTCGTCGCGGACGAGACGGTGCCGGGCCCCGATGATGGCCTGGTCGACGACCGGCTGCGCCTCATCTTCACCTGTGTGCACCCCGCGTTGTCCCGGCAGGCGCGGGTCGCGCTGACCCTGCGCCTGGTGTGCGGGTTGTCCACCCCGGAGGTGGCGCGTGCGTTCCTGGTGCCGCCGACCACCATGGCCGCGCGGATCACCCGGGCCAAGAGGAAGATCGCCGCGGCCCGCATCCCGTACCGGGTACCGGGGCCTGACCAGCTCGGTGAGCGGACCGGCGCCGTACTCGAGGTCGTCCATCTCATCTTCACCACCGGCCACACCGCGCCGGTGGGCGCGCACCTGGTGCGGCAGGACCTGGTGGACTGCGCGATTGGTCTGGCCCGCATGCTGCACCTGCTCATGCCGACCGACGCGGAGGTCAGCGCCCTGCTGGCACTGCTGCTGCTCACCACGGCACGCCAGGACACCCGCACGTCCGCCGACGGGCGGCTGGTGTTGCTGTCCGAGCAGGACCGCAGCCGTTGGAACCGGCAGCTCATCGGCGAGGGCCTGTCCCTGTTGACCGAGGCGCTGCGCCGACGGCCACCGACCCGGTACGCCCTGGAGGCCGCGATAGCCGCCGTGCACGCCGAGGCGCCAACCTGGCATGACACCGACTGGAACCAGATCGTCGGGCTCTACGACACCCTGCTCCGGCTGTGGCCGTCGCCAGTCGTCGGCCTCAATCGCGCCGTCGCGATCGGGCTGCGTGACGGCCCCGAGGCCGGCCTCGACGCGCTCACGCCGATGCTCGCCGACCCGGCCCTGGCCACCTACGGATATCTGAGCGCGGCCCGCGCCGACTTCCTGCGCCAGCTGAGGCGGTGGCCCCAGGCCGTGACCGCCTACGAGGAGGCGCTGACCCTCACCGACAACGATGTGGAGCGTGCCTTCCTCGTCGAGCGGTTGGCGGACGTGCGGCGGCAGCACTGATCGTCCGCAGCACCTCGGGGCGGCAGGCGGCTTCAGGCATCCCGGCCTCCCCGCACCGCCGCGCCTCGGCCCGGCACGGTGGCGATCGCGGCCATCCCCAGCAGCAGAGCCGGGAGGACGAACCAGAGACCGACGCCGAGGCCCAGGAGGAGTGCCCACAGCAGCAGCACCACCGCCGAGACCGTCGTGGTGATGCCGACCGCGCGGTGGGTCAGGTCGGCGACGAGGGGACACCCGGCCGCGACCACCGGCACACCGAGCAGATAGCTGACCGCACCGCCACTGTCGTCGATCGTGAACGGCAGCAGCGCGATGACGATCCAGGCGGTGGCCGCGACCGCGAGGAGTCTCAGCAGCAGACCAACGGAACCGGATGCTGGACCGCGCCTGCGTAGGCTCACGAGCGCCGCCGCGGCGATGAAGAGTGCGACAAGGCCGCCGACCAGGGTAGCCACGTTCATTGCGACTCCTCGCTCCTAGGCCTTTTGCGGCCTGTTGTGGGGGGTGTGCCCTCGGACGGTTGAGCGAGACATCGATGACATGCTATCTTTCCGGCGCGGGGGCGCAGGGCACGCTTCCCAGCACCCAGCCGATCGACATCGGCACGCCGAGGGCGACGCCCTCCGGCCGCCCCTGCCAGTCGGTGACCAGTCCGGGCCGCTCCGCCGATGCCAGGCGACCGCGGGCGGTTGCCGGACGACCCCGGTCTCCGGCCGCACACCCCAGCTTCCCACGCCCGTCGCGGCGGACACCCGGCAGCGACGGTACGGCCCCGCACGCCGCACGGGCCGGCAACCGTCATCCACCTCCCCGGTGTCACCACGGGCGCGGCCGGCGGTCGCCGGAGCCGGTCCCGCACCACCACCAGTGGCAAGGAGTCAAGCAATGGCGAAGCATAGACAGCTCTTCTCGTTCATCGCGGGCGCGGCGGTTCTCCTCGCGGCGGCCGCCGGTGGCGTGCTCAACGGCGGCTTCGGCCCGGAGGCGGTGGCCGCGACGAACGGCACGCTCGCGGCGACCGCCGGCTGCGGCAAGGCCCCCACGCTCACCAACGGGACACGCACCATCCAGAGCAGCGGCCAGAGTCGCACCTACATCCTGCGGATCCCGGACGGGTACGACAGAAACAAGCCCTACCGGCTGATCTTCGGCTTCCACTGGCTGAACGGCTCGGCCAACAACGTCGCCTCGGCCGGCTACTACGGGCTCGCGCCGCTGTCGAACAACACCACGATCTTCGTCGCGCCCCAGGGCATCAACGCCGGTTGGGCCAACACCAACGGTCGGGACCTGACCCTCTTCGACGACATCTCCCGACAGGTCGAGAACGACCTCTGCGTCGACACGACCCAACGCTTCGCCCTGGGCTGGAGCTACGGCGGCGCGATGAGCTACGCCGTGGCCTGTGCCCGACCCACAGTCATCCGCGCGGTCGCCGTCCTGTCCGGCGCCAATCTCAGTGGTTGCAACGGTGGCACCCAACCCGTCCCCTACTTCGGCATCCACGGCATCTACGACAGCGTGCTGAACATCTCCCAGGGTCGGGCGCTGCGCGACACGTTCGTCAGGAACAACGGCTGCACCGCCCAGAGCCCCCGCGAACCGAGCCGGGGCAGCGGCACCCACATCACCACCACCTACACGGGCTGCCGAGCCGGCTATCCCGTGCAGTGGGCCGCGTTCGACGGAGACCACACCCCGAGCCCGGTCGACGGGTCCAGCCCGAACGACTCCAGGACCTGGACCTCGGGGGAGATCTGGAGATTCTTCAGTCAGTTCCAGTCCACCACTCCCCCCACGACCCCTCCGCCGACGACGCCCCCGCCGACCACCCCGCCCCCGACCACCCCGCCCCCGACCACTCCGCCGCCGACCACGCCTCCGCCGACCGGGGAGCCGGGCAGTTGCGCCGCCACCTACCGCATGGTCAACAACTGGCCCGGCGGCTTCCAGGGTGAGGTCACGGTCACCAACAACACCGCCGCCACCGTCAACGGCTGGACTGTCGGCCTGACCCTGGCCAGTGGCCAGGCCATCAGCAGCCTCTGGAGCGGCACCAACACGGGCACCACCGGCAGCGTCTCCGTCCGAAACGCCGCCTACAACGGCACGTTGGCCCCGAACGCGTCGACCACCTTCGGGTTCACCGCCACCGGCGACAGCGCCACCCCGCCCACCACCACCTGCGCCAGTCCCTGAGCAGAGGGCGAAACCGAAAGGCCCGGAGCCGGTGGCTCCGGGCCTTTCGGCTCGACTGCCGACCCCGCTCTCCCACGGTCACGCCGGCGGCGCGCCGGTCATTCCGGCAACCCGGCCCGTGCCGCTGCCCGGAGAATGCCGTCGAGGCCCTCCTCGAACAGCAGGTCGTCGTCCCATCGGGTGTCGTCGAGATGGCCGGAGGCGTCGAGGGTCGGGTAGGTGTCGGCCCTCGCGGCGATGTGGTCGCGGGCCGCGGCCCGGGCGTGCGGATCCGCGGTCTGGTGCCAGGTGGCTTCGGTGAGCGCGGCGCCGATGACGTAGTTGGCCAGCATCCGCGTGGCCACCGCGAGCTGCAGTCCGTGGCAGCCGCCGCGCACCAGCGCCGACTGCAGGAATTCGGTACGGGCGAGGACGT
This sequence comes from Micromonospora sp. NPDC049171, assembly GCF_040648275.1. Lineage (NCBI taxonomy): Bacteria > Bacillati > Actinomycetota > Actinomycetes > Micromonosporales > Micromonosporaceae > Micromonospora > Micromonospora sp. NPDC049171. The sequence goes on from NZ_JBEZDJ010000007.1 coordinate 6,938, forward strand.
TGGGCCCGAGCATCGGACGTCCGACCAGGTTCGGCGCCCAGGGATGCCGCCGCATGGCGGCGCGCCAGGCTCGGGCGAGCAGGCGGGCGTCCTCCAGCCAGTCGTCGCTCACGTCCGGGATGGGCACGTCGCCGAAGATCTGGTCAACGGCCAGGTCCAGAACGTCGTCCCTGGTCTTCACATGCCAGTACAGGGCGGTAGCCGTCACGTCGAGCTGCTGGGCGAGGCCGCGCATGGTCAGACCCTCGACGCCACGCTCGTCCAGCAGTGTCACCGCCGCGTCCACGATGCGCCCGAGGGTCAGCGGCGCTCTTCGTGCCGGACGGGGTGACTCCGCGCGCAGCCATACCGGCGACGACGTGCGGCTGTCTCGTCGCCCGGCCGTGGGCATCGACGGTACGCCCGGCTCTGCGGTGGTCATGGCACCACCCTAGTCCACTGGACAGGGGACTTAACATCGGTAAGCTAGCTGAACAAACGAAGGTTGGCCGTGCCGGTCGGCAGGGAGGTCGGAGAATGCCGCTGCTACGTGTGCACCTCGACAGCGACCGGATCACCGCCCGTCGCGTTCTCCAACTGCACCAGGAGGGCAGGACCCACCACGAGTCGCGGGAGGCGGCGCGCGCGGAGGTGTGGCGTCAGGGCCGCACCCCGGCCGGCGACCCGACCTTCGTCGGCATCACCAACGGCCGCCGGCACGTGCAACTGCTCTACGACGTGGAGGTCTACTCCGACACCGCCGGTTGAACGCCCACCGATACGGCTTAGATCGAGCGACGGCTAGCCGTGCGTCTCGGTCGTCAGGCGCTGCTGACGCTCGGCACCACCCGCTCCGCAGTTCGACGTTCTGCTTGAGGAGGCTGTCTTGCGGCGAGGTGGACGCAGAACAACTACAACACCTGATCAGGGTCAGTAGGCAGCCGAACGTCTCGCTGCGAGTGATTCCGTTGGCCGGGGGCCTGCACCGGGGCAACATGACCAGCGGCACGTTCACGATCCTCGAATTCGAGGGGGGAGCCGAGCCGTCGATCGTCTACTCCGACAGCCTCACGGGTGCGCTCTACCTCGACAAGCCCGCCGAGGTCGCAACGTACGGGGAGGCGTGGGACATCATGGAGAACCCGGCGCTGACCGAAGCGCAGTCTCGCAAACTCATGGCATCGATCGCAGAGGAACTAACATGACCACGCTCAACTGGAAGACGAGCACCCGCAGCAACGAGGGGAACTGCGTCGAGGTTGCCACGCCATCCCCGGTAGTCATGGTCCGGGACTCCAAAGATCGGCTTGGACCGGTGCTAGCGTTCAGCGCCGGTCAGTGGATCGACTTCGTCCAAGGGATCAAGTCCGGCAAAATCGACGCGTGAACAAGGGTGCCGGGTGTGGTCACTGAAGGCCACCACACCCGGCTACCGCAAACGTCCGTAGGCTGGCCACCGCCGCCCTTTCCGCGCGAGCCTGCCCAGGAAGTCGGGCCCTGACCTTCGGCGTGGTGCTCGTCGCCTGCCGTCCATGGTGGCCTTCCGTGCTGCCCGCGTGTCCATCACGGCCATCCCTGCCGCCTTCTGCTTGGCCTCGGCGACCTTCCGGTACGACGCGCCCAGGGCCCGCTCGGCATCTGTCACTCCGGGGTGCCGGTCTTCGTGCCACACGACACCCGGCCGGCGCGCGGATGTCACCTCGCCGAGGGAGCGCAGTCCCCTCTGCCGGGGGAGGAGGAGTCGCCCAGCGCCACAGATCATCGATCCATGGCTGCCGGTTGGTGCCTGCTGGGTTCCGGTGTGGACAGCGGGCACGGCGACGAGCGGCCCGGTGTGCCGGCGCGGCACCGTCCGTGGGGAGTGGGATGTCCGACCGTACTGCTCGAACGTACCGATTCGCAGTGGCCAACCGGGCCAGACCGTGGGCGGTGGCGTGCGGCGCCTTCCTCCTCGGCGAGCTGGCTCTGCGCCTCTTCTGGATCGCCGGTGGCCGGTGGGCGTACACCGCCTGCGACCGGACCGACCTGGTCGATCCGGCGGGGGGATGCGGCGCCGACCACGTCGAGACACTGCCGTTCTGGGCTGGTTGGGGAGCGGTGGCGATCCTCGTCGCCCTCGCGGTGGTGGTCGTGGGCGTACTCCGCTCCCCCGGCCGCCCCGCGACCACGGCCAGTTGGTTGGCGGCGGCGCTGCTCCTGGTCGGCGCGTTCCCGCTGCACCTGCTCTTCGAGGTCCCGGCGGCGTTGACGGGACGTCCCTCGGACTGGCGTGACCTCGGCGCCCGGCTCGCCCTGCTGGCCGGTGGCATCCTGTTCACCGGGCTGGCGAACGCGTCCGGTCCCCGGCGCGGACCGGTGACCCCCGGCTACCGGCCGGTGCCCCGGTGGACACGGCGCTGGGCGTACGTGGCGGTCACTCTCCCGGTGGTCGGCTGGGCCGTACCCCATGGGCTCTGGGTGCTCGGCGTTCCGTTCGGCATCTCGGAGCGGGAGCTGGACGACATCCACCGCGACCTGTCGACGGCGACGGGCGTGGCGCTCACTCTCGCCCCACCGCTCGCCGGCCTGCTCGTTCTCGGGCTGGTGCAGCGGTGGGGGCAGCAGTTTCCGCGCTGGGTGCCGGGGCTCGGCGGTCGACGGGTGCCCCGGCTGCTGGCGGTGATCCCGGCCGGGATGGTGGCGCTCACACTTGTCGCCTACGGCGTGCTCAGCACCGCGGTGGTCGTCGACCGACTAGTCACGGGCGAGCTGCGGTGGTCGGAGGTGTGGGACGGCTGGGCGGTCACCGCCACACTGCTCGTCTTCCTCGGCTGGGGTGTGGCGCTGGGTGTCACGACCGCCGGCTACGCCCTCAGCACCCGACCGACGGCCGCTGCCGGCCCCCTTTACTGACGGTAGGTAGGGTCCAACCGGTGAGGCTGAATCTCTTTCACCACGTTCCGGAAGGGCTGACCCGACGAGCCCGGTCGTTCATTGTCGCCGACGGGGTTCAAGCCGACCTGCCGGACGTCGAGCAACACCGCTCCGCCTGGCTGGAGTCGGGCGTCCCGGCCGACGAGATCGACCGCGCCGTGGCGTTCCAGCGTCGGTGGGGCGGCCTGGTCCTGCCACCGGCACCGAAGTACGACGGCGGCCCCAGATACTTTCAGGTCGGCATCCCCGAAGGTTCACCGGCGGAAACGGCAGATGGTCCCGCGATTTCGGGATGGTGGTTCGAAGCCGGCCCGCAACGGACAGCCGTTCCCTATTCGTTCATGATCGGCCCGGCTGGCGAGTTCGGGATCCACTGTGGCCGACGGTGGGTGCCACTCCACGCCAGTGTGGAAGGCTGGGTCGAATCAGTCGCCCTGTCTGATCACGCCGCGCACTGGGCGAAGCAGATCACGAAGGTGACCGGCGAGGCACTGGATCACCTGGAGTTGCACGACTTCGAACCAGTGGCAGAAGTTCGCGGACTGGCAGACGTCTGGTGGCGCGGCGCCGACTCGCTGATCTCCATCTACTCGGGCGAGTCCATCTGTCTCGGTGCGCCGGTCGTCCGCGCCGGCCTGATCTACTCGGGTTTGGATGAGTGGGGTCTGCGCGGAGGCGGGTAGCAGCGGGAAGTTCCGCATCGCGGCCTTCCTCGTCTGAGGCTCAATGCGTGCATCCCGCCAGTCAGCGTGAAAGGAGAGGTCGTGTTCGACCACGTCATCGGCCTTGGCACCGAAGATGCCGCACGCTGGACAGCGCTGGTCGAGCAATGCCGCCCCATCCTCCAGAGCGACGGGATGGACGCGGTCCAAACGTTCCTGGCCGAGCACGAGGTGGGGATGATCCAGGCGATCGCGATCACACTCGAACTGCTCGACAGGGCGGAAACACCTCTGCGGGTCGCCATCGACATCGTGGGCACGAGTTCGGCTCGGGCGTGAGCGGAGGTGAGTGCCCACGAGCCCGCCGACGACGTCCGAGTCCCCCGAGCCCAGATCGGGTCCAGCCCGCAACATCTGCTGACGACGGTGCTCGGCGAGTATCTCGACTCCGCGGATGCCCAACTGCCGTCCACGGCGGTCATCGCGATCCTGCGGGAGTTCGGTGTCAGCGAGTCCAGTGCCCGTGCGGCGCTGTCCCGGCTGGTGAAGCGCGGTCTCATCGCGGCGCGGGGTAACCGGCGGCCACCGGTCTACCACCTCACGCCCACGGCGATCGCCAGGCATCGCTCCCGGATGCGGCACTTCCTGACCTTCGGCGCGCAGCCGCCGCGCTGGACCGGTGACTGGGTGATGGCCTCCTTCTCGGTTCCGAGCGCCGGCCAGGCGCCCCGGCACGCCGTGCGCAGGGCGTTGAGCGAACTGAGGTTCGTGGGCCTGTACGACAGCGTGTGGATCCGGCCCGGATCCGATGCCGCGCCGGTGCGGGAGGCGCTGCGCGAACTGCTGCAGCAGGTCGGCGGTGCGCGGTGGTCGGTCCTGCACGTCCGGTTCGACGACGAGGCCGGGCCGCACGGCCCGGCGTCCGCGTACGACCTGGGCGCCCTCGCGTCGGCGTACGCGGATTTCATCGAGCGGTACGCCGAGTTGCGGGTGGCGGCCCGCAACGGGGAGGTGGCCCCGGCCAGGGCGCTTGTCGCCCGGACGTCCGCCATGGACTCCTGGCGGAGGTTCGCGGACCTCGACCCGGATCTGCCCCAGCACCTGCTGCCGACGCCCTGGCCGCGTCGGGAGGCCAGGGAGATCTTCCTGGACATCCACTCCACGCTCGGCTCGCTCGCGCAGGCGCGTCTCGTCGAGGTGGCGACACCGCACTGGCCGGACGCCTCGTCGTGGATCACCCACTTCCAGGCTTCGAGAGATCCCTCGCGACCGGAACCGACAGGTGGCACGCGCGCCGGCCCACCCCATGGGGGCTGACGACACCGCCGAGACATTGACACTTTTCATTGCGAGAGTGATAGTAACTGCATACCGCTCCCCTCGGATCGCCTGCGGGAAACCGCGGCCGGGTGGTCGACCCGCCCACGTCGACCTGGCCCGTGACCAGCGCTGACGACCATGGTCGAGGGGCGCCTGCCCCACCGCCGCCGCAGGGAGCGCCGTCGCGTCATCCGCTGGAGGGGTACATGAGAACGAGATCCAAGATCTGTGTGGGCCTGGCCGCCGCCGTCGTCCCGATCACATCCGTGCTCATGGCGCTCGGCGCGACACCCGCCGATGCCGCGGTCGGCGGTTCCGGCCCGTATCCCGCGGACTACGAGACCTCGGCCAGCCTGGCCAACCACACCATCTTCCGGCCGCAGACACTCCCGTCCGAACGGCTCCCCATCGTCGTCTGGGGCAACGGCGGCTGCTCGGCCAACGGCCTCTCCCAGGGCAACTTCCTCCGCGAGATCGCCTCCCACGGCTTCCTCGCCATCGCCAACGGGGCTCCGAACGGATCCGGCTCCACGAACTCCCAGATGCTCACCCAGTCCATCGACTGGGCTGTCGCGGAGAACTCCCGGCAGGGCAGCAAGTACTTCAACAGGATCGACACCACGAAGGTCGCCGTCGCCGGCTTCTCCTGCGGGGGCTTGGAGGCCTACGCCGTCTCCAACGACCCGCGCGTCACCACGACCGGCATCTTCAGCAGCGGCCTGTTGAACGATGCCGACGACTACCAACTCCGCCGGCTGACCAAACCGATCGCCTACTTCGTCGGCGGGCCCAGCGACATCGCCTACCCGAACGCCATCGACGACTGGGGCAAGCTGCCGGCCGGGCTGCCCGCCTTCATGGGCAACCTGAACGTCGGGCACGGCGGCACGTACGACCAGCCCAACGGCGGCGAGTTCGGCCGGGTGGCAGTGCTCTACCTCAAGTGGCGGCTGAAGGGCGACACCACCGCCGGCGGGAACTTCGTCGGCCCGAACTGCGGCCTCTGCCGCAGCCAGTGGAGCGTCCAGCAGAAGAACCTGACGCTCGACGACGGCACGCCGCCCACCACACCCCCGCCCACCACGCCGCCGCCGACCACGCCTCCGCCCGGCGGCACCCCCGCCTGCACCGCCGCCTATTCCGTTCAGGACCAGTGGAACGGCGGGTTCGTCGCCACCGTCACCGTCACGGCGGGGACCACCGCGCTCACCGGCTGGCGGGTCACCCTCAACCTGCCCAGCGGAGCTTCGGTCAGCTCGGTGTGGAACGGCGTCGCCAGCGGTACCAGTGGCACCATCACCGTCGCGAACCAGAGCTACAACGGCCGACTGGGCACGGGTCAGAGCACCAGCTTCGGATTCCAGGGCACCGGAAACGGCAGCGGCACCACCGCCACCTGCACCGGGAGCTGAAGCCCACCCGATCCTGACGAACGACAAGGCCGCTCGGCGGGCCGGTGCCGGCGCACCGGCCCGCCGCACTAGCGCAGTTCGGCGATCCTGGCCCGGGTGTTGGCGGCCGCCTCGGGGTACCCGCGCTCGACGTCGGCCCGGACGTCGGCCACGGTCCGGCCGGCCAACTCCCGCCGCCAGGCCAGGTCGGCACCCCGCATGGCCTGGGCGAACGCGCAGGACTGCCGATAGTCGACGCCCGCATGCTCGCCCGGCCCCTTGCGGAGGATCTGGTCGCACTGGAACAGCTCCTCCGGGCCCTCGATCGCGGCGACGATGTCCAGCAGGGAGACCGCACCCGGGGCACGGGCCAACTGGAAGCCCCCGCGCGGCCCCGAGGTCGACGTCAGGATCCCGGCCCGGACCAGGGCCTGTAGCTGCTTGTTCAGGTAGGCCGGGGGCAGCTCGTAGAACGCGGCGAGGGTGCCCGTTGGCACCGGCGCGTCCAGCCAGCTCAGGTTGAGACACGTGTGGAGTGCCCATTCGACACCCTGGCTCATCCGCATGATTCTGGACTTTACCTGTCCAGAACCTGGGACGAGTGTCATGCTCACTGGCGTCGACGGGTTCTGGACATTTAATGTCTAGGATTCAGCGATCGTCGAAGGAGTCGACAATGACACTGGTACGCGCGGCCCAGGCCGAGGTTCTCGACAGCGACCCCGCCAGCGTGATCACACTGCTTCTCGACCCGGAGCACACCGGCGGCGCCCTGACCAGCAACCGCACCCTGCTCAGGCACGGCACCGACGGCGCGCCACCACACCTGCACACGCACTCCGGCGAGCTATTCTTCGTGCTCGACGGCGCCCTGGAGATGCTCGTCGGCGACGAGTTGCACACCCTGCACCGGGGAGACACGCTCTTCGTCCCGCCGAACACCCCGCACGCCTTCGCCCCCGCCGACGGACAGGACGCCGACTTCCTGGTGGTGATCACCCCCGGGAAGCCTCGGTTCGACTACTACCGACTCCTGGACAGGGTGCACCGGGGCGAAGCCACCTGGCAGGACGTCGGCGAGACCCAGGACCGCTACGACAACCACTACGTGGACAGCCCGTTGTGGGCAGGCCGCCGCGGCTGACCACGAGCCGCGCGGGTGCTTCGTCGACCCCGGGGCCGCGACGACGAGGGGGATGCGGAGATCGGCCCCGGCGACGAGAGGGGTGCGGAGATCGTTCGTGGCGACGATCCCCGCACCCCTCCTTCCGATAGCTGGAGGTCAGCAGCCGATCCGGCTGGACCCGATCGCGACGTCGTCGTACCAGAGGGTGTCGGCCCCGCCGCCGTAGCTCTCCCAGCCCAGCTTGAGGTCGGTGAGCTGCGGCCGCCAGGTGCGGTTGTACCACTGGCCGTCGATGTCGTGCGTCGGTACGCCGTCCGCGGTCAGCCCGGCGATGGCGGTGCCGTCCAGCCAGGTACGGAGCTGACCGGCCGAGCCGTCCACCATGAACTCCAGGCAGGCCCACCGGTTGGTGGGTAGCGGCACGCTCTGGGCCACCCCGGCGGGGCTCTGCTCGGGCAGGGTCGCGTCGTCGGAGGCGCGGTTCCACTGCAGGGCGCCGTTCTGGCCGCCGATCCGCAGGTCCTTGTTGCCGTCGGCGGCGTCGGTCATCGCCATCATCGTGGTGTGCTCGGTGGGCTGGGCGGTGGTGTGGCGGACCCAGATTCGGCCGTACCGGACGCTGCCCACGCTGCCGAGATTCTTGGTGGAGCGGATGAAGACGTGGTTGCAGTAGCCGGCCGCGCCGTTGATCCGGACCGCCCGGCTGCCGCTGTGCGTGGTGGTCGTGTCGATGGTGGCCGTGCCGGCACCGGAACAGTCCGGGCTCACCACGGTCCAGTCGCCGGACGGTGTCGAGCCGGTCTGGTTCTCGAAGCCGTCGCAGAGCACCGCCCCGGCACACCCGACCGGCGGCGGCGTGGTCGGCGGGGGCGTGGTCGGTGGCGGGGTGGTCGGTGGCGGGGTGGTGGGCGGGGGTGTCGTCGGCGGCGCGCTGGTCGGCGGGGGCGTCGTCGGCGGCGCGGTGGTGGGGGTCGGCCCGGTGCCGTTGCACGGTACGCCGTTCAGGCTGAACCCGGTCGGCGCGCCGCCACTGGACCCGAACGTGCCCTGCACACCGAACTCGGTGGCGCCGCCGGCCGGGATGCTGCCGTTGTACGACACGTTGCGGGCGGTCACCGTCGAGCCGGACTGGCTGACGGTGGCGTTCCAGCCGTTCGTGACGCGTTCGTCTCCGGCGTACGTCCAGGTGACTGTCCAACTGGAGACGGCGGTGTCGCCGGGTGACACCTTGATGTTGGCGGTGAATCCGCCGGACCACTGGTTGGGCGTGTAGTCGACCCGGCAGCCCTGGGCCGCCGAGGCGGGGCTGGTGAGCAGGGCCGTTCCGGTCGCGGTCACGGCTGCCAGCGCGGCGACGACCGCCAGGGTCGAAGCGGAGCGGGCGCGGAGAATCGTCATGGGAGGTCCTTCTGCCATCGAGCTGAACGGAGGCGGCACGGCGACGCGCGTCCGGGACGGACGCGGCACGGCAGTGCGCCCTGGGTGCGGCGCGGCGGTGCGCCACAACGGCTGGTCGGTGCGTACGACCGCGGTGCCCGGCTCGGGGTGGACCTGTCAGTCGCCGACGGCCCGGTCACCCGGACCCCGGCGGCGCCCACCCTCAATCTATTGACGGAAGACGATCTAATCAAGCGTCACCCGTCCGGGTGGGTGCCGGCCGGCTGACAGTTATTTCGGTGGACCGGCCGGTCCCGGCCGTGCCAGCGTTGCCGGAAGACGGATCCGGGCCACCATCGGTCCGGCGCCACGACAGGCACGAACGACCGACGGGAGCACGGCGATGCGAGGACTCGAAATCTTCCCGCCCATCCGGACGCGAGTTTTCGAGGACCCGTCAGCCCATGCAGACCGTCAACCTTGGCATCGTCGCCCACGTCGACGCCGGTAAGACCAGCCTGACCGAACGCCTGCTGCACGCCACCGGCGCCATCGACCGGCTGGGCAGCGTCGACGCGGGCACCACCCAGACCGACACCGGCGAGATCGAACGCCGTCGGGGCATCACCATCCGCAGCGCCGTGGCCGCGTTCGGGCTGGGCGACCGCCAGGTCAACCTGCTCGACACCCCCGGGCACAGCGACTTCGTGGCCGAGGTCGAGCGCGCCCTCGGGGTGCTCGACGCGGCGATCCTGGTGCTGTCGGCCGTCGAGGGGGTGCAACCGCACAGCCGGCGGATCATGCGGATCCTCCGGTCGCTCCGGCTACCCACGCTGATCTTCGTCAACAAGATCGACCGGGCCGGCGCCCGCCCCGAGGAGCTGGTCGGGGACGTGCGCCGCCTGCTCACCCCGGCCGTCGCCCCGCTGGGCACGGTCCACGCGCCCGGCACCCCCGAGGCCGCCTTCCGCCGTGACGATCCACGGTACGACCACCGCAGCGTCCACCGTCTCGCCGAGACCCTCGCCGAGCACGACGACGAGCTGCTGACCGACCTGGTGGACGACCTGCCGCCCGACCCGGACCGGATCGACGAGGTGCTTCGGGCGCAGGTCGCGGCCGGGCAGGTCCACCCGCTGCTGTTCGGCTCGGCGCTGTCCGGAGCCGGCGTACCGGAACTGCTGGACGCCATCGCGGCCCTGCTCCCGGCGTCGCCTCCGGCGGAGTCCGAGCCGCGGGCCCGGGTCTTCGCCATCGAACGCGACCCCGCCGGGGAACGGGTGGCGTACCTGCGGTCGTACGGCGGGCAACTCCGGGCCCGCCAGCGGGTCGTCGCGTACCGCCGGGAGCCGGACGGGCGGACCACCACGACCCGCGCCCGGATCACCCGGCTCGACGTGATCGGCACGGCCACCCACCACGCCCAGACCGGGCGGGACGATCCGCCGGCCGCGCTGACCGCCGGGCACATCGCGCGGGTGGCCGGCCTGACCGGGGTACGCCTCGGCGACCAGCTCGGCAGCCCGGCCGGCCTCGACGGGCGGTCGCACTTCCCGGCGCCGACCCTGGAGGCGGTGGTCCGACCCCGCGACCCGGCCCGGACGCTGGCGCTGCACGCCGCGCTGCTGGACATCGCGGACACCGACCCGTTCATCCGGACCCGGGTGGCCCCGGACGGCGGCACGAGCGTGCTGCTCTACGGCGAGGTACAGCGCGAGGTGCTGGCCGCCACGCTGACCGAGACGTACGGGATCGAGGCCGAGTTCGGGCCGGGCCGACTCATGCACGTCGAGCGGCCCACCGGCACCGGCACGGCGGTGGAGATCATCGGGCACGGCTTCCTCGGCACGGTCGGGTTCCGGGTCGAGCCCGACTCCGGGGTGCAGTACCGGCTGGAGGTCGAACTCGGCTCGCTGCCGCTGTCGTTCCACAAGGCCATCGAGGAGGCCACCCGGGCCGCTCTCGACCAGGGTCGGCACGGTTGGCCGGTCACCGACATCCGAGTCACCCTCACGCACAGCGGCTACTGGTCGCCGATCACCACGGCCGGGCACTTCCGCGATCTGGCGCCGTACGTCCTCATGCGCGCGCTCGCCGAGGCCGGCACCCGGGTCTTCGAGCCGTGTCGCCGGTTCGAGGCGGAGGTGCCGGCCGACCGGCTCGGCGCGGTCGCGGCGTACCTGGGGCGGCTCGGAGCCCGGATCGACGGCACCGACGAGATCGCGGCCGGCTGGCGGATCGGCGGGGTGCTGCCGGCGCGGCTCGAACCGGAGGCGCAGCGGCGGCTACCGGACCTGTCCAGCGGCGAGGGGCTGTGGTCGTCGACGCCCGGCGGGGACAGCCCGGTGTCCGGTGACCCGCCGTGCCGGCCGCGCACCGACGGCAACCCGTTCGACCGGGTGGAGTATCTGCGTTTCCTGGCCCAGCCACGCAACCGGTCCTGAAGCCGGCCCTACGGGTGTGCTCCGCCCACCTCGCGGGCGCGGCGAGCCGTGCTGAACCGCCGTTGGTAGGCGGCGGGACTGAGCGACAGCTTCCTGGCGAAGACCCGGCGCATGCTCTCGTAGCTGGGGAACCCGGCCAGAGTCGCGGCCTGCGTCGCGGAGTGGCCCTGGTCGAGCATCGCCCGGGCCAGGTCGAATCGGATGTTCTCCACGTAGCGCGCCGGAGTCGTGGACAGCTCGTCGTGGAAGAGCCGGGTGAGCTGCCGGGTGCTCACGTTGAGGTGTTTCGCGAGTGCACCGAGCGAATGGTCGGCGCGCGGGTTCGCCGTCACCACGTCGGTGATTCTCCGCAGGGCCGGCGAGCGGGGCGGCGGCCCCTGCAACGGCGCGGAGAACTGGGACTGGCCGCCCGCACGCTGCATGTACACCACCAGGGCACGGGCGACGTCGCGCGTCAGGCCGGGCCCGTGGTCCTCCTCGACGAGAGCGAGCGCCAGGTCGATGCCGGCCGTCACCCCCGCCGAGGTGTACGTGGTCCCGTCGCGAACGTAGATCGCGTCGGGCTCGACCCGGCAGGTCGGACACCGGACGGCCAGCTCGTGCGCGACCTGCCAGTGCGTGGTCGCGCGCTTGCCGTCGAGAATGCCGGCGGCGGCGAGGACGAACGCCCCGGTGCAGATCGACGCGACCCGGCCGGCCGCGGCCGCCGGTAGCCGTGCGGCGTCCGCCAGGTCGGCGGGGACGTGGGCGCGCGGATAATGGTCCGATCCCGCCACCAGCAGTGTGTCGAAAGCCGGCTTCGAGGAGACCGCACCGTCGACCGCCAACCGCACCCCGAGACTCGACGTGACGTCCGCGCCGGTCGGCGACAGCAGCATGATCCGGTAGTCGGCGCCGAACCGGTTCGCCTCCTTGAACACCTCGGCCGGACCGGCGATGTCCAGCAACGTCACTCCGTCGTAGACGAGTATCGCGACGGAATGGGGGCCGACGTTCACCACCGCGGCCCGCGCGAGGCCGAACACGCGCGGCGGGAGGCGCCCCACCGGCCTCGACCGCCACTGGTTCGCCGAACAGCGGAAATGAACACCAATCATTGGTAGCACGACCGCCGGTGTCGGGTCGCACGTCCGCGATCTCACCCCGTCCGGATATGAGGGATTCCTGGCCGGACAAAGGCGGCGGCGTACGACGATCGGAAGGCAGCATGAGGGTCGTCAACAGGTACGAACACTTGTCCCGAAAGGTCAGAGACCATGCCAGAGGTCATCGCGGGGTTGGAGATTCCGGACACCACAGCGGTCGCCGAGGCGACCAGGCACATTCAGGAAACGACCAGACCTCTCATCTACCACCACTCCCGGAGGGTCTTTCTCTTCGGCCTGATCCACGCGCGCAAGCTTGGCGTGGAACCGGACCCGGAGTTGCTCTATCTGGCGGCCCTGTTCCACGATTCCGGCCTCCTGACCCCCTTTTCCGACGCCGAGCAGCGCTTCGAGATCGATGGCGCCGACCACGCCCGCAGATTCCTCCTGGACCGGGGTTTCCCGACGGCCGCCGCCGAGACCGTCTGGACGGCGATCGCGCTGCACACCTCGCCGGGCATCCCCGACCGGATGGGCCCGGAGATCGCGACCACCTACCTCGGCGTCCTGACCGACGTGCTCGGCCTCGGCCTGGACGGCCTGGAACGCGATCAGCTCGACGAAATTCTCGCCGCCCACCCACGGGGTGACTTCAAGGAGGGGTTTCTGCGCGCCCACGTCGACGGGCTGAAGAACCGCCCGGAAACCACGAACGGCACAGTGAACTCCGACATCCTCGAACACTTCGTCCCGGGCTTCCAGCGCGTGACGACTGTCGAGCGCATCATCGGGTCGCCCTGGCCGAGCTGAGCGGCCGGTCCCCCAGCACGACGTGTCGACGAACTTTCCCGGAGAGGCTTCGAGCATGCGAGCGATCACCGTACGCGACCGTACCGCGGGTGTCGGCGGGCTCACCCTGACCGACATGCCGTACCCGCACGCCGCGGAGAACGACGTCATCGTCCGCGTACACGCCGCGGGTTTCACTCCCGGAGAGCTCGACTGGCCGGCAACGTGGTCCGATCGCGCCGGCCGTGACCGGACCCCCACCATCCCCGGGCACGAACTGTCCGGGGTCGTGGTCGAACTCGGGTACGGCACCACCGGCCTCACCGTCGGCCAGCGGGTGTTCGGCCTGACCGACTGGGCCCGCAACGGATCCCTTGCCGAATACACCGCGGTGGAGGCGCGTAACCTCGCCCCGCTCCCGGCCGGCATCGACCACACCGTGGCCGCGGCGCTGCCCATCTCCGGGCTGACCGCATGGCAGGGACTCTTCGACCACGCCCACCTCACGACCGGCCAGACCGTCCTCATCCACGGTGCCGCGGGCGGCGTCGGCTCGATCGCCGTCCAACTCGCGCGAGAGGTCGGCGCCCACGTGATCGCGACCGGTCGGGCCGGCGACCGTGCTGTCGCGCGCACTCTCGGTGCGCAGACCTTCGTGGACCTGGCCGCCGACGATCTGCGACACGTCGGCGAGGTGGACGTGGTGTTCGACGTCATCGGCGGCGACATCCTCGAACGATCGACCGCACTGGTACGCCCGGGTGGCACCCTGGTCACCATCGCCGAGCCGCCCACCGTCCAGCCAAGAGACGGGCGAGCCATCTTCTTCGTCGTCGAACCCGATCGCGCCCGACTGGCCGACCTCGCCGAGCGGCTCCGCGACGGGCGACTCAACCCCCTCGTCGGCGCGGTACGGCCACTTTCCGAAACGGCCGCCGCGTTCGCCCCCGACCGTCGTACCCCCGGCAAGACGATCATCCAACTCGTGGACGAACAGGAGACGCGTTCGCCAGAGTGAGGGCGGGGTCCCCAGGCCCTCAGGGCCTGTTTCATCAGGACTGGCCGGCCTGCGGCGGGCCCGAACGACGACCGGCGGCGTTGCGGCTTCGTCCGGATACGACACCGGTATCCGGACGAAACCGCGCCTTGCCGGATCGCCGCCCGGACTCCGCCTCGGCTCGACCGCCCTGATGAAAACAGGCCCTAGGATTGGGCGACCGAGCACGCCGACGGTGGGGGGTGCGTTCTGATGCGCTCGACGACGATCCTGCTGGAGCGCCTCCTCGAAGCCGGAATGCGCGAGGTCGTCACGGTGCAGCCGGTGGCCGGCGGGGTCGCGGCGCTCGCGGGCATGGTCACCCGCCGGGACGCGCCGCCGGTGTTCGTCAAGGCGTTCGCCGACGAGCCGGACGACGGGGTCTTCCTCGCGGAGGCCGAAGGGCTGGCCGCCCTGCGCGAGCTCGGCGGCGTGGCGACACCCGAGGTGCTCCTGGCCGACCGTCGACTGCTCGTGTTGTCGGTGTTGCACGAGCGGCCGCACAGCGAGAGCTTCTGGGAGCGACTCGCACACCTCCTCGCCGACATGCACCTGGGCACGACCCATCCTCGCTTCGGATGGCACCGCGACAACTGGCTGGGCCGTCGCCGCCAGGTCAACACCTGGCAGGACGACGGCCACGCGTTCTTCGCCGAGCACCGGCTGCTCCGGTGGCTCGGGGAGCCCCGCGTGCAGGCGGCACTCGACGCCGGAGACCGGGCGGCACTGGAACGACTGTGTCACCGGCTGCCCGACCTGCTGCCGGTCCGGCCCGCGTGCCTGACACACGGCGACCTGTGGGTCCAGAACGTGCTGGCCACCCCGGACGGGCAACCCGCGCTGATCGACCCGGCGGTGTCGTACATGTGGGCCGAGGTCGACCTCGCCCACCTGTGGTCGACCTCGCCCCCGCCCGAGGCGCGCCGGTTCTTCGATGTCTACGCGGACCGGACCTCGCTCGACGGCGACTGGCGGGCCCGCATGCCGATCGTCCAGTTGCGACAACACCTCGCCGTGCTGGCCCAGTTCGACGACGACTGGGGTGCGGCTGACCAGATCCGTGCCGTGCTCGCCCCGTTCCGGCCGCGTTCCTGACCTCTGGTGGCCAGGGATGGGGGTGGGCGACGGGTGCCGG
This sequence comes from Micromonospora sp. NPDC049171, assembly GCF_040648275.1. NCBI lineage: Bacteria > Bacillati > Actinomycetota > Actinomycetes > Micromonosporales > Micromonosporaceae > Micromonospora > Micromonospora sp. NPDC049171. The sequence goes on from NZ_JBEZDJ010000007.1 coordinate 22,195, forward strand.
AGGTGTCGCCGCGCAGGGCCAGGGCCGTGCTCGTCGCGCTCTCCCTCGCCGCGTTCGCGTTCATCACGACCGAGTTGCTGCCCGTCGGTCTGCTGACCCACATCGCACCCGATCTCGACAGGTCCCGTTCCCAGGTGGGTCTGCTGGTCAGCGGATACGCCGTCGTGGTCGTGCTGGCCTCCGTGCCGCTGGCCCGGCTGACCCGGCGGATCCCCCGACGTCACCTGCTCGGCGGCACGATGCTCCTGTTCGCCGCCGCGAACGGCACCGCCGCGCTCGCGCCGACGTACACCGTGCTGGCCGGCTCCCGACTCGCCACCGCCCTCGCGCAGGCCCTGTTCTGGTCCGTCGCCACGGCGGCCGTGACCGGTCCCTTTCCGGTGGCGGTACGCGGCCGGGTGGTGGCGCTGTTCGCCACCGGGGCGACGCTGGCCCCGGTGCTCGGCGTACCCCTCGGCACCTGGCTCGGGCAGCACGCCGGTTGGCGGGCGGCGTTCGCGGCGCTGGCCGGGGTCGGTCTGGCCGTCGCCGCCGCGGTGCTCGTCTTCCTGCCCTCCTATCCCCCGGCCGCTGGTGGCGCCGCCCGGGGCACCGCACCGGACGGGCGACGCTTCATCCTGTTGCTTGTCGCGACCGCCCTCGGCATCGGCGGTTTCCTGACCCTGCAGACCTACGTGGCACCGTTCCTGCTGGATGTCAGCGGCTTCGCCGACGCGTTGCTCGCGCCGTTGCTGTTCGCCGCCGGTGCCGCCGGGGTGGTCGGCACCCTGGCTGCGGCGCGGACCCTGGACACCCGGCCGATCGCCTCCCTGCTGACGCCGCTGGGCATCGGCACGGCCGCGCTGTTCGGCCTGTACGCGTTCGGCGCGCTCCGGCCCGGCGCGGTCGCGCTCCTGGCCGGGATCGGCCTCGCCTACGCGGCGTTCGGCTCCGCCGTGCAGAACCGGATGCTGCACCTGGCCCCGGGCAGCACCGACATCGCGTCGGCCGGCGTCAGCACCGCCTTCAACGCCGGCATCGCGGGCGGTTCACTGCTCGGCGGTGCCCTCCTGCCCACCTCGGGGGCACGCACGTTGGCCCTCGCCGGTGGGCTGCTGACGCTGGCCGCGCTCCTGCTGCTCGCCGTGGACGCGCGGCGAGGCTCAGCAACACACCGCACGCGTTCCCGCGAAGCAGGTGAGGCATCTCGACTGCCGGCCACCGCGCCGGCCGCCGGCGGGGCTGCCGGCGGCCGGTCTGCGGGATCAGGGCCCGACGGGGACGCTCGTCGCGGTCCCGTCGGCGTCGGTGACCCGGACGTCGGTGGCGGTGGCGGGTAGGAGTGCCGCGTTGCGGCCGGCGTCCTGCCACTGCCCGTCGCCGATCCGGTAGCTCAGCGCCGACCCCTCAGCGGCGACGAAGATGCCCTGGTCGTCGGGCAGTCGTAGCCGTACCGGCAGGGGTGCCAGCCAGTCCGTGGTCGTGCTGGCCACCGCTTCGAAGGGAAGGTTCCTGCCGGCGAGCAAGGCGATGACGCAGGAGGGGTGGTCGTCGTACTGGATGCTCTCCACGAGGAGCCGGCGACCGTCCGGGGTTGCCCCGTAGACCGACAGCCGGGGGGACCCGTTGTGCGTGTGCGAGCCCACCGGGTCGATGTAGTCCGCGATGGCCTCGGCGGGCGCGCTCACGTCTTCGGCAGCCGGGTCGCTGCCCCACACCTGCTCGGCGCCGGGCAACGTGTGGCGGAAGAGCGGTGCCGCCGGCCGGTCCTTCCCGTCGGGAAAGAGGACGAGCGACGTGTTGCTGATGTGGAGTGCGTTCCTCCGGTCGACTGGCGTCCTGGCGAGCGCGACGGTGAGCTTCGTGCGCTGTGGGGGCACCGACAGCACCGCCGCGCCGTCGCGGAACGCCACCGGCGTGAACGTCCGCTCGACCTTGCCATCGGGCCGGAAGCGCAACTCCGGGGAGAACTCCACAGCTTGTCCGAAGTCGAGGACGAGGAGCACGTCGCGCTGGGACCCGAGCAGTGTGGCCTGCTCGAGGCCGTCCGTCCCCGAGTCGCCGACCTGCGTCAGGGTACCGACGCGCGGCCCGTCGGCGGTGGGTTCGACGAACCCCACGGTCGTGGGGCGCAGGGTGCCGTCGGCGACGTAGGCGGCCGGCCCCGCAGGTGTCCTGCCGGCCCAGACGACGTGCGGCGGGCCGCTCGTCGGCTCTCCGATCTGCTTCAGATGACGATCCCATGTCGTGCGGACCTGCCGCAGGTAGCCTTCGTCGGCGGCCAGGTCACCGCGCGTGGGCTCGTCGAAGAGCGGTGCGGCGACCTGGGCGTCTCCCGCGTCGCCGGCCAGCCGAAGTCCGCCAGCCACCGGGAGGGCCACCACGGCCACGCACACGGCCGCCAACACCGCCCGGCGGCGCACCACTCGGCGCCGCCCGCCCCGGCGCACCGCGCCGAGCAGACCCGCCGGGGCGACCAGGTCATCCGTCGCGCGCTGCAGGATCTCGCGCACCTCACTGTCGTTCATCGTCATCGCGCACTCCCGGTTTCCGTGATGGGCATGGCGAGACTCGAATCCGCCAGCACCTCCCGCAGCCGCGCCAACCCACGCGAGGCGTGACTCTTCACCGCACCCTCGGAGCAGGCCATCGCCGCCGCGACGTCGGCGACCGGCAGATCCTCCAGGTAACGGAGCACGACCACGGCCCGCTGCCGGGCCGGCAACGCCCGCAGCGCCCCGACGACCAGCTCGCGAACCGCGACGGCGTCGGCATGGTCCCGGGCGACCCCGTCGTGGTCACCCAACGCCCGCTCCGGACGCCGGGCACGCCAACGCCACCGGTTGATCGACCGGTTGACCAGCGCACGTCGCGCGTACGCCTCGGGGCTGCTCTGCACCCGACGCCAGCGCACGTACACCTGCTCCAGCACCTCCTGAAGCAGGTCCTCCGCCGCGTGCCGGTCCCCGGTCAGCAGGAAGGCAACCCGCAACAACACCACCGACCGAGTACGCACGAAGTCGTCGAACTCCGCCCCACGCGAATCACTCATCCGCCCTCCCGAGCCTCGTCAACCTGCAAGACACCGGATCGGCTCGCACGGTTTACCGGTCGGCGCGACTTTGCTCGGCGAACCCCTGCCGTCGGCGGACGCCCCAAGCCCTACGGGCAGCGCAAGGCCGCCGGTGGCAGCCGCGCGGACCTGCGGCCGGCCACGGGTTTCGCCGGCCGTCGCTTTCGGGTAGCGGATGGTTCATGAACCGTAATCTCGTCAAGGCCTTGCAGGTTGCCTGGGGGCTGCCGGAGTTCCGCAGCGCGTTGCGCCACCTCATCGACCTCGACGAGGTGGCGGTGCTGCTGGCCACGCTGTCCGCCGCCGATCACGACCGCGAGGTGGAGCGCAGCCTGTTGAGCCTGCTGCGGTCCGCCCTGGACACGATCGAGATCCGGGAGGCCGTGTTGCTGCTGCTGGAGCAGGACGAGGTACGCCGGCCACTCGTCGCGGCGGCGCTGGAGCCGCTGGCGGACAAGCCGGGTCAGGTCGCCGCCTTCGCCTCCGCGGCCGAGGACCCCGCGGTCCGGCGTGAGCTGCGGGCGGTGCTGGACAACGCCAGGGTGCGCGAGCTGATCTGGCAGGCTGTCGACAACCAGGCGAGCGACAACCGTTTCGGCCTGATCCGTCAGGTGGCGGTGCTGTTCGTCAGGCACCCGAGCGTCCGACGCCTCGCCTGGGCCGTGCGCCGGCACGGCGTGCTGCGCGAACTACGCCGGAAACCCTGATCCGCGTCCACCCGCGATCGTGGTTGCCTCCTCATCGTGGGACGCCGAAGTGGTGGGTGAGCGAGGCGCGCAGCGTACCGGCATCCCCAGCGGACCAGGCGACGAAGCAGTCGGGGCGTACGAGCATCGCGGTCGCGGTCGTGCCCTCCAGTGGGCCGGTGACCACGTCGACCCGGTCTCGCCACGGCGCGGCGACCTCGGCGTACACGCCCGTGGAGTCCAGCAGCAGCGGCCGGGCGGCGCGGGTCAGCTCGGCGAGGCGGATCGGGCCGTGGTCGCGGTGCACGATCACGTCGGGGGCGAAGCGGCCGGCCAACGGGTCGGCGGGGTCGGCCCGATAGCGGATGTCCGCGCCGGACATCAGCGCCGCGATGTGCCCGGTCACCTCCGGCTTGCGCAGCAGCTCGGCAAAGAGCTCCCGCAGGCCGGTGATCTCGTCGCCGGGGCCGATGAGCGCCGACTGTGCCTGGGTGGACATGACGACCCGTTCGGCGACGGGGCGACGCTCGGTCTCGTACGTGTCGAGCAGGCCCTGCGGTGCCCAGCCGCGTACCGTGGCGGCGAGCTTCCACCCCAGGTTGACCGCGTCCTGGAGGCCAAGGTTGAGCCCGGGGCCGCCGATCGCGGGGTGCACGTGCGCGGCGTCGCCGACCAGCAGCACCCGGCCGGCGCGGTAGCGGGCGGCGATGCGGGTGTTGCGGCCGGTCAGCCGCCGCAGCAGGCCGGGGCCGTCCGGCGCGTCGAGGGGGGCGTCGGCGCCGAGCACCCGGGCGACGCTGGCGCGTAGCTCCGCCAGGTCCATCGGGGTCTCGTCGTTTGTGGGCGTGTCGGGCCACTCCGTCGTGCTGAGGATCGCCGGGCGGCCGGGGAACGGGGCCCAGGCGATCAGGCCGCGGGCGGTGCGGGTGTGCTGGAACGGCGGGACGACCCCGTAGCCGGGAACCCGCAGACCGCCGGTCTCGGGATCGAGAGCTGACGCGGGGACGGTCACGGTGGCGGTGCGGGATATCGACCGGTCGACGGTGGCGCCGGGGAACTCGATGCCGGCGAGGCGGCGCACCGCGCTGCGACCACCGTCGGCGCCGACGAGGAAGCGGGAGGTGAGCTGCGTACCGTCGGCGAGGTGAACCTCGACCGCGTCGGGGCGTTGGCGGAGGTCGACGACCTCGTGGCCGCGGCGCAGGTCGACGCCGAGCTCGGCGGCCCGGGCGGCGAGGGCGGCCTCGAGCTGGGCCTGCGGCACGCCGAGCACGTAGTGCGGGTTCTCCGTGAGCATCGTGAGATCCAGCGGGAACGCGCCGAAGACGAAGGCTGGTTGGGGGGTCGGCGGGGTGCTCGTGCCGCTGAGCCGCGCGTACAGGCCGCGGCGGTCGAGCAGGCGGACGACCTGGCCGACGAGGCCGTTGGCGCGGGGCTCGCCGGTGGGCGCGGCGTGGCGTTCGAGGACGACGGGGTGGACGCCGGCGAGGGCCAACTCACAGGCGAGCATGAGGCCGTTGGGGCCGGCGCCAACGATCAGGACATCGATCATTATCGTGATCCGTTCTGGGCGTGCGTCATCGCCACGGCGGGCGCGGCGCGCGGCCGGCCCGCCGCGTGTGCCGCGGCTGGAGAGGTAAGTGAGGTTGTGTCGGGGCTCAGCGGGGCGGTGCCGGGAGGCCGGCGGCGACCTGGGTGAAAGCGTCGGTGATGAGGCGCTCGATCGGGGCGGGCGGATCGGCGCTGTCGAGATAGTGCTGCATGGCGACGGCGACGGCCGCGCTGGCGGCGGCGGCGACGAGCCGCGGATACATGTCGGTGGCGAGGTCGGTGCCGGTGCGCTCGGCGACCGCGGCGGCCAACTCGGCCTCGGCGATCGCGACGGCGCGCAGCCGCTCGCCCTGCAACGCGGGCTCGGCGAGCATGGTGCGGACGCCGGCTGCCCACTGGTCGTGTGGCGGGGACGGCATCGCCTCGACCTCGGGGCCGCGCGTGAACTGCTCCAGCGCGGCCTGGGTCAGCGCCGCCCAGAGCGGCTCGTCGGCGGGGCGTTCGCGCAGCGCGGCGGCGGTGCGCCGGCTGCGGTCGAGATGGCGCGAGGCGATGGCCTCGGCCTTACTGGAGAAGTAGTTGTTGAAGGTGCGCGGGGACACCCCGGCCGCCTCGGCGATGTCCTCGACGCGGACGTTGTCGAAGCCGCGCTCCACGGTGAGGTGGATCGCCGCCCAGCCGAGCGCCGCCCGCGTCGCGGCCTTCTTGCGCTCCCGTAGCCCCGTCATGCCACCACGGTAGCACTATTTGCGTGGCGCGCAAATATGCGCGCCACGCAAATATCTGGCCGATCCTTCCTGGGCCGTCCAGCTAGTGCTGTGTCCACTAACGTTGGCCGGGTTGTGTCAGACCCTCGTGGTTGGCTTCGGATATGCCCAGACGTAGGGATTCGGTGGCGCCGCGGGTGGTGCATCGCACCGCCCGGGTCGGCCTGCGTCTGACCCGGGCGCAGCGGCAACGCTGCTTCGGCCTGCTCCGCGCGGCCGGGGATCTTTGGGCGTGTGTATTGGAATACAACAGCTGGCGGCATCGTCGTCAAGATCGGCCGGTCGCGAGCTATCAGGAGTTGTGTCGACTGCTCGCTGCGTCTGGTCCGGGCACGTTCGGTGAGCTCGACTCGACCGGCGCCCGGTCGGTGTTGCGTCGCTATTCTGATGCGTGGTTCAGCGCTGCCGCCCGCCGTAGGGCGGGGCATGGTGAGGTGCGGTATCCGCGGCGGCGACGGTCGTTGATGCCGGTCCGTTGGTATCACGGCACGTTCGGTCTGAGTGAGCGGCGGCTGCGGTTGCCGACCTCGGCCGGGAGCCCGCCGCTGGTGGTGCGCCTGGACCGGGCGGTTCCCTACCCTGATGATGCGGTGCGGTCAGTGACGCTGGTGTTCGATCAGGGGCGGTTGTGGGTCGAGGTCACCGCGGAGCTTCCGGTCGCGACCTACTCTGCGGGTCAGGAGCCGGAGCGGGGGCGGGTCGCAGGGGTCGACCTGGGCATCATTCACCCGTACGCGGTGGCAGCCGGTGATGGGCAGATGTTGCTGGTGTCCGGGCGGGCGATCCGCGCCGAGCACCGTCAGCACCTGGCCGACACGAAAGGCCGCCGCCGGGCGACCGCGGCCCGTGCGCCGAAGAGGGGCCAGCGGGGTTCGCGGCGGTGGCGCAAGACCCGCCGGCGGGCTCGGCTGATGCAGGGGCGGCATCGGCGTCGGGTGCGGCAGGCCGGGCACGAGGCCGCGAAGACCGTGATCGGCTGGGCAGTGCAGCACCGGGTCGGGACGCTGACCGTCGGTGACCCGCGTGGTGTCCTCGATCTGCCGGCGGGTCGGCGGCACAACCTGCGGTTGCGGCAGTGGCAACTCGGCCGGGCGATCGCGGTCCTGAAGGACAAGGCGGAGCTGGCCGGGATCACCGTGCATCTGGTCGATGAGCGGGGTACGTCGTCGACCAGATGCACGGTGTGCCGGCGCAGAGTGGTCAAGCCCCGCGGGCGGACCATGGTGTGCAGCAGTTGCGGGTTCGTCGGGCATCGTGATGTTGCCGCGGCGTTCACCATCGCCACCCGGACCCCGGGCGGCGTCACCACCACCGCACCCGACACGGGTGCGGTCATCACGCACCGTCGAGCAGGCCGACACCTTCCCGGTGCCGGGCTGTCCCGGCGTGACCCACGCCGCCCACCAGCGGTGTCAGGGTCGGTTGGCCGGCTGAGGCCCGCCCCACCACCGGTGGGGAGTCGCTCGCTCCGACAACGGCTGGGCGAGGAACCACAACACCACCGACAACCCGGTGAACGTTAGTGGTCACAGCACTAGTAGGTGAAGCTCCAGAGGAAGTAGAAGCCGGGGGCGTTGGGGCCGTACTGGCGGTACTCGCAGTAGTACCAGCTCCACAGGCCGGTCCGGACGCCCTCGCTGCCGTAGCTGTTGCAGAACTGGCCGTCGGAGTAGACATTGCGCAGCGTGCCGCCCTGCGGGTCCGCCGCAGCCGGAGTGGCGCCGATCCCCACCAGCCCACCCAGTGCGAGCGTCGCGCCCACCACCAGGGTCGCCCATCTGCGTCCGCGCATGAAGTCTCCTCCCACCACCGCCCGCGGTGCACCGACGCTCCCCATTGAGCCGGGACCCGGACATCGAAGTTCGTGAACGCAAGGCTTGCATGGGCACGCATGGATGGACTCCCGACAACGGGCGGCGCTGTCGCGATGATCCGCCAGCGCGGTCTCCGTCGAACGGGCATCCGCCCTGACCGCGCGGGGTCACCTCCCGGCGGTCCGCGCGCGGCCGGCAGCACCGCGGGGCACCCGTGACCACGAACGGACGAGGCTCAGCCGACGAGATCGAGGCCGGTCAGCTCAGCCGACGAGATCGAGGCCGGTCAGCTCGGCCGACAGCGCCCACAGGCGGGCTGCCGCGCCGCTGTCGGTGGGGCTGCCGTCGGTGCGGTGGCAGTCCACGCAGTAGTCGCCGCCGCACGCCTCAAGCTGAGGTGACGTGGCAGCCCAGACCTGGGTCGCCGCGCCCTGCTCGACGGTCTTGAACAGGCCCGGCGCGGGAGTCCCGTCCGTGTCGATCCAGCCGGCGGCGACCATCTCCTCGACGGCGAGGTGTCGTTGCAGAGGCGTGCGGACATAGCCGGGATTGACCGAGAACGCGCGGACGCGGCACGGCTCGCCGAGCAGGTCGAGATGGCGGGCGAACAGGATGTTCGCGAGCTTGGACTGGGCGTAGGCCTCCCACTTGTCGTAGCCGCGCTCGAACTGCACGTCGTCCCACCGGATCCGCCACGACGGGTCACGCCCGGAGGCGACCGAGACGACCCGAGCAGCGCCGGAGGCGGTGAGCGCCGGCCACAGCAGGTTCGTCAACGCGTAGTGGCCGAGGTGGTTGATCGCGAACTGCGCCTCCCAGCCGGGCCCTACCCGTGTCTGCGGGCAGGCCATGACCCCGGCACCCGCGATCAGGATGTCGAGGGCGGGATGGCTGCGGAGGAACCGTTCGGCGAACGCACGGACGGAGGCGAGGTCGGCGAGGTCGAGGTGACCGATCTCGACGTCGGCCGCGCCAGCGAGCGCCTGCTGCGCCGCGTCCGGCCTGCGCGCTGGAACGACGACCCGAGCCCCGGCTTGCGCGAGCGCACGGGTCGTGGCGAGACCGAGGCCGGAGTAGCCGCCCGTGACGACGGCGGTCCTACCGCTGAGGTCCATTCCGGCGAGGACGTCCGCGGTCGTGCTGTGGGCGCCGAACATGGTGTGGGTCGTGTCGCTGGTCATGCCACGGACGCTAGGTGCTAGACCGAGGTCTAGGTCAACGAGCTGCGCGGTCCACGGGCTACCGTCGACGCCATGACGGACGGGGGTCTGAGCATCGGACAGGTGGCGCGGCTTACCGGGTTGAGCGTGCACACGCTCCGGCTCTACGAGCGTGCCGGCCTGTTCGCCAGCGACGTGCGGCGGGACACCTCCGGCAGGCGCGTCTACAGCGCCTGGGACGTGGAGTGGGTGGCAAACTGCGTGAAGTTCCGGGCCTCCGGGATGCCACTCGCGACGATCAGCCGCCTGGCCCAGCTCGTCCGCGAGGGCACCGGCAACGAGGCGCAACGGCTCGAACTGCTCCGCGAACACCAACGCCACATCACCGAGCAGCTCGCACGTCTGACCGACTGCCTCGATCTCGTCAACGGCAAGGTGTCCAGCTACGAACAGCACCTCGCCGACGGCGCTCGCGGCGATCCCTGGCAACAACAATCCCGGCCCGCAGCGCAGGCCAAGCGGTGAATCAGTAGTGGCGCAGGCCCTCCCACAGGGACATCTCGCAGACGGCATCGGTGCGCTCGTGGTCGACGTCCCACACCCGTACTTCGGTCGATTGGACTGTCACCACATGTCGGTCGTCGGGCCAACCCACCACATCCGCGTGTTCGACGTGGTCGGTGAGGTCGGCTCGCCGCTGTCCGTCCCTCGCCCACACCAGCACTTGGGACTTGTGTGCTGAGGCCAGCGCCATGCCGCCCGGCGCCCACCGCAGATCCGCGTCGTAGATGTACAACACGCCGAGGACCTGCTCAAGCTCCCGGGTGTCCGCGTTCCAGATCCGGACCGTGTAGTCGTTCAACTCGAACCAGGCAAGGCTGTCGCCGTTCGGCGCCCAATGCGGATCACTCACATCGCCGGTGGTGCCGGACACCTCCGTCATGGTGCGGTCGCCGATCTCGTACACCTGCAGGTTAGGCGACTTGTCAGCGTAAGCGGACTGGTAGGTCGCGGTCACCAGCCGGGTCCCGGCGGTGTTCCATTCCATTGCGGAGAAGTTCTTGGTGTGCTGGTACCGGTAGGCCTCGTGCAGCCGCGGACCGTCGAGGTCCCAGACCAAGAGCGTGGATCCGCCGCTCACGGCCAGGCGGCGGGCTCGCGGTGACCAGGCAACCGTCTTGATGCGAGAGTCGCCGAGCGCGCGGACCACCCGGTGGAGCAGTGCACCGGTGTCCGCCTGCCACACCCGGACCGTCCCGACGCCGTCTCCGGTGGCGACCAGATCGCTGTCGGCCGACCAGGAAATCTCGTCGAGACGGCCCTGGTGGCCAGGTATCGGCGGACCGGGCTCCAGCCGATCCGCATCCCAGATCCGCAGCTCACCACTGCTGTGACCGGTCGCGAGCCGCTGTCCGTCCGGAGACCACACGACGGTCCAGACCGGGGCATCACGACGGGCGGGGAAGTCACGCGCCGCGATGAGCCCGCCGGTGGTGACGTCCCACAGCCGCACGCTGCTCGTCACATTCTCGCCCTGACCGTGGGTCGTCGCCAGCCGCGTGCCGTCCGGGGACAATGCCGCGTCGTTGACCATTCGTGACCAGCGGGTGAGGCCATCGGTCAGGCTCCAGCCGAGCGGAGCCAGCAGTAGCACGAGGACGCTGCCAATCACCAACCGCCGCTGCCATCGCCGAGCGGGTGGCAGCAGGGCCAGCGAGTCTCGCGGATGATGTTTGAGCTCTTCCTCGAACTGGTCGATCAGAAGCTCGATGTCGTCGGGCAGGTCGACTCCCGGCCGTAAGCGTGCGCCCTGCCGGTAGGGCAGGGCGGCCAGGCTCTCCGGTAGATCATCTGGCCGGGGCCGCTCCGCGCCGTCGATGAGCACCGGTACGACGGTGCGCTGAGGCTCCAGCGCCGTCTCGATCTCCAGACAAACGTAATCATTGGGCTGGTCCAACCGCCGCCGACCGGCGTTGTCGCAAGCCCCCAGCCACGACGGCCCGATCATGACGAGGACCACGTTGCAGCGCCGCACCACGCGGGGCAGTTCGGTCCGGTAGTCGCGGCCGGGTACGAGTGAGTGCGCGTCGAGGAAGACCTGGTGCGGGCCGTATCGCTCGACCAGCGCGTCGTAGACCGCCCGAGTCACCTGTCCGGAGTCACTGCGCCGGTAGCTCAGGAACACCCGCGGGCGCTGACGAAATTGGGTCAGGTCACCGAGCCACATCGACGCGGCGTTCGCGAGGAGACCGGCACCGAGGCCCAGGACAGCACCGACCGTCCCCTCGCCGCTGCCGACGAGCCCGAACAACAGGCCGAGCCCGGTCAGGCTCAGCACGTTCCAGGCGAGTGCGCCGCCGGGCCGCAACCGGCCCCGCAACCAGGTTATCTGCACCACGACTGACAGGCCCGCCCCGATGAGCACGGCGGCCAGCATGCCCATGCGGTCGCTGCCGTTCATCCCCGCGAAGAAGAACAGCCACAATCCGACGGCGTAGGGCGGCAACAGAATCAGCACTCGGGTCTTGGTGGTTACTTCGATGGTTCACTCCCTACCGTTGGGATGTGCGGTGCTTCGGGAGAACGGGAGTGGCTGAGGGAGCTGACGTCAAAATATCGACCACGACGAGTGGTCCCCAAAATACTGTCGGTATGGCGACATCTCGATGGGCTTTCCGCTGCTCTCCTTGGGCTCGACGACAAGGGCCGGATCCGGTGTCGACACGTCGATACCGAACAACCTGCCGTACCGGTTGTGGAGGCAGAATCTCGGGGTGAGTGACCGCGAAGAAGTGTTGAAGGGCAACGTGACGACCGGCGTCGTGCGCATCGGCGACACTGTTCGCCGGCCCGTCGGGCCGTGGACGGAGACTGTCGACCTGCTGCTCGACCATCTGCACGCCGTCGGGTTCACCGCGTGCCCTCGTCCGATGGGCCGGGACAAGCAGGGCAGGCAGGTGCTGGAGTACGTCCCTGGCGAGATGGGTGCGGCGTCCGGCACCTACCCCGCCACGGAGCTGCGCTCGATTGGGCAACTGCTGGCGCACCTGCATGAGGCGCTGGCCAGCTTCGTACCGCCGGCCGGCGCAAACTGGAACCAGGTCATCCCGCCCGACCGGGAAGAGATGATCTGCCACAACGACGTAGCGCCTTGGAACCTGGTCAGGTCGGATCGGGGCTGGGTGCTGATCGACTGGGACGGGGCCGCGCCAGGCTCTCGACTGTGGGACCTCGCGTACGCCGCCCAGAGCATGGCCGGCCTGCGCGCGGACCGGACGGTTCCGCAGTCCGCGGCACGGCTGCGGGCGTTCGTGGACGGCTACGGTCTCGATGACGCTTCCCGTCCGGCGCTGGCCGACCTGTTGGGCCGCCGTGCCAGAGCCATGTACGACCTGCTGCGTGAGGGCGCCCGCCAACAGCGTCAGCCCTGGGCCAGGATCTGGACCGAGGACGGTGCCTACTGGCTGGCGACCGCCGACTACCTCGACGCGCACCGTTACGCATGGCGTGCGGGGCTGGAGTGATCAGGGCGGGGACCGGGCCGGTCGGCACCGTCCATGCGACCGACGGTCCGCCGAATCCAGAAGTCACCTGCCGGGAGCGCGCAACGTTTGTCAATGACAATCTGCGCTGTATCGGGGCGTCATCGCCGGATCTGGCCCGTGGGGCTGACGCAGATCGTCGAACCAGGGAAGGATTCGGTCGTGGAGCCCGCAGCACCGCGCAGTCCGCGGCAACGTAAGCAGGACACGCTCGCCCGCCTCGACCACGATGTGGACGCGTGGGTCGCCTCAGCGGACCGGGAGGGCAACCCCTATCTGGTGCCGCTGTCCTTTCTCTGGGACGGCGCCACCTTCATCCTGGCCACCGGCGAGTCCAGCCCGACCGCGCGCAACCTGCGATCCTCCGGCCAGGTGCGGATGTCGGTCGGCCCGACCCGTGACGTGGTGCTCGTCGAAGGCACCGTCGAGACGTTCTCCCGCGAAACCGTGCCGGGCGATCTGGCCGACGCATTCGCCGCGAAACTCTGGGACGCGCGGGTCGGCACCACCCGTTACGCGTACTTTCGGGTGACACCGCGCCGGATACAGGCGTGGCGGGAGGAGAACGAGCTCACCGGTCGTGACCTGATGCGTGCTGGTCGCTGGCTCGTCTGACGGCCGGGGCACCGGTCAGGAGAGCAGGTGCCAAGGTGCGACAGGGCTATTCCGGCTGAGTCGACGGCTGCTCGCCGCGTCGGGCGGACCGGACCGGGGCGGTGCGGGGTCGGCCGACCCGAAACACCGCGAGCGGAAGGCCGGCGACCCGCTCGGCGAGCCGACCGGCGGTCGCCGGGCAGTCGATGAGCTGGCTGAGCGGGTGGACCGCCAGGCCGTGCCGGGCGAGAGCCAGCCAGGTACGCAGCAGACGTCGGCCCGCGCTGATCCGGTCTTCGCCATCGGCGGCGAGGAGGACCAGGACGCTGCCGTCGTAACGCAACAGGCCGCGGCCGCTGGCGGCCAGCAGCGCCGGCAGGCCCAGTCGGCGGGTGACCGGGTACGCGCGCAGCACGGCGGACAGGACGCGTGCTTCGGGCCGGGACAGGCTGAGCGCCCGGTCGGTGAGGCCGTCGAGGTGATATCGAGGATGGCGTGGGCTCAGGCGCAGCCAGTCCCGCAACTCGACCGCGACGGCAGGCGTGCCGAACATCCACCGGTCGGCGACGGCCAGGTCCGCTACGAGATCCCGGGTCGGGACGTGTGCGACGCCCGGCTCGAGATCGGCGAGGACGGTGTCGTCGACGTACCCGGGCGCGTATGGACCACGGGCGACCCGGCGGGCCTCGATGTCGGCGATCGTGAACGGAGTCGCGTACCGATGTGCCGCGGGGACCAGTCGTGGACCTGGCGCCACGGTGACGGTGAGACCGAGTTCGGCGGAGACGATGAGGCAGGTCTCGACGAACGCGCCGATGCCGAGGGCCAGGTCACGCCCGGTTGGGTCGGAGTCGGGCAGGCGGCCTGCCGGATCGACGGCGATGGTGATCTCGTCGGTGTGGTACTCCGGTCGCCACGGCTGCGTGTTGTGTGCGCTCGGTGCCCGCCGGCAGATCGCCTCGGCGGCCCGCACCTGCTCGACCCAGCTCACCCCGCGGCCCCTCGCTCGTAGAAGGTGTACCCGTGCAGTGGCCGCCCACCCGCGCGCCGGTACTGGGCGGCCGAGGCGGCGTTCGTCCGCTCGACGAAGGTGCTGCGCAGCGTCCGGTAGCCGTTGCGGGCGAGGTTGCGGTGCAACTCCCGGGACAGCAGCGTCAGGTATCCGTTGCCCTGCTCGTCGGGCACGGTTCCCTTGATGATGAGGACGGCGTCCCGTCGGTACCGGCCACGGGTGGCGAGAAGCCGGAGCTGATTGAGTACGCCGAGCCGGCCGCCGACGCGCATGAGGTATTCGGAGATGTCCGGCACGGTGACGACGAACGCGACGGGTCGACCGGCCTTCTCCAACCAGAGGAGCAGCGCCTCGTCGAGCAGGAACGCCAGGCCGTCGGTCTGCTCCGCCAGCTGCTCGGCGGAGATGTCGGTGTAGTAGCCCAACTGGGCGAAGCTCTCGTTGAGCATCCGGCGCAGGATCGGCAGTTGGCTGCGCAGGTGCCGCCGGGAGCCGTGCCGGATGACGAGTTGTTCGCTGCCGATCCGGGCATCGTCGAAGGCGAATCCATGGTCGGCGTCGACGGTCGGCGCCGCACCCGTGGTCGTACCGTCGAGGTCGACAAGCCAGGTGTCGGCCTCGAAGCGTCGGTGGAAGCCGTGCCGTTCGTACATGGCCGGGTAGTAGGCGGGGTTCCACGCCGAGTCCACGAAGCCACGGTCGGCGAAGCCGGAGGTGATCACCCCGCCGGTCTGGTTGGGCAGCAGGGCCACCGGCCCGAACAGCTGTCGACCGCCGGCCCGGGCCTCCACCGCGTCCATGATGGTGGCGAAGACGTCGTCGTCGTTGACGAACTCGGTGTGCCCGAACAGCTGTCGGGGGCCGACCTTGGCGTCGAAGGGCGCGCTGCGGTGCATGCTGGTGCGACCCACGACCTCGCCGCGTCGGTCGCGGACCACGAACAGCTCGGCGGCGCCGCGGTGGGCCGCGATGACCGAGGACACCAGGGGTACGTAGCGGTCGGTCGGGTGGAGCCGGAGCGGGAAGTCGACGAATGCCCGCAGGTCGGCCCGCGACCGCACGGGATCCAGTCTCATGCGCGGTGCACCGGCGGGCCGGACGTCTCGCGGGAGAGCGGGGTGAAGGTCGGGATGTGTGCCATGTCGTCGGACTCGGCGCGCCAGATGCCGTTGCTGTAGCCCTCGGGTTCGGCGTTGTAGAGGCGGATGTAGCCGCCCGTCGCGTTCTTGGTGCCGTGATCTGTCACCCAGCACATGAGGTCGCGGTGATGGCGGCTGCGGGCGAACGTCAGGAGCGCGTCACGGTCGCTGAAGAAGGCGATGGTGCCGAGCGTGAACGGGAACTGGTAATAGACGGTGTGCCACCGGTACCCGTCCATCCGTCTCATCTGCCGGACCATCCGGAACCAGGTCCGGGTGAGCGTGAGGATCGAGCGCGGCCCACGGTAGCGGGTGGCGCCGACGAACATGGCTGTCGCCTGGCCCACCGCGGGTGCGGCGGAGAAGTCGGTGGTCCTCATGCCGGCACGCCCCTCACCAGGTAGACGTTCTTGATTTTCGATGCCGCGTCGGCGAACGGGCCGGTGCCGTACTCGTGAACCTCCACCCGCAGGTCCGCCGCGGACGGGTCCTCGGCGAGGGACTCGGCGAAGTCCCGGCTGACCTCGGCCAGGTGGCGCAACACCCCCGCGCGGCAGGTGTCGGTGAGGGTTCGCCGCTGCGCCGGGTCGAGCGTCAGGCCCTCGCGCAGTTGCAGGTTGACGACCGGACGGCTCTCCAGGTCGGCCTGCTCGGTCACCGCAAGGCAGAAGCTCTGCAGTAGGTGCGCCTGGGGATTGCCGGCATAGAGGCCGTACTCGACGTCCTGCGGGTAGATGTTGGCGCCCATGTACGAGATCGTGCTGTCCTTGCGGCCGTACAGGAACAGCAGTGGTAGACGCATCCGGTCGACCTGCCAGGCACGGTCCGCGGCGGCCCGCGCCGCGGGGTCGGTGATCGCGGCCAGGACATCCGGGTACGAGATCAGCCGGCCCTCGTCGCCGATGTTGTAGCGGACCCGGGGATTGAGCACCGCCGTGGAGTTGATCGTGCAGAGCACCTCCTGGTCCGGGGTGGTCTCCAGGTACGTCTCCAGCGGGTTGTACTGGAAGATCATCGGCAGCCGGTGCTCGTCCGCGCCGAGCAGTGCGGTCCGCAGCGCGGCGTCGGTACGCAGTCGTCGGCGGACCCAGACGCTGAAGTCACTCTCCCCGGCGATGCCGATGGTGAGGTCGCTGGCCCCGTAGCCGGAGCGCACCTTGACGAAGCGCTCCTCCAGGTAGTCGCGCAGTGCCTCGGTCATCCCCTCACCGCCGACAAGTCCGCTGATGCGGTACTCGGCCCAGGGGAAGTCCTCGGCGTCGAGCTTGTCGCGCAGGTGTTTGAGGAACGGCGGGTAGGCGGTGACGATGTAGTCGAAGCCGGGGCCGAAGTACGACAGGGTGTCGACGATCTTGCGCAGGTCGGGCCCCGTGTTCTTGACCATCGCGATCGCCGACATGGCGATGCCGGTGTTGGTCCCGGTGGCCCAGGCGCCCATCGAGTACGCGTTGATGACGAACCGCCGCTTCGACGGGAACACCATCGTCGCGTAGCCGGCCAGGTTCTTGTGCACCGAGCGCAGCTCGCGGCGGCTGCGGATCCAGTTGAACGGCTGGCCGGACGAGCCCGACGACTCGTCGACCACGCTGCCGGCGATCTCGAGCTCGCCGTGCCAACAACGCTGCGCCTCCGGGTACGCCTGCACGTACGACCGCTTGTCCGTGGGCGGGTACGACGACAGGTCGAACCAGCGGAAGCGCCAGTGGTGGCGGCGGAGGAAGTCGCCGTACGCGGGGACGTCGATCGCGGCGAACTGGCAGGTCATCCAGGCGTGCAGCCGGGCGAAGCGCCCCAGGTAGGGACGGTACTGACGGGCCGTGAGCCGCCACACCGCCGGATGGATCCGGTAGAGGGTGTAGAGCCAGGTCAGGGCGAAGCTCGCGGTCCGCAGGGTCCACCGACGCAGGAATGTCACCACGCGGCAACACTATTGGCCGGTCGAAACGGCCACCTGAGGGCGGGTACTCAGTTGTCCTGAGTATCCGAACGAGGCGTGTACCTGCCGACCCCGCACCGCCGGCGGTCAGTGGAGCTGTCGTCGAATCCAGACAAGCGTCGCGTCGGCGATCTCGCGCCAGCCGCTGTCGACCGGCATCGAGTGCCCCCGATCGGGGTACGCCTGGTAGTCGGTGACCGCCGACGAGGCGAGGTATCGCCTGACCGTGGCCTGGACGACTGCCGCGGGAGCACTGCGGTCTCTGCCGCCGGCCACCACGAACAGCGGCCCCCGATCGGGGTTGGCAGCGTCGATCGTGGCCGGTGAGCGTCGGGAGAGGTTCGCGGACACCAACTCGAAGACCGGTCTGCCCGGTGACGGGATGGCCCACTGCCGGTACAGCTGGTCCGATTCGATGGTGGTGAGCGCGTTGCCGTGGCTGTAGCGGAACTGCCGTGCGGTCAGCGACAGCGCCCGGCGCCGGTTGGCCGGGTTGCGTAGCAGGGGCCAGCCGACCGGAATGCTCGACGGCGCGAGGTTGGCCACACCTCTGATCGGTGGAGGTTGCAGCGCCACCGCTGCCGCCGCGAGGCCCTGGTCGAGGAGTCGCTGCGCGACCAGGGCGCCGGTCGAGTGGCCGATGACGACCGGCCGCCTGCCGAGCGCACGGATGATCTGTGCGTAGTGCGTGACGACGTCGTCGATGCCGATGCCGGCGACCCGGTCGGGCTCCTGGCGCGCCAGTGCGACAGTGCTCGGCTCACCCGGCCAGCCCGGATTCACCGGGTCATGGCCCGCCGCCCGGAACAGCTCGACCCAACTGGTCCACGACGCGGCGTGCAGGAACATGCCATGGACGAACACGACTGCGGTGCCTGCCGCCGCCATCTGTCCCCTCCCGAGGGCATCGGTACGGGTCGCCGCGAACGACCACCGGGGCAACGGTAGAACCCACGCGGCGGGTTGTACTCCCTCGACGGAGGGAGTACATCTGCCCGACGGCGGCGTGCGTCCGGCGGCGGGTCAGGGCGACCAGCGTACGCCCGGGTTCACCCGCCCGGACCAGTCGAAGACGGCCATGTTGTCCCACTGGTTGCCGGTGCCGTTGATGTTGGCCGGGTCCCAGCCGTTGCCTCGAACCGCGTACCACGTCGGTTCCCAGTAGAAGACACCGACGGCGCCCGCGTTGCGGGCCGTGTTCTGGACCCAGTCGAACTCCTGGGCCTGCCCGGACCAGGTCGCGCTGATGCCGTCACATGTCGCGTCGCCGATGGCGTTCGGCTCGCTGTCCGCGTTGTCGCGGGTGAAGGGGTACGCGGTCTCCGCGATCACGACCGGCTTGCCGTAGCGACCGCGCAGGTCGACGATGTTGTTGTAGAGGTTCGACAGGGTGCCGTGCCACACGCAGTAGTACGACAGCCCGGTGATGTCCCACTGCACGCCCTGGGCGCGGATGCCGTCGTAGAACCATCGGGCGTTGGCGTTGCTGTCGCCGTTGGCGGTGTGGATCATCACCGGGATGCCGCCGCCGCACGCCTTTGTCGCGTTGTAGCCCTGCTTCAGCAGGCTGGCCAGCGGGGCGAAGTCGTTGTTGACGACCCTGCCCTCGTTCCACAGCATCCCGACGTTGATCTCGTTGCCGATCTGCACGCTGTCCGGCGGGGTGCCCTGCCCCCGGAGGCTGGCGCAGACGTCGTAGGTGAAGCCGTACACGTCGGCACCCAGTTGGCTCAGGCTGTGGCCGGCCCAGGCGGCCGGCTTGTACTGCTTGCCGGGGTCGGCCCAGGTGTCGGAGTAGTGGAAGTCGATGAGCACCCGGAGGCCCTTCGCCCTGACCGCCCTCGCCTGGCCCAACACCCTGTTCTTGTTGTTGTAGCCGCTGATCGGGTTGTTCCAGACGCGCAGTCGGACGTAGTTGACGCCGACGGACTTCAGGATGTCCAGTGGGTCGCGGGCGACGCCGCCGGCGTCGTAGTACCTGGCACCCAGGTCCAGGCTGCGCTGCAACGAGGAGACGTCGGCACCCCGCATGCTCAGCGTGTTCGCGGCGGAGGCGGGCGCGGACGTGCCGCCGAGCGTGGCGCAGACGACGAGGATGCCGGCCGTGAGGGCCCCGGTCAGGGCCCTGCGGTGGCGCGAATACCTGCGCACGAGACTCCTTCTCGGGCCTTTCAGCCGACGGCGCAGGGGGCGCCGTTCAGTGCGAAGCCGATCGGCGGCAGGTCGCTGGCGGCCCACCGCCCCTGTATGCCGAAGCTCGCGGAGCCGCCTGGCGCGAGGACGCGGTTCCAGTCGACGTTACGGGCGGTCACGGCGGCGCCGGTCTGGCCGACCGTGGCGTTCCACGCCGCGGTGACCTGCTGGTCTCCGGGGAAGCTGAAGGTGACGATCCAGCCGTCGACAGGTGCCGTCCCGGTGTTCTGGATCGTCAGCGTGGCCACGAAGCCGCTCTGCCACTCGGACTGGTTGCGGTAGGTCACCCGGCAGGTCGACGGCGGCGGTGGCGTCGGGGTGGACGTCGTGGGCACGGTGACCGTGTTGGACGCGATCGACACGTTGCCCACCGCGTCCCGGGCCCGCACGTAGTACAGGTTGCGCAGCGGCGTCGACGGGGGCAGCGACGTCGTGTACGTCGTCCCCGGCACGGTGGCGACAAGTGTCGAGCTGAACCAGCCGTCGAACCGGTAGACGTTGTACCCGAGCACGCCGACGTTGTCCGTCGACGGCGACCAGGACAGCGCGGCGGTCGAGCCGGTCACCTCGCCGACTGTCAGATTCTGCGGGGCGCTCGGCGGGGTGGTGTCCGGGCCGGTGTCCGTCACCGGGGTGACCACGGTCAGCGTGTCCGTCGATGGGGAGCGGTGGCCGAGGCTGTCCCGGGCGGCCACCCGGAACGAGTACTGCCGGCCCGACCCGATGTAGCTGGTGATCGTGGTGGTGGTGACGGCCCCGACGCTGGCGCTGTAGACGACGTCGTCGAACGCCTGGTAGTACGTGATGTCGTAGCCGGTCACGGCGCAGCAGCCGGGTCTGGCGGCCGTCCAGGTGAGGGTGACCGACCCGGTCCGTACCTCGCTGGCGGTCAGGTTCGTGGGCGCACTCGGCGGGAAGGGCGAGGTGTTCGGCGTGCTGGGCGCCGTCGTCGGTGCCGGCGGCGCGGTGCTGGTGGGCTCCGCGGCGGACCGCGCGGCCCCACCGGGCGCCGGGGCAACCCCCGGGTACGCGGCGGGCGCCGCGGTGCCGGCGTCGGCCGCCGGTGCGGCGCTCAGAGCGGCTCCGAGCACCGCCGTCGCCAGCACGACGGCGGCCAGCGGGCCCGGCCGCGGACGGCGGATCAACGAGGACGAACGGACACCTGTCATACCCCCGACGATGCCGCAACGGATCGATGATCGCCAACGTGTCTCACGCCTCGGCCAGCGCGGCACCGCCGCTGCCACGCGTCACGGACCGACCGGTTCACCCCCACCCGCCGGGACTTCTTACCGAATCATGACGTGCCCGTCGACAGTTGACCGTTGACCACGCGCCGGCCCGTACCGACTGGAGACAGCCGTTTCCGGCGATGAGGAGATTCCGATGAACCGTGGAAAGAGCGGGAAGCCACTGGCACAGACCCGGCCGGCCAGGCTCGCCCTGGCCGCGCTCGTGCTGGCCGCCAGCGGTGCGCTCACCGCCACCTTCGTCTCCGGTGGTGGCAAGGACACCGCGGATGCCGCCACCAACCTGGACCAGTTCGTGGCAATCGAGAAAGTGCCGGCGAACGTGCAGAACCCGAGGCCGGCCGCCGGTGCGTCGACCGGCCGGTTCACCGTCGACTGCGGCACGAACGGCAACGGCAAGTTCAGCCCGGACAATCCGGTGGCCCAGCCCGGCATCCGCAACGGCGCCGAACACGTCCACGACTTCGTCGGCAACCTGGCCATCACCGCGAACTCCTCCAACGCCGATCTGGACGCCTCTGGCACCACCTGCCGCAACGGCGACAAGTCGTCCTACTTCTGGCCGGTGGTGCGCATCGACAAGACCGTCCGCAGCGGCAAGCAGATCCGGCAGGCCCTCGCCCAGACCCAGCCGATGGTCGTCTGCCCCTCGGTCGGCAAACGGCTGCGGGCCGTCCCCACCGGGGCCCGCGGCACCGTCGACCGCCTGTTGGCGGAACTGGATCGCCAGCAGGCCGCCGCGAACCAGCGGATGACCGCCACCCGGGGCCGCATCGACGCCGCGTTCAACCGGGAGGTCATCGACTCGCTGCGCGCCGGCCGCGCCGACATGCTCAAGGAGATCAGCACCACGATCACCGCCGCCGGCGGCAACCAGCCCGGCCTGGTCTCGCTTGTCGAGTGTGACGTCAGCTACGACGACATGCACGCCCGGATGCCCGACAGCGCCCACCGCGCAAGCGCCACGGCGGCCCAGGCCGCGAATCCGCGGATTCAGTGCCCCAGCGTGCGGGACAGGTTGCCGGGTGTACCCGATCGGGCCCTCGTCGAGGTGAACCGCAACCTCGACGACCTCGACCGGCAGATCTCCGAGGCCAACGAACGTCTCGTCAGCAGTCGCGGCCAGGGCGGCCCGGCCTTCGTCGACAACGCCATCCTCGGACCGCTGCGCGCCAAGCGGGTCGCCGCGCTCGACCGGATCGCCACCGCGATCGGGCGGCAGGCCACCCGCCCGCAGGGTCTCGACGCGCTCGCCGCGTGCAGGCTGGACCAGGCCCCCAGCACTCCGCCGGCACCGAGCAGCGCGCCCAGCACCGCCACCGCGCTCCCCGACCCGCAGGGACCCAACTTCGAACTGCCCGGCAACACCGGCGGCATCGTCCGCCCGGCGCAGGTGCTGATCGAGTACCGCGGCAACCCGGTCAGCAAGGTGGTGGCGATGCCGAAGTTCCTCCGGGCCCTCACCGGCGACGCCAAGCCCACCAGCCGCGGGCCGGCCAACGCCCGTGCCACCTGGACCTGCTCGGGCTTCACCGACCGCCTCTCCGACAAGTACCCGATCTGCCCCGCCGGCAGCCAGGTGCAGCGCGTACACGACTTCCCCGGCTGCTGGGACGGCAGCAACATCGACAGCGACAACCACCGCAAGCACGTCGCGTTCGCCGACAAGGCCACCGGCGCCTGCCCGCAGGGCTTCCAGGCGATCCCACAGCTGCGGATCACCGTGGGGTACGACATCGCCCGCAAGGTGCAGGTCAAAGGCCAGTACGCCCTCGACTCCTTCCCCGAGGAGAACCACAACCCCTTCTCCGACCACAACGACTTCGTCAACGTCAACTCCGCCCAGACCATGCAACGCATCGTCACCTGCATCAACAAGGGCAAGAACTGCTCCTGACGCCTCGGAGTCTCCTCCCGAGAGGGGCCGCACCCAGAGGAGTCCGGCATCGTCCCGGCCTTCAACTTCTACAACCACACATCCCGGAACGCCGAGATCAGCTGGTCCTACACGTACCTCTCGGGGCGCAGATGTCCGGCGTACTGTGCTCTCGCCCCGGCACAGGAGGGGACCTGTATGTGCCCATGTTCGCGACGAAGGTGAGCTGGCAGACGCGCACCTGCTGAGCCACGGTGGCAGACCTCGGACGACCGACCGGCACACACCGGATCTGCGCCCACTCGAGAATGAACGCCGAGAGGCCCGTTACCGGTTGCCCCGGGGACGGGCCTCTCGGCCCCGGTCACCCGCCGTCGTTGCTGCCGACAACAGCAGGGCTACCGGCGATTCTGGAACCGACGCCGACCGGCTACCGTCGACCCGTGCTCGATCCCGCAACTGTCTTCGACGGATCCGGCCCGTTGGAGGACCCGCTCACCGACGAGGTGCTGCGGGCGGTGCAGGAGCAGCTCGGGCACCAGTTGCCCTCCGCGTACGTCGACCTGGCCCGTCGACACAACGGTGGCCTGCTCGGCTGTGACGCCCACCCCGCGCCCCGCCGAACCTCGTGGGCCGAGGACCACGTCGGCGTGAACGCGCTGGCGGCGATCGGTCGAACCGCCCGGTTCAGTCTCTGTGGCGACGTCGGTAGCGCGTTCTGGGTAGCGGAATGGGGCTACCCGGACATCGGCATCTACATCGCCGACTGTCCGTCGGCGGGCCACGACATGATCGCCCTTGACTACCGCTCGCCCGGTGAGCCGGCCGTCGTGCACGTCGACCAGGAGTGGAACTACCAGATCACCGTCCTCGCCCCCGACTTCGAGTCGTTCGTGGCGGGCCTGGTCGACGCATCCGCGTACGACGTCGAGGACTGATCGCCGCCGGGTCGCCCGCGAGTGCGCTGGTGCGGAGCCGATTCACTGGGAGCGGTACCAGTCGGGGGCAAAAATCGACTGTTCCGATCGCTACACTCGCCGCAAACGCCGGCACCGCCCGCAGATCTCTGCCTGCGCTCATCCCCATCGAATGGAGACGCCTGTGACTCCCGACAAGGCGGCACCCCCCGGCATCGATCCCCGCATTCCCAGCGTGGCCCGGGTCTATGACTTCTTCCTGGGCGGCAAGGACAACTTCGAGGTCGACCGGGAGGTCGCCCAGCACGCCCTGCGGATCACACCGGACGGGCCGGCGGCTGGCCAGGCGAACCGGGCCTTCCTGCGTCGCGTGATTCGCTTCCTCGTCGCCGAGGCGGGCATCGACCAGTTCCTCGACATCGGGTCGGGGCTGCCCACCCAGGGCAACGTGCACGAGGTCGCCACCGAGCAGAACCCGAAGGCTCAGGTGGTGTATGTGGACAATGACCCGATCGTCCTGACCCACGGACGAGCCCTGCTCGCCGCCGAGGGCACCGCGACGGTGATCCAGGCGGACGTTCGGGCACCGCAGGAGATCCTCAACCACCCGGACGTCCGTCGGTTCCTCGACTTCGACAGGCCGGTCGGGTTGCTGCTCTTCGCGATCCTGCACCACCTCGGCGACGACGAGGACCCGCGAGCGGTGGCGGCGGCATTGATCGACGCGCTGCCCTCCGGCAGCTACGTGGCGGTGTCGCACTTCCGCGACCCGGGCGAGCGAGACCCCGAGGGCTCCCGCAAGGCCCGCGAGGTCGAGCGGGTCTTCAACGAGTCGCTCGGCACCGGCCGCTGGCGCACCGACGAGGAGATCCTCTCGTTCGTCGACGGGCTGACGGTGCTGGACCCGGGGCTGGTGCCGCTGGCCGAGTGGCGTCCCGAGCCGGGCGCGCCCACTCCGAACCAGACCGACACCTATCACACCTTCGTCGGGCTCCTCGCCCGCAAACCGTAGGCTCCGTCGCCGGTACGGTCCGTCGGCGAGAGCACGTCCCGCCGACGGACGCACCGCGTCGGATCAGTCCGCATTCCCCACGGTCGCCGCTCCGGGGCAGCCGTCGATGAACGTGGTCTGCGCTTGCCGAACGGGAGTCAGATCGGTTCGGCGAAACGGGCGATGACGCGACGTAGCTGCTCGGCGTACGCGTGGAGGAATTCCGGCGAGTCGGCGGCGAGACCGGTCATCCGGCGGACGACCTGTGGCAGCACTGTCGGCGCCAGCGTCGCCGCGAAGAGCAACACCTGGACGTAGGCAGGGTCCAGGTCGGCGGCGAGTTCACCGGCCTGCTGCCGGCGACGCATGTCGTCGACCATCGCGGCGAAGTAGGCGTCGGTCACGGGGTCGGCATCCGGCTCGGTGGGTGGCTCGGCGGGGGCGAGTCCCTCCCAGGCGAGCAGCCGTGCCCACGACCGCTGCGGGGCACCGGGAGTGAGGAACCCGCTCACGATCTCGGCCAACGGCAGGTCCGGACGCGCGGCGCCGTTGGTCGTCTCCCAGGTGCGCTGAAGGGCCCGGTAGAGGCCGTCCTTGCCGTCGAAGTAGTACGAGATCAGCTGCTGGTTGACCCCGGCGCGGGCGGCAATCGCGCCAGTCCGGGCGCCGGCGAAGCCATGTTCGCTGAACTCGATGAACGCCGCGTCGAGGATGCGTTCGCGGGTGCGTTCGGGATCGCGTTTGCGCTGTTCACCGCTTGGGGACCGGCGAGGCTTGCCCATGAAGATCACCGTAACACGGTCAGTCGGGCAACCATCCTAATCAACTGTTTGATTGACAGTGCCATGCGTCTGTTTGATACTCGTCGCATGGCCCCCCTCAACGTCATGATCATCGGCGCCGGGATCGGCGGTCTGTGCCTGGCACAGGGCCTGCGCCGCGCCGGAGTGTCGGTGACCGTCCACGAACGCACCCGGGCCCGCACCGACTGGCTGCAGGGCTACCGCATCCACCTCAACCCGAACGGCAGCCGCGCACTGCACGCGTGCCTTCCACCCGCCACCTGGCAGGCATTCCTCGACACCGTCTCGATCGACGGCGGCGGCTTCGGGTTTACCACCGAGCGGCTCGACGACCTACTCCGCTTCACCGCCGAGGAGATCACGCCGGCCGACGCTCCCGAGAGCCGACACTATGGCGTCAGCAGGATCAGCCTGCGCGAGGTGCTGCTGTCCGGCATGGATGACGTGGTGCGGTTGGACCACGAGTTCACGCACTACGAGACGACGAGCGACGGTCGGGTGACCGCCTACTTCGCCGACGGCGGCACGGCCACCGCCGACCTGCTCATCGGCGCCGACGGCGCGAACTCACGAGTACGCCGCCAGTTGCTCCCGCACGCGCGGCGCGTCGACACCGG
Organism: Micromonospora sp. NPDC049171; assembly: GCF_040648275.1. Lineage (NCBI taxonomy): Bacteria > Bacillati > Actinomycetota > Actinomycetes > Micromonosporales > Micromonosporaceae > Micromonospora > Micromonospora sp. NPDC049171. The sequence goes on from NZ_JBEZDJ010000007.1 coordinate 48,095, forward strand.
CGTCGTGGCGGTCGCCGGCAAACATCGCCTCGCCGACGCCACCCTACCCAGGGCGCTGACCCACGACGTCAACCTCGTGATCCCGAAGAGCCGTGGATCCTTCTTCACCGCGGTGTGGCATCCCGGGCCGCAGGTGATCGCTCCGCCGGAGCAGTTCCTGCTCGACAACACAAGTCCCTACCTGCTCTGGGGTTACACGGACGCGGCGACGGCTTTCCCGGCCGAGGCCGTCGAGTCCCTCTCCGGAACGGACCTGCAGCGCCTCGTGCTGGACCACACCGGCGAATGGGCACCGGCGCTGCGGGAAGTGATAGCCGGATCCGACCCGCAGACGGTCAACGCCATCCGGGTCCGCAGTGCGACCCCCGTCAAGGCCTGGGAGACCGGACGGGTCACCCTACTGGGCGACGCGATCCACAACATGACACCGCTGGCGGGGATAGGCGCCAACACGGCACTGCGCGACGCCGCCCTGCTCTGCGACAACCTCACCAAGGTCCAAGCCGGCACGACGGCGGTGGTACCGGCGCTGCGCGACTACGAACGTCAGATGCTCGAATACGGCTTCGCCGCGGTGCGACAGTCGCTGCGCAACGCCCGGCAAGCCAGCTCGACCAACCGCCTGAGCAGAGTGGCACTGCGCGCCACACTGCGTACCGCCAGTGCCCTGCCGCCCCTACGCCGCCGGATGGCCGCCCAACTCGGCCAGTGATCCCAATGCGACAGATAGTGGAAGGCGCGGTCCCCGGTCAGGCTGTCGCGCGGGCGGCGGAGTCGATGAGGTCCGCGACCGGGCCGGGCTGCGAGACCGCCACCGCGTGGGAAGCCTCGATCTCGACAGTGGTGGACCCGGCCCGCTTGGCCATGAAGCGCTGCAGGTCCGGCGGGATCCCCCGGTCCTGGGTGCTGATCAGGGTCCAGGATGGGATCGTCTTCCAGGCGGCCTTGGTCACGCTCTCCGTCTGGGCGTCCGCGGTGGGCGGCCGCTGCGTCACCGCCATCAGCGCGGCGACGTCGGGGTCGACGTCGGCGGCGAACACCTCCGGGAACTTCTCCTGATAGATGTACTGCTCCATGGCCGTGCCACCCCCGTCGAGGGCGTACGGGACCATCCTGATGGAGGTGAGGAGCGCGCTTCCCGGAAACTTGGTGGTCAGCTCGGCAACGCTCTCGCCGACGTCCGGGCTCACGCTGGCGACGTACACCAGAGCCTTGACGTTGGAGGCACCGTCCGCGGCCTCGGTCATCACCGATCCGCCGTAGGAATGAGCGGCCATCACGACCGGGCCGGACACGCTGTCCACCACAGACCGCACATAGGCGGCATCCTTCTGCACACCGCGCAGCGGATTCGCGACGGCAAGGACGGGATAGCCTCGGCGCTTGAGGTGGGCGATCACCCCATTCCAACTCGACGAATCGGCGAATGCGCCATGGACGAGCACGATGGTGGACATCCCCGCCTCCTGGGCAGACATGTCAGAAGCAGCATTCATCTGGCATTCCTTTCGAGAGGCCCGCAATTGCTGGACGTGTCGGGGCAGACCGGACGACGAGGATGCGTCGACAGGGCGTTTCGGTGACGGCCGCCCACTGGCCCGCATTCCCAGCCTGGGAGCGGTGCAACATCCAGTATCCGGAGCGGGTCTCACCTCTGTCCGCGAGATCTGGAAAGCGAGGCGTCCTTGTCGATGCCGGCCCGGGTCTACCCACCCTTCGCGGAGTTCGGCCACCATGGGGGGGCGACCGGGCAACGGGTCAGCCGATCGCGTCGAGATAGTGCGATACCGCCGAGACGTCACCGGCATCGGAGATCAGCGCGAGATAACCGTCGGGACGGATGAGCACGAGGGTACGATCGCCCGCGCCGTAGGCGCTGGCAAGATGCCCCTCGGTGTCGGCGACGTCGTCGGGGTCAGTCGGTTGACCGACGACACTAAGAGTCCTGAGGCCAGAGTGAGGAGCCGCGACCGCAGGCGCGCTTCCGAAACTCAGCAGCGTGGCTGTCCGCCTCGGGTCAGGTCGAACAGCCGGCGTTCGCCTCCCACAGTCGTCAGTTTGGTCGCGTCGGGGGCCCGGTCACCGGCGCGGAGAAGCGCACTCTCCTCGCGGTCGTCGCGCGCCAGGGCAGATCCGCGATAACCGACGTTGAGCTGTGTCGTGCTCGCATCGCGGTGGGTGGGGATGCCCTTCTGCTCGAGCGCCTGCTTGAGGCGCGCGTTCGAGAGCGCGAGCACGCCGGCCGCGACTGGTCGCCGCGCGAGCCGGGCTGCGGACCGGAGACGGCCTCGACCAGGCGAAAGGAGACGCCGCCGCAGGCAAGCTCGCAGGCCAGCGTCAGCCCGGTGGGGCCCGCGCCGACGATCAGCACCGTCGGCGCGGGCCGCACCTGCGGGGACAGCTTCGTCGAGTCGGCCGTCTCATCTCCAGCTCACCGAGAGGAATCCCTCTCCACCGAGGGTAGGGCCCCCAACCGTCCGCCCTGGCCGACACGGCAAACACCTCGAGTCAGCTCTGCTCGCCGCCGGGTGGGACGCGGCCACACCATCAGCGGCCGTATGTCTCCAGCAGCCGTAGCCACACCTCGCTGACGGTCGGGTAGGCGGGAACCGCGTGCCACAGCCGGTCCAGCGGAACCTCGCCGACGATGGCGATCGTCGCGGCATGGATCAGCTCCGCGACGTCCGGACCTGCGAGGGTCACGCCGACGATCACCTTCCGGTCCTCGTCGACGACCATGCGGGCGTGCCCCCGGTAGCCATCGAGGTGCAGGGAGGATCCGGCGACGGCTCCGAGGTCGTAGTCCACGACCCGGATCCGCAGGCCGGCCGCCGCGGCCGAGGCCGCCGTCAGCCCGACCGACGCGATCTCCGGGTCGGTGAAGACCACCTGCGGCACCGCACGCTCGTCGGCCGTGGCCACGTGCCGGCCCCACCGGCCGTCCTCGACCTTCGCGCCCTTCGCCCGGGCAACGATCACGTCGCCCACCGCACGAGCCTGATACTTGCCCTGATGGGTGAGCAGCACCCGACGGTTCACGTCACCCGCCGCGTACAGCCACTCGCCACCGCCGACGACGCGCAGAGTGTCGTCGACAGTCAGCCAGGCACCCGGCACCAGCCCAACGGTGTCCAGTCCGATGTCCTGGGTGTTCGGCGTACGGCCGATCGCCACCAGGACCTCGTCGGCCTCCAGGACGTCGCCGTCGGTGGTGCGGATGTGGACGGTCCCGCTGTCGTCGCGGCTGACGGAGAGGGCCTGCGCGCCGACGCGTACCGCCACACCTGCCTCGCGCAACGACTCCTTGACCAACTCCCCCGCGAACGGCTCCACCGACGGCAGCACACCGTCGCGGGCCAGCACCGTCACCGAAGACCCCAGAGCGGCGAACGCGGTCGCCATCTCGGCCGCCACCACGCCACCACCGATGATGGCGAGCCGACGGGGAACCGACCCGGCCGAGGCGGCCTCGCGGCTGGACCATGGTGCCGCCTCCCGCAAGCCCGGGACGTCCGGCAGCAGAGCACTGCTTCCGGTTGCGACGACCACCGCGTGCCGCGCGGTCAACCGCGTCACCACACCGTCGACGCCTGTCACGTCGACGACCCGGGCGGACCGGATCCGCCCCTGGCCGCGGTGCAGCGCGATCCCCGCCGACTCGAGCCAGGAGACCTGCCCGTCGTCCTTCCAGTGCGACGCGAAGGAGTCCCGGCGTGCGAGCACCGCCGAAACGTCCAGGTCCTTCGTCACCGCCTCCCGCACACCCGGCAGTCGGCGAGCCGTCCGCATCGCCGACGCGCTGCGGAGCAACGCCTTGGTCGGCATGCAGGCCCAGTACGAGCACTCCCCGCCGACCAGCTCCCGCTCGACGATGGCGGCGGTCAGGCCGCCCCGTACGACCCGGTCGGCGACGTTCTCCCCGACCGGACCCGCGCCAACCACGACGACGTCGTACTCGGTGGTGGTCATGTCAGTTGCCCTTCGCGCCGCGGCCGAGGCGGAGGGCAGCGATGAGGAAGAAGATGGCGCCGGGGATGGCGTAGCCAGCCGCGTTGGTCAGCGACGGGTCAGCCGCGGAAGCACCGGCGATGAAGGACCCACCGGCGAGCACCGAGATGCCTCCGCTGATGATCATCGGCCACTGCCCGCCCATCTTGCGTCGGGTGACCCCCACGATCAGCTGGACCAGACCAGCCACAACCGCCCAGGCACCCCACACCCGCAGCACCGCCGGAATTCCGGACGCGCAGGCGACACCCACGCCAACGGCGGTGATCAGGCTGACCGCGATGTTCACGTACAGCAGGGTCGACGATCCGGTGGCCCGCGTCGAGCGGAGGTCGTAGCTGGCGGCGCCCACGTCGAACAGCGGGTAGAGCACGAACAGCACCGCCGTGAGCGGACCGATCTCCTTGGCGGTCGCGATCGTCACGAGTGCCCACACGATGGCGAACGCGAAGCGGACGAAGTACAGCCGCCGCAGCGCGGAAGCGGTCTGGGAAATGCCGGGCGAAGCAACTACGGAACTCACGATGGCCCTTTCCGGGGATGGATGGTGCGGAGGCCTGGCCAGAACGAACGTTCTACCTATGACAGGTTCTCACCTTCGCTGAGGCAGCGTCAAGACAGAACGTTCTACCTCAGGGGTGATGAAGACCGCACCTCCGGCCGGCCCAGGTGCCTGCCGGTCGCCTACTGCATGGGGTGACGCGAGCGCAGGCCGGCTATCGCTGGCCAGGTCACGCGGCTGGACCGACCCGGGGGCCCGTGAGCCATCGCCGAGGGAGCCTCAGCCGCGCCCGCTGGACAGGGCGGCAACGCAAGTTCGCTTAAGACCGAACGTTCTATCCGCTAGAATGGGCGCATGAAGCGCGGCGCACCCGCTGACCGGCCCTCTGAGGCGCGATCCCGGCTCCTCGGCACGGCAACCAAGATCTTCTACGCCGAGGGCATCCACTCCGTCGGTGTTGACCGGATCATCGCCGAGGCGAAAGTGACCCGGGCCACCTTCTACCGGCACTTCCCCAGCAAGGAAGATCTCATCCTCGCGTACCTGCGGGAAGTTCACCGGATGGATCGCGGCGCGGTCGGCGCGGCCATCGCCGCCAACCCGCCGCCGGGCGACCCCCTCCTGGCGATCGCCGGCGCCATCGCTGAGAGCATCCAGTCCCCCGGGTTTCGCGGATGCGCCTTCCTGAACGCCGCGGCGGAATATCCCGACGCCGACCATCCCGTGCACCGGGAGATCATCGCCCACCGGCAGTGGTTCCTGGACACGCTCACGACACTGATGGCGCAGGTCCACGAGGAGACGGCAGAGCCCGCCGCGCGTCACTTCGTCATGCTCCGCGACGGCGCCATGGCAGCCGGCTGCCTCTTCGACCCCGCGTTGGTGTCCGAGACCTTCCTCCGCGGGGTCGAGGGTCTTCTCCGGATCAACGCGGAGCGCCGGTCGGCCGAATCCGCCCGCTAGCGCTTGATCTTTACAGGGCGTGCGCGGTCACGCCTCGGAGTCACGGTCGTGGGACGTCTCCCGCCCGATCGGCGACGCGGGAACCTCCCGCGGCCGACCCCGGTTCCGCAGCGCGTCGCGCAGCGCGATCAGGGCCAGCACCCCGGCCACCACGCTCAGCCCGACCATCGGCGCCCAGCGGGCCAACGCCGGCGTGGCCAGCAGCAGGGCCACCAGGCCGATCAACAGGGAACGGGAATGCCGGCCGAAGATCTCGTACTCCAGCCGCATACGGGCGACGAGGAAAAGCATCGGACCGCCCACCACGAACAGGAGCCAACCGGGCCGAACCAGCCCGTACGGGTGATCGATCACCAGCTCGTACCCGACCGAGGTGACGAGCACGCTGAGCACGATCAGCAGATGAGTGCGTTCCGACGCCGCGCCCAGCCGACCGGGCATGCCCGCCCGCTCCAGCGCATCGGTCAACAACAGGCCGGCGCGGTGAAAGTAGATCCGCCAGAGCAGCGCGCTGGTGACGAACGCGATCCCGAAGGCGGCCGCCCGCCCGGCGGAGTAGTCCGTGCCGCTGAAGACCACACCGAGGACCAGGATCGACTCACCGAGTGCGATGAGAAACATCTGCTGGTAACGATCGGCGAGGTGCGTCCCGGCGATCCGCCAACGGCCGATCTTCGAGGCTCCGAGCCACGGCAACGGCCAGCCCAGTGTCCAGGCGAGGTAGTCGACGGCAAGGGCGACAGCCCACAGCGGCAGGCGAAGTCGGTCCGGACCCAGCGCGCCGCCCAGCCACAGCGGTGCGCTCGCCGCCGCCCACACCGAAAGCCGGAACGGCACCAGCCGTCGCGGATGGCCACGCAGCGCGGCGGCGACCACCATGGGCCGCACCACCATCACCGTCAGGTACGCGATCGCGAACGGCAGCGCTCGCTCCTCCATGGCACGTGGGAGCGCCACCGCCATGACCAGGCCGGCGAACATGGTGCCGACCACGACGGCCTGGATGATCGACCGCTCTGGTTCGTATCGACTGGTGATCCAGGCGGTGTGTGACCAGATCAGCCAGAGCGCCAGGAAGAGCAGCAGCGTGCGACCGAACCCGGTGACGAGCGCCCAGCCAGTGTCATCATTCAGGCCGGCGAATCGCTGCGAGACCCGGGTGAGAGCCACGACGAAGGCCAGATCGAAGAAGAGTTCCAGGAACGTGGCGCGACCCGAACTCGTGGGAGGGCGCAGCAGGTCAACGCCGTGCCCCGCCGCCATCGCCCGCCTCCGTCCGCCCCTTGTCGCACCAACGAGCCGGTCGCCGGAGGGTTGCGTCGGGCCCGACGGCGGCCGCCGGGGTTGTCTGCGTGGAGGTGGACGCCCCGGCTGGACGACGTGTGGGCTCGGCCAAGGTCAACATCCCCGGGACGGAGTACTAGAGTCGGGGGATGTCCGAGCACCGCCGCCTTCCGCTGTGGGCGGGACGCACGGCCGCGCTGCTGGGCATCGGGCTCGTCGCATTCACCCTGCGCCAGGCGGTTGCCACGGTATCGCCGATCCTCGGCGACATCCGGGTGGACATCCCGATATCGAACATCGACGTCGGGCTGCTCGGCACGTTGCCACCGATCCTGCTGGCGGCCTCTGGGTTCGTCGCGCCGCGCGTCGCCCGCGGCTTCGGCCTCGACGGCGGCATCGTGCTCGCGCTGCTGCTCATGACCCTCGGCCATCTGGTGCGCGCGTTCGCCCCGGGCTTCGCGGTGCTACTCGCCGGCAGCGTCGTCGCGCTCGCCGGTACGGGCATCGGCAATGTGCTGCTGCCGCCGATCGTGCGGCGCCACTTCCCCGACCGGGTAGCACTGCTGACCGCCGTCTACGTCTGCGTCGTGGGCGTGGGCACGGCCGTGCCCGCCGCGGTCGCCGCTCCGGTCTCGGCGCAGATCGGCTGGCGGTTCTCGCTCGGTATCTGGTCGGTGACCTCGATGGTCGCACTCGTGCCGTGGCTCGTCATCATCGCGCGGGAGCGCCGCCAGCGACTCTCGGATGCCGGCACCGTCGAGTCCCCGCCTACCGCCCTCGTCTCGCGACTGTGGCGGTCACGCGTGGCCCTGTCGATCACCGTCGTATTCTCGACCAGCACGATCTGCACCTACGCGGCGTTCGCGTGGCTGCCCGAGATCCTCGGCGACATCGCCGGCTCGACGCCGACCGAGGCCGGCGTGCTGCTCGCCGCGACCGGCATCATCAGCGTGCCCGGCGCATTCGTCGCGCCCCTACTCGTCGCGCGACTGCGCAACGTCGGCTGGCTGATCGCCGCCGGTGTCGTGAGCTTCTTGTCCGGCTACCTCGGCCTGCTGCTCGCCCCTACGACACTCACGCTGCTCTGGGTGCTGCTCATCGGCTCGGGGTCGATCCTGTTCCCGGTCTGCCTCGTGCTCATCAACGTTCGCACCCGTTCCCACGGCGGCACCGTCGCGCTGAGCGGCTTCGCCCAGGGGGTCGCGTACGCGCTCGGCGCGCTCGGTCCGCTGCTCGTCGGGCTGCTGCACGACCTGAGCGGCGGGTGGACCCTGCCGCTGCTGTTCCTGCTCGCTGTCACCCTCGTGGCGACCATCCCGGCGATCACGCTTGCGAGGCCCGCGTTCGTCGAGGACGAACTCGCCCGCTGACGCACCGCTGGGACGACCACCCTGGCGCTCCTCGCCCACGCCTCGAAGCATGATCAGCCCAGCCGCTGAACTCCCGGCGCCACCCGCCGAGGTCGAGCCGTCAGTGTCAGGTCGCCACTGATCCCTACCCCACCGGAGGTGCGGAACCCGGGAGGCCGTTGTTCAGGGCTTGCAGAATCAGATCGAGCCCGAACTCGAATTCCTCGTCCAGCGGACGGGGCAGGAGGTGCACGACCGAAGCCGTGGCGGGGTACGGGCCCCCGCCTCCGCCCAGAAAGGTGTCCTCCAGCGTCGAACGGCTGACCGTCGCGTCGTTCTGCATCGCGAACCCCACCACGTAGTGGGAGATCATCGCGACCGTGTTCACGGATATCACCGGGGGAAACCCGGCCTGCAACAGGGCCGCCAGCATCCGTTCCCGGATGACCAGGCCGTTCGGCCCGAGAGGAAACCTGCTGGTGAACAGGTGCGCTGAGGCGTTGTGGCTCGACAGGACCCGGTACGAGATTCTGGCGGAGTTGCGGCAGACCTCGTCCCAGGTCGCGCTTGCGCCGAGTTGGGCCCGGATCTGCCCGTCAGCCTCGCCAAGAAGGTGGTCCATGACGAGGCCGAGTAGTTCAGAGTGGCCTTCGACATGCCGATAGAGCGTCGCCGTGCTCGACGAAAGACGTTTGGCCACAGCTCGGAAGGTGAGTGCGTCCGCGCCTTCCTCGTCGAGGATGCCGAGCGCCGCCTCGACGATACGGACGCGCCCGACGGCCGGACGTCCTCGTGGCCGCTTTGGTTCCTTTCTGGCCGGACCATCCATTCGATCGCGTCTCCCATCACGAGTTCGCGGCCACGACCCGCGGGTCAGGACAGTACGAAGACGCTACACGCAGGGGACCAGGAGAAGTGGACGTGGGCGTTGCCGGAGTCAAGGACCGCCGCGAGCCGCGGCTCCGGCGGCGCGACGCTCTGGCATCAGGTGCCGTGGCCGGGTGGCTGTCCGGGGATCCACTGGCATGTTCGAAAATTTATGGCTACGCTGTAGCCATAAATACTGATCGAAAGTCCTCTCGCCGCCGCCGGTTCACCCCGGCGGCGACCCCCGCGCAGCAGACCGACTCCCTGCGCGAGGGCATCTATGTCACCTTCACCGCGCTCTCCGTCACTCTCGTCGTGGCTTCCCACCCCGGGACACCCGTCGAGGCCCTCCTCGTCCTGCTCGTCACGACCACCGGGACGGTGGTCGCCGCGCTGACCGCCGACGTGCTCTCACACCTGGCCGTACACGATCGGTTCTTGAACGGTCCGGAGCTGCGCCACGCGCTGCGCGCCTCGCTGGGCTCGTTGGTGACGGTCGTCGCCCCGCTTGTGCTGCTCGGTGCCTCCGCTCTCGGCGCCTGGCCCGTCACCCCCGCGTTGCGGGTTTCCGCAGCCGCTCTCCTCGCAACGCTCGTGACCGTCGCCGCCGTCGCGATACGCGGCATCAGGGTGCCGTGGTGGCAGCGAACGCTGTTCCTCCTGACCCTCGGTGTCGCCGGCCTGTTGGTCGTCTGGTTGCAGACGCTCGCGCACGGATGAGCCTTCGGGCAGGCATCACCGGCGAGCCGTCCACCTGACCCGCACCTACCCACGAGGAGCGCATGACCAGCACTGAGTCACCAGCGAGTGCCCCGGAACCACGCGGTAGAAAGTGGGCCCCGGCCCGGCCATCGCCCGACGTCGTCGCCGGGACGCCAGGTGTCGTCACCGGCCGGCCCCTGACCTGGCTTCGGATCGAAGGGCTGACCGTCGCCGGAGCCGCTCTCGTCGTCTTCGCGACCACCGGGCAGCCCTGGTGGCTGGTCCCAGCGCTGTTCCTGGTGCCGGACCAGTCCTGGCTCGCCTACGCCGGTTTCCGCCATCACAGACGAGCCCTCTGGTTACCAGGCCTCAGTTTTTCTCTCGAGCGGCCAACATATCCCTGATCTGTCTGGCATCCGCGACGTCCGTTTCCGTGTCGTTCGCCCGCGCTGCCGGGGGCACCTTCCTCGCGAGCCATGGGTCGGCTGACCTGATCACCGACCGCCGAGTGGACCGCCCTGCTGACCGACGAGCGGGAGACCCACAGCATTGCGCCGGCCACCTATTTTCGGCTACGCTGTATCCATAAACGCTGAGGGCCTGGACGCGACTCTCCGCCGACCTGACATTCGGCGACGGGACCGCTGGCGCAGCGCCCGATCGATCCGTGCGGTGGGCGATCCCACTCAACCGCGTTTCCGAGCTTCGAGGTGACGGCAATGACTGACCGTATCGACGTGCTGGTGGTCGGGGCCGGCCCGGCCGGGCTCGCGCTGGCCTGTGATCTTCAGCGCCGGGGTGTTCGGCTGCGCGTCATCGACGCCGCCGAGCATGGCTTCGAAGGCTCTCGGGCCAAAGGAATCCAGCCACGAACCCAAGAGGTTCTGGACGACCTCGGCATCCTGGCCGAAATCCAATCCCGCAGTTCGCTCTATCCCCTACTCGGCGCGCACGTCGGCCCCCTCACCGTGCCCTGGGTGATGATCAAGCACCGCAAGCCGACCGAGGATGTTCCCCACCCGAACACCCTTCTGGTGGCGCAGTACGAAACGGACGCGGCGATCAGACGCCGTCTCGAACAACTCGGCGGCACGGTCGAGTACCGGACCCGGCTGACGTCCTACGAGCAGGATGCGGACGGTGTCGTCGCCACCGTCGACGGTCCGGCCGGCACCGTGCGGATCTCCGCCCGTTTCCTGGTCGGCGCCGACGGAGGCGGCAGTGTTGTCCGCCGTACCGCGGGCATCGACTTCGTCGGGGACACCGACGAGAGCGACCGTATGATCGTCGCTGATGTGACAGTGCCCGGTCTGCCCCGCAACCGGTGGCACATCTGGCCCCGCGGCAACGGCCGGTTCATGGCACTGTGCCCGTTGCCGGACAGCGACAAGTTCCAACTGATGCTCAAGCTGCGTCCGGACGACAAGGCCGACCTAAGCCAGGAAGCCGTAAACCGCCTCGTTCACGAGTACGCGGGCGCCAAACTGCACGTGGCGGAGGTGCACTGGGCGTCGGTGTGGCGGCCGAACATCAGGTTGGCGCAGCGTTACCGGTCCGGGAACGTCTTCCTCGTCGGCGACGCCGCCCACGTACACCCGCCGACCGGTGGTCAGGGCCTGAACACCGGCGTGCAGGACGCCTACAACCTCGGTTGGAAACTGGCCCAGGTCCTGGCCGGAGCCCCCGACGTCCTGCTCGACACCTACGAGGCCGAACGGCAGCCCATCGCCGCCCGGGTGCTGGGGCTGTCGAGCGACATCTACGCCCGGATGAACAGTCGCCCGCTCGCCGCGGCCAAACGCGGCGACGAGGAACGCCAACTCGCCCTCAACTACCGCGGCGGTCCGCTGGCTGCCGACAGCGACGACGAGACCCCCAACGTCATCGCCGGAGACCGCGCACCCGACGCGCGTTACCGCGACACCGACGGCCGCTCGGGCCAACTGTTCGACGCGTTTCGCGGTGCTCACTTCACCCTCATCGCCGTCGGGGAGCCCGCGGTGTCGGCGCTCAAGCACATCTCGTGGCCAGGTACGGGCGCTGCTCTGAAGACCGTCGAGATCCCCGAGAAGGACGCGGCAGGAGTGCGCCGTGTCTACGGCATCACCGGCCCGGCGCAGATCCTCGTCCGGCCCGACGGCTACGTCGCCTATGAGGCCCATGACGACTGGACCGGCACCCTGTCCACATACACCGAGCTCATGCTGCCGACGGCCGGCCGACGCCACACCTGAGGCACCCGCCGAACAGATCACCGCCGCCTCGGCTCGTGACAACTGCCTCGCGGAAGCCACCGCGTCCACCGGCGCCTACTGACAGCGGCGCCCTCAACTCACGCTGCCGCGCGCACGGTGGCAGATCCGGACCCGCCGGATCATTCCGGGCCGCGCGGCCCGCCCGGTAGGTTGCCCCACATGTCACCGATCCCGACGCCGCTGTTACCCGAAACCCGACGTGCGCTCGTCCACCGGCTGGCCACTGGTCAGGTAGCGGGTCGGGCGCCTTCGGTCGTCGCTGCCGTGGTGCGTGATGGCCGTCCGGTGTGGGTGGACGGGTGGGGAACTGTGGACGGCAGGGTGCCGGATGGCGAGCTCCAATACCGGATCGGCTCGATCACCAAGACCTTCCTGGCGGTGCTGGTGCTGCGCCTGCGCGACGAGGGGCAACTCGCGCTTACCGACCCGCTGGCCGAGCACCTGCCCGGCACGGCGGCGGGCCAGGCCACGGTCGGTGCACTGCTGGCGCACACCGCCGGGCTGATCGCCGAGGCGCCCGGTCCGTGGTGGGAACGGACCCCGGGCACGCTGCGGCCCGACCTGGCCGACGTGCTGGGCAGCGAGCCGCAGGTACATCCGGCCGGACAGCGCCACCACTACTCCAACCCCGGCTATGCGCTGCTCGGCGCGCTGGTGCAGCGGGTTCGCGGGCAGGCTTGGGGCGAGGTGCTGCGGCGCGAGGTGCTGGAGCCACTCGAGATGACCCGCACCACCCTGCTGCCGGTCGCGCCGCATGCCACGGGCTGGGCGGTGCATCCCTGGGCCGATGTGCTCCTGGCGGAGCCCGCCGTGGAAACCGGTCTGATGGCCCCTGCCGGGCAACTGTGGTCGACCGTGACGGACCTGGCCCGGTTCGCGGCGTTCCTCATCGACGGCGACGACCGGGTGTTGCATCCGGACACCGTCGCGCAGATGCGCACCCCGGCGAGCCCACCGGAGGCGACGGACCGGGACAGCGGCTACGGGCTCGGCATGCAGTTGCTGCGCCGCGACGGCCGGTTGTTGGCCGGGCACACCGGCTCGATGCCGGGCTTCGTCGCGGCCGTCTGGGTCAGCCCCGACGAGGCTCTGGGCGCGGTCGTGATGGGCAACGTGACCGCCGGCCTGTCCGCCGGCGCTCTCGCCGCTGATCTGCTGCAGACGGTCGCCGAGCGGGAGCCCCGGATCCCCGCGCCGTGGCGACCGCTGCCCTCGGTTGACCCACAGCTACTGGATCTCGCCGGCCCGTGGTACTGGGGGCCGGCCCCGTACGTGCTGCGCCCGCAGGCTGATGACTTCCTGGAGCTGACCCCGCTGTCCGGCGGGCGCGGCACCCGGCTGCGCCCCACCGGCGACGGCGGCTGGGAGGGGCTCAACGGCTACTTCGCCGGCGAACGGCTGCGGGTGCACCGCGACGCGACCGGCGCCGTCAGCCACCTCGATCTTGGCACCTTCGTCTTCACCCGGCAGCCCTACGACCCTGCGGCGCCAGTGCCCGGCGGCGTCGACCCGGCCGGCTGGCGGGCCGGCTGACCTCACGAGCGCGCTGATCTTGAGGATCATCCGCGGCGGCGCAACCGGCCGGGCTCGATTTCGGGTCACTCCTCCGGCGCGATCAGCCGGTCGTCGGTGGCGTCGCGGACCGTGATCGCCTCCACCGGGCACGAGTTGGCGGCGTCGACGATGGCCTCGGCCGGGGCGACGACGTCGGCCAGCGGCGCGGACAGGTCGCCGACCAGGTGGAAGTGCTCGGGTGCGGTCCCGACGCAGACGCCCGTGCCCATGCAGCGGCGGGCGTCCACCCCGATCCGCCATGCGGTGCTCACCAGGCCACCGGCATGCCGAGCAGGCCCCGCACCAACATGCCCCGCTTCCACTCCAGCTCGGCTTCTGCAACGGCGAGCCGCAATCCGGGTAGGCGAGTCACGAGGGTGGCCACAGCGACCTGCAACTCCATGCGGGCCAGCTGCGCGCCGACGCAGTGGTGCACGCCGTGCCCGAAGCCCAGGTGCGGGTTCTGCTCGCGGTCGAGATCCAGCCGGTCCGGGTCGGCGAAGACCGTACCGTCCCGATTCGCCGACGACAGTGAGCCGAGAACCGGCTCACCTGCCCGGACCAGCACCCCGCCGACCTCGACGTCCTCCTTGGCGTACCGGGCGAAGGAGGAGCCGACGCCGAGCGGCACGTACCGCAACAGTTCCTCGACGGCGGCCGGCACCAGCGACGGGTCGGCCCGCAGCCGAGCGAGCTGGTCCGGATTGTGCAGCAGGACGTAGACGAAGTTGGGAATCTGGGTCACCGTGGTCTCGTGGCCGGCCGCGAGCAGCCCGCCGGCCAGCTCCACCAACTCGGTCTCGCTGAGCCGATCCTGATTCTCGTCGCGGGCCCGCACCATCGCGCCGAGCAGGTCGTCGATCCCCGGCTCGCGGCGGCGCTCGGCGACCAGGTCACCCATGTAGCCCCAGAGACTGTTCAGGTACTCCTGGATCGTTTCCGGGGGCAGCGAGGTGGTCGAGACGATCGCCTCGGACCAGATGTGGAAGCGGTCGCGGTCGGCGTACGGGACGCCGAGCAGCTCGCAGATCACCTGGATCGGCAGCGGCGTGGCGACGTGCTCCACCAGGTCGGCCGGAGAACCGAGCCGGATCATGTTGTCGACAAGCGCGTCGGCGATCTCCTGGGTTCGGGGTCGCAGCGCCTCAACCCGACGTGCCGTGAACGCCTTCGCCACCAGCCGGCGCAGCCGCGTGTGCTCGGGCGGATCCATGGTCAGCATGCCGCTGTCCTGCTGGCGTTGGGTGAGCCTGGGCTCGTCGCGCTGAACGGCCGGTGCGCGGCCGAACCGCACGTCGCCGAGGACCGTACGGACGTCCTCGTACCGGGTGGCGAGCCACGCCTCCTCGCCGTAGGGGAGCTTTACCCGGGTCATCGGCTCGGTCTCGCGCAGCTCGCCATAGGTCGGATCGACGACGAGGCGGTCGGGCACACTGAACGGGTAGGGCCGTGCGGGCGGAACGGTTCGGCTCTCGGTGGTCTGCGCGCTCTCCGTCATCCGGATTTCCTTCGTCGAGACGGCGTGATCCTCACGCCGGCACCACCTGCGTAGCGGCGCCGGATTGCCAGCGGCCAGGTCTTACGAACAGCACACATCAACGCTCGGTGATTCACCGATACCGGATCGTAGCGGCAGGCGTCGATGATCGCCATGGAGGCTGGTCCGCGTCCGTACGCGACAGCACTCTCGCGGCGACCGGCCTGCGGGCCTCGTCTCGACGACCGGCGCAGTCGTCGGGAACGGTCGTACGCCCACTGTGGTGATTGCGGGTCGGATCGGGCTGGCATGATCAATCGGTGCGGTTGATCATGCTCGCGACAGGGCCGATTCTGCTGTTGTGGCTCAACATGTCGCGAGCGCCGCGAATCCGATGGCTGGTTGCGCTGTTCCTCGCAGGGTTGACCGCGCTCGCCGCCACACTCATTTATTTCCTGCCGCGTGGCCTGTTGGAGATCTCGCTTGTGTGCGTGGCGGTGGCCGCGCTGACGGTGGCTGCCGCCCGCCTGCACGAACGCCGCCGACTCGGCCCCGTCCACAGGCCCGGGAACGTCGTGTCGACGTACCTGCTCGCCGGCTGGTTGCTGGTGCTGCTCTGTTGTGGCGTACTGCTCGGGCGACCAGGGCCATTCTTCCCGGCAGCCGACAAGGTGCTGCCGTTGCCCAACGGACTGCAAGCCACGGTCCTTCCGTCGGATGACGGCGACTGCGGCTCAGGATCGTGCCAGCGGAGGATCACGGTTACCGGCCGAGCCGGTCAATCCGGCGAAGACCTCTACGCGGAGGTGAAGCGGCACGTCGAGGCACGAGGGTGGGGTCGGGGGTGCCGACCTGTTGGCTGGCTGCTGGACCGGAGCACGGAATGCGTCGATCTGGCCATGGACGCCGGTCAGGTGACGATCATCCTGTCCGGCAATCGGGACGACCTCCGACAGGTGACGACAGTCAACTGACCGGTGCACCCCGCACAGTGGATGGCAGTCGAGGCCGTGACCGGAATCGAACCGGCGTGCGCGGTTTTGCAGACCGCTCCCTGACCACTCGGGCACACGACCAGGCAGAAGCACCCGCGGAGGGAATCGAACCCCCGCCACCCAGCTCCGGAAGCTGGTGCTCTGTCCGCTGAGCTACGCGGGCAAGCCGTGGGAGTGGAGAGATTCGAACTCCCTGAGCGCGAACGCACCGGGGTTACAACCCGGCCCACCTCACCAGCGGTGGCGCACTCCCGTGGGGTGACTGGCGGGTACTGACCCCGCGACCTCCCGGGCCACAACCGGGCGCTCTACCACTGAGCTACAGCCACAACTACGGCCCGAAGGCCAGTGCCCGTACCTGGACTCGAACCAGGGCGACCCGCTGTGTGGGAGCGGTGCTCTGCCGCTGAGCTACACGGGCATGGGATGACGGGCGGCCCTGGTGGACCAGTCTCCGCCGAGGGGACTTCCGCCCGTCCCGGCCCCGCCATCGCTCCCTCGCCTGGGTTCGAACCAGGAATCTTGCGGTTAACAGCCGCCTGCTCTGCCAGCTTGAGCTACAAGGGAATGGTCGCGCGTGCGGGGCTTGAACCCGCTCCATCGCCCAAAAAATATGCAACGTCTTTCCAGATCTCACGCCGTCGAATTTTGTTGACCGTTTGCGGACGCACGTCGAAAACGGGAGCAAGCTGCTCCCCGGACAGGTTGGACGCCCTGATCTCAATAACGTCGGCTGCCGTAAGCTTCGTCCGTTTATCTAGCCCTAGATCTTTCGCTTTCGGGCGGGGCGGCGAGTTGCCCATAACCGAACGCGCGTTGCGTACCCCGAGCTGGTGTCGAACCAGCGACCCCCGGCTTGTCGAACCGGTGCTCTCCCGCTGAGCTATCAGGGCGTGATGAGGGGGTCGGCCGCGGAGTGTGCTGCCGCGCTTGCGCCTGGCACTCCCGGTGCCAGGGCCGACCCGAACGGATAGGGACGTGGTGGCGGGGGCGGGATTCGAACCCGCGAGCTCCGGCTTATGAGGCCGGCGAGGACGACCGAACTCCTCTACCCCGCAAGTGCCGCCGAAGGGAATCGAACCCCCGCAGTCCGGATTAAAAGTCCGGAGCCCGGCCATCAGGCGCCGGCGACATCGTGCTGCGCCCCGCTCTGTTCGCTGCGCCAGCGGGGCACGGTGGTACGCCGCCGGAGGGTCGAACTCCGGTCCCCGGATTAAGAATCCGGTGCTAAGCCACTCAGCTAGCGGCGCTTGGCGGTGAGGGAGGGAGTCGAACCCCCAAGGCCCTGTGGCCCTGTCCGCTTTCGAGGCGGCGCCCGTCACCTATCGGGTGGCCTCACCATGAGTCGGGATGGCCGGGCTCGAACCGACGGCCTCCGGTCCACCAGACCGGCGCGCCACCGACTGCGCCACACCCCGATGCGTACCCCCGGCGCGATTCGAACGCGCGACCCCCAGATCCGTAATCTGGTGCTCTATCCGCTGAGCCACGGGGGCATGGTGTCGTCGGAGGGAGTTGAACCCACGATCTCTGCGTTATCAGCGCAGTGCCTTAACCAGCTTGGCCACGACGACATGGCGGAGAGGGAGGGATTCGAACCCTCGGCGGTGTCACCCGCTCCGCGTTAGCAACGCGGTGCCATCGGCCGGACTAGGCGACCTCTCCGTGGCGCTGACGACGGGACTCGAACCCGCGACCGCCTCGCTGACAACGAGGTGCTCAAGCCGCTGAGCTACGCCAGCATGGGACCGGCCGGAAGCCGGTGAGTGCGCTCGGGGGGAGTCGAACCCCCACGCCTTTCGGCACACGGACCTGAGCCGTGCGTGTCTACCTGAGTTCCACCACGAGCGCGTGGTGCCGACGCCCGGGGTCGATCCGGGGGCCTTCCGGTTATGAGCCGGATGCTCTGCCGTTGAGCTACGTCGGCTTGGTGCCCTCGACACGAGTCGAACGTGCAACTACGGCCGCCTCACGACCGCGCCTCTTCCGTTGGGCTACGAGGGCATGGTGAGCTCCGGGAGCAGGAATCGAACCTGCGACTGTACCGGGATCCAAAGTCCCGTCGCCCCTGCCAGCAGAGCATCCCGGAACGGTTGAGCGGCCGGCGGGCACCGACCCCGCTTCTTCGGTTTGGAAGACCGACGTGTCCGCCGAGTTCACCACGACCGCGTGGCATTTTCTTTGCGTAGGCCGTACGGGGCTCGAACCCGTAACCTCCTGGCTGAGAACCAGGTGAGCTGCCAGCTTGCTCCAACGGCCCATGGAACCGGCGGGGATCGCGGTCGCGAATGCGTGGAGAAGAAGGGATTCGAACCCTCGACCTCCGGTCTGCCGAACCGGCGCTCTCCCAGCTGAGCTACAACCCCGTGGTCCGGGACCGGGGTGTCGAACCCCGTGTCTCTCGCTCCCAAAGCGAGCGGGTCAGCCGTCTCCCTCGTCCCGGAGATAGTGCCCCCGGCCGGCCCGTGCAGGCGCCGGCCGGGGTCTTGCTCATGCCATCCACTGTGGAGTTGAGAATGTGCGGCGCCACCGGCCGCGGCCGTGGCGAAAAAGCAGGGGCGGCAGGACTCGAACCTGCAACCTTCGGTTTTGGAGGCCGGTGCTCTCCCAGTTGAGCTACGCCCCTATCAAGGTGCTTCAGTAACGAGAAAGCCGCCCTGCCCCGGTCGGGGTGGGCGGCTTCGCAGCTTGCGCTGGCGCTATTCGCGCCGCCACCCCGGCTTCCAGTTTTGCTCACTCGCGCACAGATCGTGGGCTCGCCCGATCGAGGGCAGCACGACACCGCCGCGCGGCGTGAACCGCGTGGTTTCGGTGTAGGCATACTGCGACACGGGGAACTCCTTGGGTTGGTCGGAACGGCCTTGCTCATTCAAGGTAGGCGCTGTGCGAAGCGGATGGCAATGGATATTCCGAGCTGCCGCCATGTGACTCACCGGGTCCGACCGACAACGACGGCACTCGGGCCCGGAGCCGATGGCTCCGGGCCCGGTCAGCGTCCTGAGGCGAAGGGCTGGTACGTGTTACCGGTCAGGGGCTGGTGCAGGAGAGGTTGCCGGGCGCCGCGCTGCTGCTGCCGTTGGCCAGGAAGCCGAAGGTGGTCGAGGCGTTCGCGCCGAGAGACCCGTTGTACTCGGCGTTGCGGACGCTGACTGTCCCGCTGGTGCCGGTGTTGATGCCGTTCCAGACATTGGCGATGGTCTGCCCACTGGCCAGCGTCAGCCGTACGGTCCAGCCGCTGAGGGTGGCGGAGCCGTTGTTGGCCACGGTGACCTCGCCCTGGAAACCACCGTTCCAGTTGTTGACCATGCGGTACGTCGCGCCACAGCCACCCGGCGGCGGCGTGGTCGGCGGGGCACTCGTCGGCGGAGCAGACGTCGGCGGAGCACTGGTCGGCGGAGCAGACGTCGGCGGAGCACTGGTCGGCGGAGCAGACGTCGGCGGAGCACTCGTCGGCGGTGTGCCCGGCACCGTGGTGGAGGCGGCGTTGAGAGCGTTGAGGACTGCGGTGTACGCCGCCTTGGGGTTGCTGTTGCGGTCAAAGAGCAGCGGGTTCTCGTTGCCGCGCCAGGAGTCGCTGTCCCGAATGCCCCACGTCGTGATGCCGACGCAGCGGGGGACGTTCATGCAGGCCTGGGTCAGGCCCTGGTACTGGCTGGTCGAGGCGTTGGTGACGTCGGCCTCGGTCAACGCCACGTCGACCCCGAGGGCGGCGAAGCTGGACAGCGTCTGCTGGAAGTTGCTCGGCAGTGAGCTGCCACCGGTGAAGTGGGTCTGCAGGCCGACGCAGTCGACCGGGACGCCCCGGGCCTTGAAGTCCCTGATCAGGTTGTAGACGCCCTGCGTCTTGGCGTACGTCCAGTTCTCGATGTTGTAGTCGTTGTAGCACAGCTTGACGCTCGGGTCGGCGGCGCGCGCGGTCCGGAACGCCACCTCGATCCAGTCGTTCCCGGTGGCCTGCAGGTTCGACGACCGCCGGCTGCCGTTCTCGGCGTAGGCCTCGTTCACCACGTCCCAGTAGGCGAATTTGCCCTTGTAGTGGGCCATGACGCCGTTGATGTGGCTGACCATCGCGGCCCGCAGGGCGCTGCCGCTGAGACTTCCCCAGAACCTGGGCTGCTGGCCGTGCCAGGCCAGGGTGTGACCACGGAACCGCATGCCGTGCTGGGTGGCCCAGTTGTAGATCGCGTCACCGCGACGGAAGTCGAACTGGCCGGGGTTGGGCTCGGTCGCGTCGGGCTTCATCTCGTTGACGGCCGTCATCATGTCGAACTCGCGGTCCGCGATGGTCAGGAAGCCCGAGTCGGTGAGACGGTCCGACCCCATGGCGGCGCCGAAGTACCGGCCGCTGCGCTCGGCGGCGGCTTTCAGGGTGGTCCCGGGCGGACCGCTGAGGTCGGCGCGGGCGAAGGTCGCCAGGGCCATCGAGGACACGGTGATCGCCAGGGCGCAGGCCCCACCCAGAAGCAGCCTGGCGGCACCCCTGGGTCGGCGTTTCGGTTGAGCGGGTACGTCGTTCATCTGTGCGTTCTCCTCGGTGTGCTGTCTGGTCCATTGCCGATGCGGGGCACGGAACCGACGTTCGCTGCACGGCCGACGAACGGAGCACCGCGCTCGCCACTGGACCAGCACGCCGCAGGTAACGCCGAGCCGGCGCCAACCCAGCCGCGCCCGAATCGGTGGCCACCGCTGGCTGCCCGGCCCGCCCGGTGGATGGTGAGCACTCCGCGCCGTACGCCCGTGCGGAGTGACACTGCCCTGCCCGGGATGATATATCGAATCAATTCGATCCGCGCCCCCGGTAATGGTGGTGCGGCCGACCTGCTGGTGCCGCACACTCACCCACATGGCGACGTCACCGAGCAGCGTCGGGGAGCTGACCGGCAGGATGCGTTCGGGCGCCCGGGTGAAGTTCCTGTTCTTCTGGGGCCACCAGCCGCAGCGCGACGGCGGCATCGGGGCTGGGTGCTTGAGTCAGTGGTGGCCGGCGCCGTTCACCATCGACGGGCTGCTCTTCGCCACAGCCGAGCACTACATGATGTGGCGCAAGGCCACGCTGTTCGGTGACCGGGCGACGGCCGCCCAGACTCTGACGGTCACGCACCCGCACGCCGCGAAGACCCTTGGCCGGCAGGTCACCGGCTTCGACCAGAGGGCATGGGAGCAGCACCGCTACGACATCGTGGTGACTGGCAACGCGGCGAAGTTCGGCCAGCATCCTGCGCTGCGCAGCTACCTGCTGGGCACCGGCGAGCGGGTGCTTGTGGAGGCCAGCCCGCTCGACCGGGTCTGGGGAATCGGCCTGGCCGCAGACCACCCGCACGCCACCGACCCCGCCCGGTGGCGAGGGCTGAACCTGCTCGGCTTCGCACTCATGCGAGCCCGCGCGGCCCTACGCGAACAGGGACCAACCGAGGGGTAGGAGTTCGACCCGCCGTACCAACTGCCCGAACAGGTCGAATCGAGTCGAATTCGACATGATCCACAGTGGGTCTTCCGGCGTTGACTCGGAGCCGGGAAAGCGCAACCCTGTGGAAGCGCTCCCATCGTCGAGCTCCTATGCGAAAGGAATGCTCGTGCGTCCCACCACCGCTCTACTCCCGGTCGTGCTCGCCACGGCCCTCGCCGGTCTGGCCCTGCCAGAACCCGCCCTGGCCGCGGCCGGCCCGGCGCTCACCGTCGACACCACCGCCGCCCGCCACCAGATCAGCCCGTACATCTACGGCATGAACTTCGCCGACCAGGTTCTCGCCCAGGATCTGCGGCTGCCGGTGCACCGCTACGGCGGCAACGCCACCACCCGCTACAACTTCCGTGCCGACACCACCAACCGCGCGGCAGACTGGTATTTCGAGAACATCCCCAACGACAACCCGAGTCCGGACGACCTCCCGGAGGGCTCGGAGACCGACCGGTTCGTGCAGCAGAACAAGGCCACCGGCGCGGCCACGGTCATGACCATGCCGATGCTCGGCTGGATCGCCAAGGACCGGTCGCGGGCGTGTGGCTTCAGCGTCGCCAAGTACGGCCCACAGCAGTCCACCGACACCTGGGCCCCGGACTGCGGCAACGGCATCAAGCCGGACGGGTCACCGATCACCGGCACCGATCCGGAGGACACCAGCGTCGCCGTCGGCCCGGAGTACGCCACCGACTTCGTCAACCACCTCAAGGGGCAGTTCGGCGCCGCCGCCGACGGTGGGGTCCAGTTCTACAACCTGGACAACGAGCCGGACCTGTGGCACTCCACCCACCGCGACGTCCGCCCGACCGGGCTGGGCTACGACGAGCTACGCGACCGCACCTACGAGTACGCGGCCGCCATCAAGGCTGCCGACCCCGGCGCGAAGACGCTCGGTCCCGTCGGCTGGGGCCTGAACTCGATCCTCTACTCGGGCCTCGACCAGGACACCTGCTCGCGCACCGGCTGCTGGTCGAACCCACCGGACAAGGCCGCGCACGGCGGCCAGGACCTCGGGCCGTGGTATCTGGACCGGATGCGTGAGTACGAGCAGCAGCACGGCACACGCATCCTCGACTACTTCGACGTCCACCTCTACCCGCAGCAGGCCGGCGTGTTGGGCGACGCGGCCGGCGACGCCAACACCCAGGCGCTGCGACTGCGCTCGACCCGCCAACTCTGGGACCCGACCTACGTGGACGAGAGCTGGATCAACAGTCCGGTCCGGTACATTCCGCGCCTGCGCGAGCTCGTCGACCAGCACTACCCGGGCACGAAGATCGCGATGACCGAGTACAACTGGGGCGCCTTCGGGTCGCTCAACGGCGCGCTCGCCCAGGCCGACGTCCTCGGCATCTTCGGCCGCGAAGGACTCGACCTGGCCACCCTCTGGACCGCACCCACGGCCGACCAGCCGGTGGCCAACGCGTTCCGCGTCTTCCGCAACTACGACGGCAAGGGCGGCGCGTTCGGCGAAACCTCCGTCCAGGCGGCAAGCGCCGACCAGGGCAGGCTCGCGGTGTACGCCGCCGAGCGCAGCGCCGACAAGGCGCTCACCCTGGTCGTCGTCAACAAGACCGGTGACGACCTGACCAGCCCGGTCGCCCTCACCGGCGCCTCCGCCAGCACCGCCCAGGTCTACCGTTACAGCGGGGCGAACCTCGCCGGCGTCGTCCGGGAGGCCGACCTGCCGGTGACCGCCAGCGGCCTCACGGCCACCTTCCCGGCCAACTCGATCACCCACCTGGTGCTGCCGCGCGGCACCACGCCCGGCGACACCCAGGCGCCGACCGTCCCGGGCAAGCCGACCGCCGGCACGATCACCGGCGACAGCGTCGCGCTGACCTGGACGCCGTCCACCGACGACACCGCCGTCACCGGCTACGACGTGCACCGGGTCGACACCGCCGGCCCGGTGAAGGTGGGCAGCGCCACCGGCACCACGTACACCGTGACCGGGCTGACGCCGGACACGCCGTACACCTTCGTGGTGACCGCCCGGGACGCGGCGGGCAACGTCTCGGCGGCCTCGCCCGGCCTGGCCGTGCGGACCGCGCCCACCGCCCCGACCGCAACCTGCACTGTCGGCTACACGGCTTACAATTGGTCGGGCGGCTTCACCGCGGCCGTAACGATCAAGAACACCGGCACCACCGCGATCGACGGCTGGAAACTCGCCTTCGACTTCCCCACCACCGCTCAGAAGGTCGACCAGGGCTGGTCGGCCACCTGGAAACAGAACGGAACGAGCGTCACCGCGGACAGCATGAGTTGGAACGGCAAACTCGCTCCCGGCGCGTCCACCAGCATTGGCTTCAACGGCACGTGGAGCGGCACCAATCCGGCACCAACCACCTTCACCCTCAACGGTCAACGCTGCGGGTGACCTGAGAGACACCTCCTCCGCGGCACACCCGCGGAGCAGTCCGGAGGGGGCCGGGGCGCAGCAGCGCCCCGGCCCCCTCGCTCCCGAGTGGCGACACTGCCCGCCGTCCCTACGACGCCCGGGCGCGGTTACGGCGGTGGTGGACGATCAGCGCGACCGCGCAGAGCAGCGCCACCAGGCCGAACGCCGAGCTGATCCACTGGTTGTCCGCCGCGGTCGACAGCACCACGTTGGCCGCCGCGCTGACGAAGAGCACCAGCCACAGCAGCGGGCGTAGCCGGCCGCCCGGCCTCTTCGGCGTGTCGACCGGGGCCTCGGTGATGCGGTACGGATCGGTCATGGCTGCCTCCTCGGGCGTTCGATCCTCGACGCCGTCAACGCTAGGCGGGCGGCGCGGCGGGGACGATCCCGCCAACTCGACGACAGTGGTACAGCAGGCTGTACCTTCCGCGCAGGGCGTTGCTGGGCGGGTTCCGCGGTGGCCTATGTTGGCGAGGGAGGTGGGTCGATGACGTACGTGCGGAGCCGGGTTCGCGCCTCGGTCGACGCCCTGGAGCACCTCGTCGGAGGGCTGGGCACCGCCGCGCTGGCCCTGGGCGCGCTGCTCTGGGCGGCGATCGTGGCGGTGGCCTGCCTGGGCGGGGTGGGGCTGCTGGTCGCACCCGGCGCGTTGCGGGCGGTGCGCTCGGTGGCCGATCGCGAGCGGGCCCGGCTGTCCCGCTGGGGCGAGCCGATCCCCACGCCGGGGCCGGTGCCGGCCGGGTTGCGGACGGCGACGCGTGATCCCTTCGTGCGCCGGGAGCTCGGCTGGGTCGGGCTGTCCTCGCTCGTCGGCCTGGTGACCGGGCTGGTCGGCCTCGTGCTGCCTCTCTCTGCCGTCCAGTACGTCACATTCCCGCTGTATTACCGGCTGCTCCCTGCCGATGCCGGCGAGCCGGGGATCGTCTGGTGGCGCATCGACGGACTGCCCGACGCACTCGTGGTCGGGTTGCTCGGGGTGGGCTGGCTGGCCGCCGCGATCTGGTTCAGCCCGGTCCTGGCCCGTCTCCAGGCGTGGCCGGGCCGGTTGCTGCTGCCTCCGCCGCCGGGTGTCGACCTGTCGCTGCGGGTGGCTGAGCTGACCGCCACCCGCGCTGCGGCGCTGGACGCCCACGCGGTCGAGCTGCGCCGGATCGAGCGTTCGTTGCACGACGGCACCCAGAATCGGTTGGTCGCGGTCAACCTGTTGCTGGGGGCCGCGCGGCGGGCCGCGCGCCGCAATCCGGACCGCGCCGACGAGATCCTCGGGCAGGCGCAGGACGCTGCGGAACAGGCACTCGGCGAGCTTCGTACGGTCGTGCGCGGGATCCTGCCGCCCGTGCTGGACGACCGGGGTCTCGCCGGCGCGCTGGCGGGCCTGGCCGCCAGCTGCGTGGTGCCCTGCCGACTCGAGGTGGACGTGGCTGTGCGGTGCGCGGCCTCGGTCGAGGCCACCACGTACTTCGTGGTGGCCGAGGCGCTGACGAACGTCGTCCGGCACAGCGGTGCAAGCCAGGTGGACGTGGCCGTGCGCCGCGAGCGCGGCCGGCTGCTGGTGTGCGTCGAGGACGACGGGCACGGCGACGCGGACGAGAAACGTGGCTCGGGGCTGACCGGTATCCGCCGGCGGGTCGAGGCGTACGACGGGCTGATGACACTGACGAGCCCGCCGGGAGGGCCGACGAGAATGGACGTGGAGCTGCCATGCGGATCGTGATCGCCGAGGACGACCCGCTGCTGCGTGAGGGGTTGGCTCTGCTGCTGCGGGCGGAGGATCTGGACGTGGTCGCCACGGCCGGTACTCCAGGCGAGTTCCTGGTCGCCGTCGACGAACACGCGCCGGACGTCGCGATCGTGGACGTACGGATGCCGCCGACCCACACCGACGAGGGCATCGTGGCCGCGGTGGAGGCCCGGCGGCGCCGCCCCGGCCTCGCGGTGCTGGTCCTGTCGGCGTACGTGGAGCAGGCCTTCGCCACCGACCTGTTCTCGGTCGGCGCCGTCGGGCTCGGTTATCTGTTGAAGGAGCGGGTGGGCCGGGTCGAGGAGTTCCTCGCCGCGCTGCACCGCGTCGCGGACGGCGGCAGCGTGATCGACCCGGAGGTGGTGGCGCAGTTGCTCGCCCGCAACCGCCGGACGGACACGGCGCTGGGCGAGCTGTCGCCGCGTGAGCGTGAGGTACTGGGGTTGATGGCCGAAGGGCTTGGCAACAGCGCGATCGCCGGGCGGCTGTTCGTCACCGACGGCGCGGTGCACAAGCACATCCGCAGCATCTTCTCGAAGCTTCAGCTTCCACCGGACGACCATGCCGACCGCCGGGTCACCGCGGTGCTGCGCTACCTGAACGGTGATCAGCGGTAGCGCCTGCTGTACCCGGACCTGGCAGCCCACGGGATGGTCGCCGTTCTCGCACGTCAATAGCGTTTCTGGTGCGCGCAGTTCTTGCCGATGACACGGAGAGAGGCCACCAGAATGCCGGACAATCCGGGACAGACAATCGAACCGGCGGTACGCGTCGAACACCTCACCCGGGTGTACGGCGCCGGCCGTAACCAGGTGACCGCGCTAGCGGGCATCGATGTCGGCTTCGACCGGGGCACCTTCACCGCGGTGATGGGGCCCTCGGGCTCCGGCAAGAGCACGCTGCTGCAGACCGCGGCCGGGCTCGACCGGCCCACCTCCGGTCGGGTAGTCATCGGAGGCACCGACCTGTCGGGGCTGTCCGAGACCCGCCTGACCGAGCTGCGTCGTACCCGGATCGGGTTTGTCTTTCAGGCGTTCAACCTGATCGGCGCGCTCACCGTCGAGGAGAACATCGTGCTGCCCCTGCGCCTGGCCGGCGTCCGTCCGGACCGGGCCTGGCTGGCCCAGGTGGTCGAGCGGGTCGGCCTCACCGACCGACTGCACCACCGGCCGGCCGCGCTCTCCGGCGGCCAGCAGCAGCGGGTGGCGATCGCCCGGGCGCTGGCCACCCGCCCCGAGGTGATCTTCTCAGACGAGCCTACCGGCGCCCTCGACTCGCGGACCGCGGCGGAGGTGCTGACGCTGCTTCGCGCGGTCGTGGACGAGAACGGGCTGACCGTGGTGATGGTGACCCACGATCCGATCGCCGCGTCGTACGCGGACCGCGTGCTCGTGTTGGCCGACGGCGCGATCGTCGCCGACCTGCCGCAGCTCGGAGCCGCCGGTATCGCCGAGCACCTGGCCTCGCTGGATCGGCGGGTCCTGCGATGACCGGCCTCGCCGCCCGCCTGCTGCGGCACCGCGTCGGCCCCGCCGCCGCGACCCTGCTGGCCCTGATCGCCGGCGTGCTGATCCTGGTATCGATGGGCACGCTCGTCGAGTCCGGGCTGCGTTTCCGCACGGAGCCACGGCTCTGGGCAACGGCCGACGTGGTCGTCGCCAACCGCACGGTCAGCCACACGTTCAAGGAGTTCGGCGGCGACACCACCACGAGCACGGTCACGCTGCCCGAGGGCGGCACTGTGGACGCGGTCCTGGTGGACCGGATCCGCCAGGTGCCGGGCGTCGCGGCCGTCACCGGCGACGAACGGGTGCTGATCGGCTCACCCGCTGCCGTGGGACACGGCTGGGACACGTACGCGTTCACCGGTCGTCCCATCGGCGCGGGTGCCGCGCCACGAGCCGACGACGAGGTGCTTGTCGACACCCGTCTCGGCGTGGCACCCGGCGACCGCATCGACCTGGTCGTCGGCGGGGTCAGCCGGTCGTACCGGGTGAGCGGAACCGCCGAGACCGGTTCGGCGGCGGTGTTCTTCACCGACGTGCAGGCCGCCCGGTTGTCCGCCCACCCGGGCCGGGTGGATGCGATCGGCGTACGGATGGTGCCCGGCGCCGACCTCGGCCCGGTACGCGAGATCGCGTCGGCGGCCGGCGCCACGACGTACGCCGGGAAAGACCGTGGGAACGTCGAGCAGTCGGAGGACCAGGCCGCCCAGACGTTGCTGATCGAGGTCGGATCGGTTTTCGGGGGGTACGTCGTCCTGCTGATCGTCTTCGTGGTGGCCGGCACTATCGGGCTGTCCGTCCGGCACCGTCGACGTGACCTGGCGCTACTACGCGCGGTCGCGGCCACGCCGGGGCAGGTGCGCCGCATGTTGGTAGCCGAGGCCGCGCTGCTCGCCCTGATCGGCTCTGCGATCGGCGGCCCGGCCGGCCTGTTGGCGGCCCGCTGGGTGCACGGCGAACTGGTCGGGCGGGGGTTCGTGCCGGCCAGCTTCCCGATGACCGGCGGCCTGTTCGCGGTGCCGGCCGCGGTCCTCGTGGCGGTCCTCGTGGCGGTGCTCGCCGCGTTGGTCGCCGCACGCCGGGTCACCGGGATCAAACCGATCGAGGCGCTCGGCGAGATCGCTGTCGAGCCTCGGCGTAGCGGCCGGGTGCGGCTGATCGCCGGCGTGCTGACGCTGGTGGCGGCCACCACCTCCGGGGCGTTCACGCTCGGTGCGGCCGGGTCGACCGGGGCACTGGCCGGCGCGGTCGGCATGCTGTACCTGTTCGTCATCGCGGTGGCGCTGCTCGCACCGAGGATCAACGCGTACGCGGCACGCCTGCTCACACCGTTGTTGCCGCGGATGTGGCGGGTCAGCGGCTACCTGGCTGCGGCCAATCTGCGGGCCAACGCGCAGGGCATGGCGACAGTCCTGACCGCCCTCGTGCTGTCCGTGGGGTTCGGCGGATCGGTCTGGTTCCTGCAGAACAACCTGGAACGGCAGACCACCACGCAGAGCAGCGCGGGCACCCTCGCCGAGCGGGTGCTTGTCGCTCCGGGTGGGCTGCCGGCGGACGCGGCGCGGGAGATCCGTGAGTTGCCCGGGGTGCAGGCGGCCACCGGTGTGCACCGCACGCAGGTGGTGGTGCGGGCGCTCGGCGGAATCGAGCCGGTCAGCGCGCAGTCGGTCGACCCGGCGGGCATCACGTCGACGATGGACCTCGCCGTGCGCGAGGGCAACCTGGCCGACCTGCGCGCCGGCACTGTCGCCCTGTCTGCCATGCAGGCGTCCACTTCCGGCTGGGACGTCGGCGACCAGGCGGAACTCTGGCTGGGCGACGGCACCCCTGTCACGTTGGACGTCATCGCGATCTACGGCCGTGGCCTCGGTTTCGGTGACGTCACGCTGGCCGCCGAGACGGTCGCCGAGCACACGGCCGGGGGTACCGACGACGAGATCCTGGTCCGTGCCGGCCCGGAGGCCGACACCGCGTTGGCCACGTGGTCGGCTGGGCATCCGGGCACCGAAGTTCTCGACGCCGCCACCCGTACCCGCCTGATCAGCACCGATATGGCGTTCGGCGCCTGGCTGAACCGGCTGCTGATCGGCGTGATGGTGGGGTACGCGGCGCTGGCGGCGGCGACCACGATGGTGCTGGCCGCGCTGGCCCGCCGCCGCGAGTTGGCGTTGCTGCAACTGGTCGGGGTCACCCGCCGTCAGATTCGGAGGATGGTCCAGGCCGAACAGGCCGGGCTGCTCGGCACCGCGGTGCTGATCGGCGCGACGATCGCGGCGCTGACCCTGAGCGCGATCGTCAACGGACTGACCGGCAGCCCGATCCCGTACGTCCCGCCGCTCGGTTGGGTGGCAGTGCTCGGCGGCACCACACTGCTGGCGTTGACAACCACTGTGTTGCCCGTCCGACGGCTGCTCAGCGCTCCTCCGATCGACAACATCGGGGTGAAGGAGTAGGCGTCGCGGCTCGGAATTCGGCGGCCGTGCCGCCTCCGCGGACAGCGCGGAGGCGGCACGGCCGCCCTGGTGTCCCGGCGACGAAAGCGAGATGAGGATCGATTGTTCTTGACCGATTCTCGACCTACGCGGCGGACAGCGGACGAACCATGACCGTGCCCGTCGATGACGGGTGGGCTTGAGTCACCCTCGCATCAGACGGTCGATCGTCCCTTCACCGAAAAGGGGTCCCCACGGCAAGCCGCCATCGTCATCATCAATGAAGGCCACCGTCGGATCTGTGGCGCGCGCTGACTGCCAGAACGTCAGCACCGGGTCGTCGAGCACATCCAGCTCCAACTCGCCGACAAGTAAGGACTGAAGCTGGTCGAGATCGGGATGCCACTGCCGCATTCCTTCCTGGAGCCGGGCCTGGGCTCTCCGCATCTGGTGGAGGTCTCCCCCACCGGAGAATTTAAGCAGGTCACGCCAGTTCGGCAGAGCGACAATCGTGGCCAGAGTGATCGCCAGGCTCGGTCCGATGAGGCCCGCGCTACCCTCCGAGTCCGCGTACAGAACGGGACGCGACGACGCTTCGGTACCTACCAAAAAGAACCGACCCCCCGTGCTGTCACAGGCGATCACACGCAGACTCACGCTCGAAGACAGCCGCGCCGTGGATGCGTCGACGGACACTACATCCTCAACGTCAAACTCGACGAGCTCGCGTAGGAGACCCGAGACCGATGGTGCTGCCGCGATCCTGCGTAGCAATGAGATGTCGTCGAGCATTCGCAGAGGGTACAGCCGGCCCGGCGAACTCATCGGCACGTGAGCGGACGTCATCCGACATGACGTGAACGGCACCGCCAACCCCCTGGACCCCAGCGTGAGTACGGGAAAGCCCACGGCCCGCCGACCCAGATGAGCGCGGTTGTCGGAGGGTATCGTCGCTGGCATGCCGCTGCCCGAACTGGTGCCGATTGCGCGCGAACCGGGGTACCACACCGACCGGATAGGCCGATACGCCGGCGGCCAGTTCTACGCGGCGATACACGGCGCGCATCGCGATGACGACCATCCGTCGGATCCGGACCGGGAACGGGTCCGCTGGTACGCCTACCTGCACCTGTTCGACGTCGACGGCCGCCACTGCCGGTCTGACATCTCGCTGGTGGCCACCGCGCCGTACCTGCGCGGTGAGCTTGGTGAGCACGCCGAAGCCTGCCTGGCTGGTCTGCTCGATCAGCTACCCGAACGACGGTACGGCGACATCGCCATCCAGCTGTTTCGCGTGGTCCACGACGGTGTCACGTTCGGCTTGATCGACGAGTCTGACGCTGAGTGGGGCGACCGGGTCGAGTTGTACCCGGACCGCCTCGGGTTCACCGAGCCGTGGGACGGGCTCTACAGCACCTGACCGTCGAGCACCGCCAGCATCGCGTCGCGCCTCTGCAACCAGGTGTCCAGCCGTGTCCAGTCGCGTCCAACATCCGACTCGCGGCCCCCGCCCCATTGCGACGATTGCCGTCCGGCCCGGGACGTCCAGCTCCTGACCCGGCCGACCAGTCCCCTCGTGATGGGAGCGGTGCATGTCAGAACGTATTGTCAGCCACCCGCGAACGACAAGACCAAGCCGCAGGTCCCTGCTCGCGACGACACTCGCCGTCGTGGCGTCGGTGGCTTTCGTCCCGACGGCCGCAGCGGCCGGGCCGGTCGACCGGCCGGCCCAGCCCGGGGGCGCGGCGGATCCGGCCCGGACCGAGGGCCGGGCGACCCTGGCTTCTGGCGGCGGCGGCGCCGACCGGAAGCGGGCGGACGGGGCGGCGGACATGGCCGAGGCGATCGCCGCGCAACGGGGCATCAGCCGCGATGCCGCCGAGAAGCTGCTCGGTGCCGAGAACGCCAGTGTGCGACTCGCCAACCAGTTGACCACCGAGCTGGGTGCCAGCTCGGGCGGCGCGTACCTGTCCAACGGGGACCTCATCGTCACGGTCACCGACGCCGCGGCTGCCAAGAAGGTGACCGCCGCTGGCGCGAAGGCGCGCCTCGTCGCTCGTGGCGAACGGCAACTCCAGAAGATCCAGCGGGCGCTGGAGGCCGCGCCGAGTGAACCGAACACGACCTGGGGGGTGGACCCGGAGACCAACCAGGTGGTGGTGAGCCTGCCGGCGTCGGGGGCGAAGAACGCCGCGCAGAGCTCGGCGGCGCGCACGTTCGGCGCGGCGGTGCGGTTCGAGACCACCGCCGGCGAGATCCAGCCGAACGTCGGGATCTCCAGCGCGGACGCGTTGGGCGGTTGCTCGGTCGGCTTCACCGCCACCGACTACACCTTCAACTACATCATCACGGCCGGCCACTGCACCCAGGGCTACCCGCACTGGACACTGCCCAACGGCCAGGACGTCGGGCCGTCGCTGGAGAGCAACTATCCGGAGGACGACTACGGCCTGATCTGGATGAACGGTCCGTCGGTCTGGGCGACCGGCACCATCAACCTGTGGAACAACACGAGCCGCAGCATCCACGGTTGGGCGACGGCCGTGAGCGGGCTGTCGGTGTGCAACTCGGGCAAGACCACCGGATTCAGGTGCGGCTCCGTGCTCAGGACCAACGTGACGGTCAACGGCGCGGGCGGCACCGTACGCCAGATGGTCGAGACCAACATCTGCACCCTCGGCGGCGACAGCGGTGGGCCGCTGTTCGCCAGCAACACCGCGTACGGGCTGAACTCGCACGCCAACCGGGTCGGCAGCCAGTGCAACTCCACGCCGAAAACCTGGCACCAGCCAGTGGGAGAGGCGATCACCGGATACCAGGTCGTCATCTACGGCGCGCCGTGACGAACGGCGACGAGCGAAGGAGACAGGGATGAGAAAAGCATTCAGCAGAGCCGCACGCCTCACCGCCGCGGCCGTCATGGCGACGACGGTGGCCCTGACCGTGGCCGTCGGTCCCGCCCAGGCCGACCTCTGGACGCACACCGACGGGTTCGAGGGGAACCCGGCAGCGGTGTGGGAGTTCCACCGCTCCGGGGCCGGGAGCGGAGCCTACGAGCTGGGCACCGGAACGGCGCATTCCGGTTGGAACAATGCCATTCTCACGACCTCGGCCGGCGGCTGGTCCGGGGTGGGCAAGCTGCTCACCGTGGGGCCGCGTACCGCCGGACACAACACCACCTGCGGCGGCGGGTTCTTCGTCCGGGCGGTCAGCGGGTCGGCGGTGCTCAACGTCGAGGTGATCGACCCGGCGAGCTGGACCTACCTCGCGTTGCGCACCGTCCGGATCACCGACACCGCCTGGCGGCGGCATGACGTGGCCAGCTACGCCAACGGTCCGACCCAGGTGTTCTTCCGGATTTCCCTGCTCGGTGGCAGCGGTGCCGTGCGGGTGGACGACATGGCCTTCCAGTGCTCCTTCTACCGCTCCTGAGCAGGTGAACCACAGCGGGGCCGGCGCTCGTCGCGCCGGCCCCGCGAGGTACGCCCGCCCCTCGGCGGCACCGAGGGTGCTGCTTACCGCGACGTGGTCAGGCCGTCTCGGTGATCGGTCGATCGACCCAGCTCATCATCGCCCGCAGGGCGCGGCCGGTCTCCTCGATCGGGTGGGCCGCTGCCTGCTCCCGATACTTGGTGAAGGTGGGCCGGCCGGCGTCGTCCTCGGCGATCCATTCCCGAGCGAACTCGCCCGACCGGATCTCGGCGAGGATGCGGACCATCTCCTCCTTCACCCGAGCGTCGATGACGCGCGGGCCGCGGCTGTAGTCCCCGTACTCGGCGGTGTCGGAGATGCTGTACCGCATCCGCGCGATGCCGCCCTCGTACATCAGGTCGACGATGAGCTTCAGCTCGTGCAGGCACTCGAAGTAGGCGATCTCCGGCTGGTAGCCGGCCTCCGTGAGCACCTCGAATCCGGTGGTCACCAGTGCCGTCACACCACCGGCGAGAACCGCCTGCTCACCGAACAGGTCCGTCTCGGTCTCGTCGGCGAACGTCGTGCGAATGGCACCGGCCCGGTGCCGCCGATAGCGGCGGCATAGGACAGGGCGAGCGCAAGAGCCCCTCCGGTGGCGTCCTGCTCCACCGCGACGAGCACCGGCACCCCCTTGCCGTCGACGAACTGTCGGCGTACGAGATGCCCCGGCCCCTTCGGCGCGATCATCGCGACGTCCACATCCGACGCGACAGTGATGAATCCGTACCGGATATTGAAGCCGTGGGCGAACAGAATCGCGTCGCCGGCCCGCAGGTGAGGAGCGATCTGGTCCGCGAACAGCGTCCGCTGCACCGTGTCGGGTGCCAGGATCATGATGGTGTCGGCCCACTGGGCCGCCTCGTCCGGGGTGAGCACCGACAGGCCCTCCTCCTGGGCCTTGGCGCGACTCCGAGAGCCCGCCGGCAGGCCGACCACGACCTCCACCCCGGAGTCGCGCAGTGACAGCGCGTGCGCGTGCCCCTGGCTGCCGTACCCGATGACGGCGACCTTGCGCCCCTGAATGATCGACAGATCGGCGTCCGCGTCGTAGTACATGTCAACTGTCATTACTGCCCCTCCAAGCCGCCACCCAAGAGACGGCCTCGTCGACTGACGACGATAGGGCGGCCGAATGGAGGAAGACTTGACCATGACTGGGTCCACGCGCCGCAGGTGTGCGCGGTGCGGCGACTTCCCGCGTCCAGTGCGCGTCCACTCGATCTCCAGTAGGCCGACCTAGCCTGCTTCAGGGATAGGTGAGCAGAGTGGTTTCACGATCTGAGGAGATTCCGCGTGTTGCACCGGTTCCACCCGTCAGACAGTGGCCGCCTCCGGATGCGGGGAGTGCTCGCCGCGATGACCGTGACGGTGCTCACCGGCGGGGCGCTGACCGCCTGCTCGGCCGATGACGGTCCGGAGGGCAGCATCGACGCTTTCGTGGCCGGTTGGCGCAAGGGTGACCTGCGGGCGGTCGACTTCGTCGGCACCACGGGCGCCACGCTGTCGGCGGCCGAGGTGACCCGGCAGCTCAGGGAGTTGTCCGGCGAACTGGCCGCGACCCCGCCCGCGGTCGCCCGGCAGGGAGACCCGAAGGTCGACGACGGCACGGCGACCGGCACCATCACTGTGGACTGGACGCTGCCCGGTGACACCCACTGGACGTACGACCGGCAGGTGCGGCTGACCCGGAAAGACGACAAGTGGCAGGTGATCTGGGAGCCGCAGCTGGTGCAGGAGAAGCTCGCCAACGGCGACCAGCTGGCCCTGCGTCGGGACGCCGCTCGCCGCGGCGAGGTCCTGGACGCAGCCGGCGAGCCGATCGTGGAGCCTCGGCCCGTGGTGCGGGTCGGCGTACAGCCGAACCAGGTGACCGACGTGCAGAGGCTGGTCGGCGAGTTGGACGCCGCATTCCGGGCGATCCGTCCGGCGCTGGTGCCCGCCGTCGACGTCGCCGACCTGCCCAGTCGGCTCAAGGGGGCCGCCCCGGACGCGTTCGTTGAGGTGGCGACGCTGCGCGACGAGGCGTACCAGCAGATCAGGACCCGCCTCCAGGCCCTGCCGGGCACCACGTTCCAGACCGAGAAGCTGGACCTCGCCCCCACCCGGGAGTTCGCCCGCGCACTGCTCGGCTCGGTGGACGCGGTGCAGGCCGACGACCTGTCTGCCCACCCCGGCAAGTACGTAGTCGGTGATCTGATCGGTCAGGGCGGTCTCCAGGAGCGTTTCGACGACCGGCTGCGCGGCAGCGCCGGGCTCACGGTGACGGTCGAGCGGCCGGGTCAGGACGGCAAGCTGGCGCCGACCGGCACCGAGCTGTTCCACCGGGATCCGGAGCCGGGGCAGGCGGTGAAGACCACTCTCGACGTCGGGATCCAGAACGCGGCGGACGCGGCGCTGGTTGCCGAGCCGCAGCGAGCCGCCGTGGTGGCGGTGCGGGTGAGCGACGGCGCGGTGCTCGCCGCCGCCAACGGGCCGGGCGCGGCCGGGGAGAACCTGGCCTTCACCGCCCAGGTCCCACCGGGTTCGACGTTCAAGATGGTCAGCGCGGTCGGGCTGCTCGACCGCGGTGCGGTGACACCGGACGCCGTGGTCGACTGCCCGAAGACCCTGAAGGTGCAGGGCCGCTCGTTCAAGAACTCCAACGACTTCGCGCTTGGCCGGGTGCCGTTCCGCACCGACTTCGCCAAGTCCTGCAACACGGCCTTCGCGTCCCTGGCACCGACGCTGGGGGGCGACGGGCTCGCTCTCGCCGGCCGCTCGCTGGGGTTGGAGGGGCAGTGGGACGTCGGCGTCGACGTGTTCACCGGCAAGATTTCGGCGAATGGGTCCCCCGACGAGCAGGCTGCTGCCATCTTCGGGCAGGGCAAGACCGTGGTCAGCCCGCTGGCCATGGCCGCCGCCACGGCCGCCGTCGCTCGGGGGCGGTTCGAGCAGCCGAAGCTGCTGCTGGACCCGGCCCCGGCCGCACCGGCCGCCGCCGCCGGCCTCAAGCCGGGTTCGGTCGAGGCGGTCCGGGCCATGATGCGCGAGGCGGTCACCGTCGGCACCGCCACCGCGCTCAAGGACGTGCCGGGCCAACCGGTGTACGGCAAGACCGGCACCGCCGAGTACGACAACGACCCGGCCCACACCCACTCCTGGTTCGTCGGCTGGCAGGGCGACGTGGCGTTCGCCGTCTTCGTGGAGGGTGGCGGATCCAGCACCGAGTCCGCCGTCCCGATCGCGGAACGGTTCCTTCGCGCCCTCGCCCGCTGACCGGAGAGAGCACTGTGGACACCTCAATGCCGGCCGGCACCCTCAACGAGGAGGCCGCGAACCGAGATCCCCGGGACAGCCCCGCCCGTGCCCGTCGCAGTCCCCGCGGCCGGTTCACACGCGGGCTGACGGTCGTCCTCACGCTGGTCGTGGTGGCCGTCCTGGCCGTGTACGGGTGGCCGCTGCGTACCGACGAGCTTCAGCGCGCGGCGCCGGAAACCCTGAGCTTCGCCGTGGCGAGTGAGCGGGCCACGCGGACCGCCTCGGCGGAGTCCATCGATCCTGAGGTGCGCCCGGAGTGCCGGAGCCAGTTCCTCTCCCACGGACGTACGAGCGCGAAGGCTGTTCTTCTGCTGCACGGCTACACCGACTGTCCCACGCAGTACCGTGGCCTGGCGAAGCTGTTCTTCGACCGGGGCTACAACGTCTGGGTGCCACGAGCGCCACGGCACGGTGTCACCGACCGGTCCGCGCACGCGACGCTCGACGCCAACGAGCTGGTCGACTATGCGAACGACGCGATGAACGTCGCGGCCGGCCTGGGCGACTCGGTCGGTGTGGTGGGCATCTCCGGCGGCGCGGTGTTGGCCACCTGGCTTGTCGGTCACCGTCCCGATGCGGTGCACCGTGCTCTGCTGCTGTCGCCCCTCTACAAACCCGACCCCGCTCAGGTCCCTGACCTGGCGGTCAAGCCTCTCGTCGTCCTCTTCGGGTCGCACCTTGTCCCGGACCGGGTCAACGCCGACGGCTTCTCGTCCGCGGCGCTGTCGCAGTACCTGCGCATCGTCCGCAACTTCGCGACCGACCCGAGGAGCCCGCACCTGCGCGAGCTGGCGATCGTCACCTCGCAGGACGACGACGTCATCGACCGACGGGCGGCCGTCGACATTCCGAAAGACATCGCTGATCGAAACGACACCGCATTCTCGGTGCACGAGTTGCCGCGCGAACTCGGCATCGGGCACGACATCGTCGACCCCGACGGATTACGGGGCAGGGCCGACGAGATCAATCAGTGTTATCTCGATCTCTACGAGGGGAATTAAGGTCTGCGTCAAAGTCCCGGTCGACGGCGGCAGGCGACCACAGCGGGCCGGCGCTCGTGGCGCCGGCCCGTGCCGGTCGGCGGCCGCGGTTGTGCCGTCTCTGCCTACGAAGCAGGTTCCAGTACGACGACCGGGATCTGGCGAGTGGTCTTCCGCTCGTAGTCGGCGAAGCCTGGATACGCGGCCTTCTGCGCGCTCCAGATCCGTTCCCGCTCGTTGCCGGTGGCAACCCTGGCGACCAACTCGACCTTGCCCGTACCGATCTCCGCCTGGGCCTGCGGGTGCGCGAGCAGGTTGTGGTACCAGTCAGGATTGGTGGGCGCACCGCCCTTGGACGCGAACACGGCGTAGCCGCCGTCCACCCTCTGGTACATCATCGGGTGCACGCGGGGCTGGCCGCTCTTGGCGCCGACAGTGTGCAACAGCAGCAGCGGCGCACCAGCGAACTGACCGCCGACCTGCCCACCGTTAGCGCGAAACTCAGCAATGATCTTGTCGTTCCAGTCGCTCACACCTTCTCCTTGCCTCCGCACTCCGGCTTCGTCGACGCAATTCTGACAGGCTCAACCGGGGCGGGACAGTAGAGTCCTCAGTACCCCTCCGCAGGCTCAACTTCGTGCTGGCGCGACAAGGCTTTCGCCGGACTGTCGTTCAGGCCGAGCTCGGCGGGATAGCTGCCGAAGCTCCTGAGGTTGAACTTGCGTACCGCCGTGGCCCACGGGTTGTGCGTGGCCAGGTGGACCAGGTGCTCGAAGTGGGACAGGTACGTCTCGCCGCGCTGGGCACGCTCGGCGAGGATGTAGGGCTCCAGGACCCGCCAGGCCTGCCGGGAGCGGTAGCTGACCGTACCCATGAGGAGCCGCGGGTCGACCGCCGCGAATGCGAGCATCTGGCCCAGACCGTTGTAGTACAGGGACAGCCGGACCACCTGGTGGCGGGCCTCGGCCGGCAGGTCACTGACGCTGACACCGGGTGGCGGGTGGCGGAGGGTCAGCTCACTGAGGACGAAGTCCTCAGCGTGCAGGAACTCGACGCTGGATCGGTCTCGGGTCAGCAGTTCGATCGCGACGAGAGTCTGGTTGGCGGTCTGCGCCGAGCGCAGCTGGCGTAGGGCGAAAACGACAGTCACGACAACCGCGATCGCCGAGCCACCCGCCGCGACGACATCCGCCAGGTCAGATATCACAAGCCCCGAGGGTAGTAGGCCGAGGCGAGCGGCCACGTCTCCGCGCTTCGGGCTGGCGGCGACGCCGCTCGCCCTGCTGGCCCCGACGTGGAGTCGGGGCCAGCAGGCCGTCGGTCAATTCGCAGGTGCGGGCATCCGTCGGGGTCAACCCTTGATTCGGTACGCGCGGACGATGGTCTGACGCACCGTGTTGCCGCTCTGGTCCACCACGTACGCGCGTAGCGTGGCGTAACCAGCGCCGGCCGGGTGGTGCACGTCGGCGAGCCAGCCGGCACCGGTCTCGCGGACCGGTGCGGGCTTCCAGGTCCGGCCGTCGTCGTAGGACACCTCGACGGTCAGCGACCGTACCCGGGCTGGCGTCGCACCGGCCTGCCGCTGCACGGTGACCGGGATGCGAAGCCCTCTGCCGGCCGGTGCCGCGTTGTCGCCGTCGAGCGCGGGTGCGAAGCGCACCGCCATGACCGGCAGGCGGGTGAGCTGCTGCGACTTCTGGGAGCGGAACGTCCACTCGGCCTGCACGCGGGTGGAGAGTTCAGCGTCTCGGGTTGCCGTGACGTTGTATCGGTAGTTCGCCGCCGCTGGGGGCACCTCGTAGTCGAAACCGTCGATCGAGGGCACCAGCTGCCCGTCGCGGAACAGTTGTTGCGTGTAGGACGTGGTGTCGGCGAAGCCGGCGTGCCGGACATCCCGGTCGGAGAAGAGCGGAACGACGGCGAAGATCCGATTCCCCTGTCGGGTGATCCAGTAACCGTCGGGATCGACCGCGAAGTAGGACGGGAGGGCCGGGAAGCCCGGGCCCAGCGGGCCCGCCTGCCATGATTCGGTCTGCCGGCCGGCCGGATAGGCGGTGGGTGCCGACAACTGTCTGACCTCCCCCATCCTGACATCGGCCGACCATCGGGTGTCGTCCGCTCGGGAGTAGTACTCGGTGTGCGTGCCCGGCAGGGAAACAAGGCCGCCGAAGGACAGTGTCTCGGTGTAGTCCGGACGCGAGGCGGTGGCCACCTTCTCACCGATCGTGTCCGACGTGCTCGCCGGATACGTCGCGGTCACCTCCGCCAGGTCCGCGGGCCGCACCTCCTTGCGGATCCCGGACGGCACCTGCCCGGACGGGAACCAGGCCAGGTGGTAGCGGTGCGACCCGGACCCGAACTCCCCGTCCGGACCTGGCTCGGTGAAGAGCGCCTGCAGACGTCCCCGCATCACCTTCCCGGCGAGCGCGGGACCGAGCTGTGCGGCGAACAGCGGTGCCATGCCGTCGAGCGAGAACACCGACGCGCCGGTCAGACCGCCGTCCGGAAGGTGGCGGTAGTACCCGACAACCGCTCCGAAGGGCGTTGCCGCCGGCCGGGGCACGGTTACCGTGTTCGACTTGGCGAGCCGG
This sequence comes from Micromonospora sp. NPDC049171, assembly GCF_040648275.1. NCBI lineage: Bacteria > Bacillati > Actinomycetota > Actinomycetes > Micromonosporales > Micromonosporaceae > Micromonospora > Micromonospora sp. NPDC049171. Next base: position 87,939 of record NZ_JBEZDJ010000007.1, read on the forward strand.
GCGTCCAGCACGACTGTGGTGTCCGCCGTCAGTTCGAGCTGCGGCTGGGTGAGCAGGGACACGAGGCGATCATCGCCGTGCTCCTCCGAGATGATGCTGGTGAGGTGGTAGTTGCCGGCCCGCAACCGGATGCTGGCTGTCCCGTCCGGCTCGTAGGGATCGACGGTGCCGGAGGCGGAGACACCATCCAGAAAGGTGCCGTAGGTGCCGGTCAGGCTGCCCGTCCGGTCCAGGTGCGTGAGCGTCAGGTCATAGCTCTCCGGTTCCCGGTCGATGGTCACCGGAACCCGCACCGCGCCAGCGGGGCCACTGGCGACCACCCGCCCCTCGTACACCCCGTCCGGGCCCGAGATGGAGGTCCTGGCGGTGATGGTCGCCGACGCCGAACCACCGGCCGCGACAGTGAGCTGCGCTGGTTCGATGCGGAACATGCCCGCCGGCGCGCGGGCGCCGTCCGGCCCGGTCACGGAGAGCGTCAGCGACAGCGTTGCCGCCGTGGCGCCGTCATTGCGGAAGGCGACGGTACGGCTGGCCGCCTGGTCGTCCTGGTGGGGCCACTTCGCGATGCCGAGATCGACAGCTGGTGGTTCGGCCCGCAACGTCGAGCCCGACGCCGCCGCCACATCGACGCGTCCCGCGCCCTGCTCGGTCAGCCGCAACGTCGCATCGGGCCTGGCCGTGCCCATCAGGGTCGCCTTCAGATCCGCCGCCCGAAAGGTCGGGTGCTGTTGGGCGAGCAACGCGGCGGAACCGGCGACGTGTGGCGTCGCCATCGAGGTTCCCGACATCCGCGTGTACGACTCGCCAACCGGGTCGTCCGCCTCGAAATTTCGCGCCCGGGCGGCGACGATGTCCACGCCCGGTGCGGTGATCTCCGGCTTGATCGCACCACCGGTCAGTCGCGGGCCACGGCTGGAGAATTCGGCGAGTTTGTCGTCGCCATCCACGGCGCCCACGGCCAACGCGGAGTCGGCGCTGGCCGGAGAACCAATGCTTCGGGCTTGGGGGCCGCTGTTGCCGGCGGCCACGACGAAGAGCGTGCCCGCACCCGCGGTCAGCGTCTCCACCGCCTCCTTCAGCGGGTCCAACTCGGTGGTGTCGGCGCCGCCGAGGCTGAGGTTCACCACCGCCGCACGATTGGCGGCGGCCCATTCCATTCCGGCGAGGATCGCGGAGTCGGGGCACCCACCATCGGTGCAGACCTTGCCGACCAGCAATGTCGCGTCAGGCGCCACGCCCCGGTACCGGCCACCGGAGGCGGCACCCGAACCGGCGATGGTCGAGGCGACATGGGTGCCGTGGCCCAAATGATCATCGGCGTCCGGGTCGTCGGTGAAGTTGCGTACCTGCGCCAGTCGGCCGGCGAAGTCCGGGTGCGTGGCGTCGATGCCCGTGTCGAGCACCGCGACGGTGACGCCCCGGCCGGTTCGGCCCGACTGCCACACCGCTGGTGCACCGATCTGCGGGACACTGCGGTCCAGGCTGACCTGACGCTGCCCGTCCAACCACACCCGTTCCACGCCAGCGCTCGCGGCCTTGCCGGCAACCGGCGCGTCGAGCGATCTCCAGAACTCTCCGGCCCGCTGCTTCGGGACCCGGACCGCCTGAGCACCCAGCCCCGGAAGGTCACGCACCACCGCGTACCCGGAAGAACGCTGCCGGGCCGCGGTCTGGCCCGTCGCGCGTACCAGCAGTGGCAGCTCCTTCTGCGTGGCGTCGTCGTACCTCGACGCCAGCAACTCGGTGATGTCGAACAGTCGGCGGTCAACTCGACGCGCACCGATCATGGACAGCGCATCGGCCGGAATGACGTAGTCGTGGCCGCCAATCCGGCGCTGTGCGAAAACCATCCGCTCGCGACCGGGACCGGGCTGCACCTCGTAGGTGCCGGACCGAGCTCGAACCCGGTCGCCGGACACCAGAGTCACCGTACGCAGCGGATCCGCCGCGTCGACTCTGGTGTTCCCGGGGGCCGCCGTACCGGTGGACTCGGCGGCCCCCGCCTGCCCCACACCCGCGACGGCCAGCGCCACACTGAGCGCCGCCGCCCCTATTCCCCGCAGTCGTTTCGCCATCGTCACCCAGCGCCCTCCGTGAGGTGTCCGTCCGCCGGTAAGTCGAGGTCGGACGGACGGCACGCCGCCTGGATTCGGAGTGAAATCGATCACGTGAAGGAGGCGATGCGCGCGGGCACAGTGGACACCGTGACCGACCCGGCGGGGAAAGTGGTGCAGCGGGCGCGCGAGGACGGCATCGAGCAGGGTTTTCGTCTCACCGCTGGGCGTCATCCGCGATCGGCCACCCGTTCACCGCAGGTCGGCCAGGTCGCGGTGGTCCAGCGCCGGTCGGTCCTGCCCACGATCGCGCGATGAGGCGAGCAGCGCGGCCGCCACGATGATCTGCACTGCCAGGACGAGCGCCTGGGCGGCGGGTGCCTTGACGGTGAGCAGCGCGATGGTGGTGTTCACGCCGAAGTGGACCGCGACCGATGCCGCGACCCCGGCGAGTTCGTAGGCGTAGCCGGTGAGCAGTGCCATCGGGAAGACGCTGAGCGTGAACAACAGGCCGCTCCAGCTGACCAGGCCGAATTCGGACTGAAGTGTCCCGTTGATGAAGAACAGCGGCAGGTGCCACACCGCCCAGGCGGCGCCCAGCAGCAGACCGGCGCTCAGGCGGCTCATCGACGCGCGCAGGCGTGGGTAGGCGGTGCCACGCCAACCGGGCTCCTCGGCCAACGGACCGCCGATGAGCATGCTGATCAGGAACGGTACGGTTCCGCCCGCCGTCGCGATCAACTCGCGCCCTTCGGTCAGGCTCATCGCGGGACCGCCCAGGAACTCCGCGAGCAGTGCGGCTGCCAGCACGGTCCCCGATGCCAGGGCCAGCATGGGCAGCGCCCAGAACAGCCGTGGCCGCAGCCGAAGTCGCACCGTATGGGCGGGGATCGGTTGACGACGGCGATGGCGCCGTATCCGGACAGCGATCGCGCCGATCGCCGGGCCGAATCCACCGAGAAGATACGGAACGAGGGTGGGGGACGTCATCGCCGGTCCATCGAGTGTGCTCGCGAAGAGCCAGAAGGCGAAGGTCCACGCGAACGTGACGATCCAGAAGGTGGTGAGGCCGTCGTTTTGGCGAGCAGAGGTTGCGGGGGTCACGCCGTTTCCCTTCGGGGGTTAGGAACAGGGGCTGAGGGCTCTGTGTGGGGGTGAGCCATCGGTTAACCGGCACGAACCGTGTCGGGCGTCTCGGGTAGTCGGTGGGCGAGCCAGCCGGCCACCTGCGCGAGCAGGTCGGCGTCGACCGGCTGGCGGAGCAGCCGCCGGTAGGAGCGCACCGACGGACGGCCGAGGTCGCGACGCAGCACATGGGTGAGGTCGGGGATCCGGTGGACCGTGACGTCGCCGGGCACCAGCCGGCGGATCTCGTCCAGGTCCGCCGGGTCGACCTGGATGTCCTTGTCGCCAGTGATGGCCAGGACGGGAGCCTTGATGTTCGCCAGGTCGGAGCGCGGGTCGTGGTCGAGCAGCTCCCGCAGCCACCGGGCGTTGGTTGGCCTCCCGAGGATGCGCACCACGTCCGTGCTGGTGGTCTTGATTCGGGTGAGTTGCCGGTTGGCCAGGGATCGCAGGATCGGTAGCAGCGGTCGTACGACAGCGGGGAGGTCGCGGGCGATCATTGCGGCCTGCCAGCGCAGGGCGTCCTCCCCTGGGCGGGCGAACCCGGCCAGCAACACCACCGCCGCCACCTCCGGGCGTGCCCCGAGAGACATGGCGTGAATGGCACCCTCGCTGTGCCCGAGCACGCCAACGGCGTCCGCCCGGATGTCGGGTCGCACTGCGAGGGCACGGAGCGCGGCGGCGGCGTCGTGCCGACCGGCGGCGAATCCGGTCGCCTACCAGTCGCCGCCGGTGGCGCCGACACCGCGCCGGTCGTAACGCAACGTGGCGATCCCGGCGTTCGCCAGGCTCTTGGCCAGTGGTGGTCCAAGCTCCATCCGGAGGCGCGCGGTGTTGGAATCGCGATCCAGTCGCCCGGAGCCGTGCAGGAGCAGAACCGCCGGGTGCGGTCCCGGGCCGACGGGCAGGGTCAGCGTGCCAACCAGGGGAAGTCCGTCGTCTGCGACAGCCGTCATGTCGACAATCCGCATGCGCCACCTCCGATCATTCTCAGTGTTCGCGAACATTATCAACGCTGGGAACATTATCGTATGTGGGAAGATAGGTCCATGGCAACCGCTGACCTTCTCCTGCACCCCGTCCGGATGCGCATCCTGCAAACGCTGTTCGACACCGACCCGCTGACCACCACACAGCTGCGCGACCGCCTGCCCGACATCGCCCCAGCGACGATGTACCGGCACATCGCCGTGTTGGCCGAGGCCGGCGTGCTGGAGGTGGTCGACGAGCGGCGAGTACGCGGCACGGTGGAGCGCAGCTACCGGGTACGCCAGGAGCAGGGCACGATCAGCCCCGCCGCCCGGGCCGCGATGACCCGCGACGACCACCGACGCGCCTACACCACGTTCGCGGCGTCACTGCTTGGCGACTTCGACCGCTACCTCGCCCACGAACACGCCGACCCCCACCGCGACGGCGTGGTCTACCGGCAGGCCGCCGTCTGGCTCACCGACGAAGAGTTCGCCACGATGGTCGCCGAGATCGAACACGCCGTCGTCAGTCGGACCGGCAACACCCGCGACGGCCGGACCCGCCGCGTCGTCAGCCTCGTCGTCGTACCGGACACACCATCGACGCCATCTGGATCGGCCACAGCCACTCGGCCCCCGACCGAGTAACGCAGCAGGAGGGCGCAGCGCTGCGCCCTGGGTCATCAGCCGATCGGATGGTCTAAGACGATGATCGGCTATTTCCATGTGCGACGGGCACCCTGCGACGCCTAGGAAGGAGGCGTGACCAACGAGCGGACCGTTCCCCTGCTGCCGTGCGCATCCATCGACGACATCGAAACCTTCTACGGAGTTCTCGGTTTCCGCACCACGTACAAGCAACGCAAGCCCAACGCGTGTGTGGGGGTGCAGCGGGAAGACCTGCATCTGCAGTTCTTCGAGATCGCCGGATTCGACCCGGAGGAGTCCTATGGCTCCTGCCTCGTACTCACCGCGGACATCGAGGGACTACATCGGGCCTTCGCAGCCGGCATGCGGGCCGCGTACGGCAAGGTACTGGTCTCCGGAACGCCGCGGATGACCCGGCCCCGGGCACGGAAGAACGCCGACGGGGTGGGCGGATTCAGCGTCATCGACCCGGGCGGCAACTGGATACGCGTCTTTCGGGACGCCGACACCGCGCCCATGCCGGCCGCCACGCCTGCCGGGCGACTGGCCAAGGCCCTGGCGAACGCGGTCGTGCAGGCCGATTCCAGGGGAAGCGTCGGACAGGCCGTTCGGATCCTCGACAGTGCGTTGGCCCGGCCGCAAGCCGACGACGACCCGGTCGAGCAGGTAGAGGTCCTGGTCTACCGCGCCGAACTCGCGATGGTGCTGCACGATCCAGAGACTGCGTCCGAGATGCTGGCCCGCGCCCAGTCCGTCACGCTCACGGAAGACGAATCCGACAGGGCGGCACCCGCGTTCGACAACGCTGCCGACCTCGCAGCAGCACTGCGATGACTCGCCGGTCGGCGGAGTCCAGGACGTTCCAGCCGCCTGTCGCGGCCAGAGTCGTCAGGGCGGCGGACCGGACGGTGCCCCCCGCCGGGCGCGCGGCCCGCGTAGGGTCCGTATCGATAGGCGTCCGACGATGGACCTGCCACCGAGCCCAGGGTGCTCATTCCGTCAGCCCACGATCCGGAACATCAGCCCGGCCGTACCGCGGAGGAGAATCGGATGGGAGAAATCCGTCAAGTCGTCGTCATCGGCACCGGACTGATGGGGACCTCCGTGGCGCTGGCCCTGCGCAGAGCCGGGATCGGGGTGTGGCTGCGGGACCGCGATCCGGCCGCCCTGGAGCAGGCCGTCCGGCTCGGCGCCGGTCTGGCGTCCGACCCGGGCGCGCCGGTGGACCTCGCCGTCCTGGCCGTGCCGCCGGCGGCCGTCGCGGCGACGCTCCACGAATCCCAGCGAGACCGGATCGCCGAGTTCTACACCGATGTCGCGAGCGTCAAGTCATCGGTGTACGCCGCGGCCGCGGCACGCGGCTGTGACCTGGCGACGTATGTTCCGGGCCACCCGATGGCCGGTGGGGAGAAGACCGGGCCCGCAGCGGCGCGCGCGGATCTGTTCGACGGTCGCACCTGGGCCATCTGCCCCACCGCCGCGGTCCGTCCACGGGCCATCGCGGTGGTGCGCCGGGCCGCCGAGCTCACCGGGGCGGTGCCGTACGAGATCGGCGCCGAGGAGCACGACCGGGCCACCGCCCTGGTGTCACACCTGCCCCACCTGGTTTCCAGTGCCCTCGCGGCACAGCTCACCGCGGCCGACCCGGCGGCGCTGCGGTTGACCGGCGCCGGCGTGCGCGACGTAACCCGGGTCGCGGCCGGTGACGTCCCGCTCTGGGTGGACATCCTCTGCCAGAACGCCGACCGGGTGGCGGAGCGGATCGAGGCCGTCATCGAGGATCTGCAATCGGCGGCGACCGAGCTGCGGGCGCACGCGGCCAATCCCGTCGAGGCACCGGCCGACCGCGTGGCGGCCTTGGCAGCGTTGTTGCGCCGAGGCAACGACGGGCACCGGCGCCTGGTGGCCGGGCAGGTCGCCTGACCAGATGTCCGTGACCGTGGTGATCCAGCGGACGGACCGGGCGCCGCGCGAGGCAGCACGGGCGCTGCTGCTGCGTACGGTGTCGGACCGCACCGGCCGCCCGATCCGCACCATCGAGGTCGCCCACGAGCCGGGTGGGCGGCCGTACCTGACCGGCATCGACCTGCACGTGAGCGTCAGTCACACCCGCGGCGCGGTGGCCGTGGCCCTCAGCACCCGGGCGGCGGTCGGTGTCGACGTCGAGCCGATCCGCCCGCTGCCCGTCGTCGCCCTGGCCCGCCGCTGGCTGCCGCCCGTCGAGGCCGAATGGTTGACGGCTCAGCCGGAGGACCGCCGGGTGGCCGCCTTCTTGCGGCTCTGGACCGTCAAGGAGGCGATCGGCAAGGCGCACGGGCGAGGGCTCGGCGGTGGATCGCTGCTGCGCCGGCCCGTACGACTGCCGGAGGGCGACACGGCTCTTCGCCCCGTGCCGGACTTCCCCGGGACCGTGGTGGCTACGCCGGGCGTCGGCGACGGTCTCGTCCTTGCGGTCGCCTGCCACGGCGGCGACCAGGCGCCGGCCGAGGTCGCCGTCCGGCACGAGGCGGCGTACGAATCCTCAGCGTAGGGTCACCTCGGCGTCGGCCAGCACCGGTGCGTCCTCGCGTTGCGCGGCGGTGGCGGTGAGGCGGATGCCGGCTGGCTCCGCCCACAGGCGTACCCGGAGGGTCTCGCCCGGATAGAACACGCCGGCGAACCGCGTCGTGTAACCGACTATCCGCGTCACCTCCCCGTCGAGCAGCGTGTCGGCAGCCGCTTTGAGAGCGATGCCGTAGGAGCACAGTCCATGCAGGACCGGTCGGCTGAATCCGGCGGCCGCCGCGGTCGCCGGGTCGGCGTGCAGAGGATTCAGATCGCCGCACAACCGGTAGAGCAGAGCCTGGCTCGTTCTGGTCGGGCACTCCACCACCAGGTCCGGCTCTCGGCCCGGCGGGGGCACCCGGCGGAACGGGCGGCGGACGGCGCCGGGTGCCCGCTCGCCACGCACGATCAGCTCTGACTCGCTGCTCCACAGGGGGCCGGCATCGTCGTCGACGTCCGAGCGCAGTGCGAGAACCGTCGTCCGTCCCGCGTCCCAGACGCCGGTCACCCGGGTGCGCCGGCGTGCCGAGCCGGACCGGGGCAGCGGCCGATGCACCACCAGCCGCTGCGCGCCGTGCAGCACCGCCCCCTGATCGACGTCGATGCCCGGCAGGGACAACCTGCCCGCCTCGAACGGGCTGCCGACCACCGCGGTGCCGAAGCTCGGCAACACCTGCAAGCGGTCCTCGAGCACATAGCGCAGCTCGCTCTCGTCGGCGGCCTGCTCGCCGGCGCCGATGGCCAGGTGGTAGAGCTGCACGTCGCGAGCACTCCAGGTGAGCGTGGCGTCGCGCGCGTCACCGGACAGGGCCAGGTCCGTTTCGATCGTCATCGCGACCTCCCGGTCGTTCTCACCGCCGGCACGACCGGTGTCCTCACGGTCGGCGCGGCCGCAGGAACAGCGCCGAGAGCGCGGCCACCGCCGCACAGATGGCGCAGGCGAGGAAGACGTTCAGAAAGCCGCCCGCCGTCATCCCGTGTCCCGCGGCGAGGATGGCCCCCAGCCCGGCGATGCCGACGGCGCCGCCGACCTGCCGGGCGGCCATCAGCAGACCGGAACCGGCAGCGAAGCGGTGCGGTGGCAGCGAGACCGAGGCGACGACCGACAACCCCGTCAGTGTGGCGCCGATGCCGACGCCGCCGATGAGGCCGGCGGGCAACCACACCGCCAGGAAGGCCGGTGAGTCGCCGAGCAGCAGGTACATGCCGGCCACCGAGGCGGCGAAGACCAGCGCGCCGAGAACGGGGGCGATCCACTGCCGGCCGCTGGGCACCAGCCGGCCGACGGCCAGCGCCGCAACCGCAGCGGTGAAGGCTCCCGGAGTCACCGCCAGACCGGCCTTGATCTCCGAGTACTGCCAGACCACCGTGAGATACAGGATCGCACCCAGCAGGTACGCGTACATGGCGGCGCCGAAGAAGAAGGCCGTCACGTTGGTCGCCGTGAACGTGCGACTGCGCCAGAGGGCGACGTCGAGCGCCGGCGCGGGGTGACGTCTCGCCCGGGCCAGGCTGACGACGGTGAGCGGCAGGCCGATCCCGATGAGCCCCAGGACGCTGGCGCTTCGCCATCCCCAGTCGCTTCCCTGGGTCACGCCGAGCACCACACACCCGGCTCCGCAGGTGATGCCGAGCACGCCGATCGGATCGGGCAACGACTCGCCGGACCGCACGTCGCGGGGCAGACCGAGCAACGCGCCCAGGAGGATCAACAGGCCGAGCGGCAGGTTGATGAGGAAGATGCTCCGCCACCCCCAGGCGTCGACCAGGAGACCGCCGAGGGTGGGGCCCACCGCCGCGGCCACGCTGCCGGCAGCCCCCACCAGACCGATGGAGGTCATCCGCTGTGCGGGCGGCACGAGCGCGAGCACCAGGCTCAGCGCGGCCGGCATCATCCCCGCCGCGGCCGCACCCTGCAGGGCCCGGGCCCCGATGAGCGTCGGGAGGTTGGCGACGGTGGCGCAGAGCGCCGACGCGACGGCAAACAAGCCCACCGAGCCCAGGAACAGCAACCGCCGCCCGACCACGTCGGCGACCCGCCCGGCCGGGGCGAGCAGGGCGGCGAACGGCACGGCGTAGGCGGTCACCACCCAGGTCAGCAGTGCCACCGAGGCATGGGTGAAGCTGCGGTGCAGGTCAGGGAAGGCGATGTTGACCACGGTCGTGTCGAGCACGGCGAGGAAGGTCGCCGCGGACGACAGCAGCAACACCAGGCCGACGCGGGGGGCGGCGCCGGTGTCTCCCGATGCGGACGGGCCGGCGGCGAGCGCCGAGGCGGCTTCCGGCCGGCTCATGACGGCTCCGCACCCCGATGCCCGGGTGTGCCGTGGAGCCGACCGGCCAGCCAGTCGACCGCCTGCCGCACTGCCCGGGCGCCGGCGTCGACGACACCGCCCATGGCGAAGAAGCCGTGCACCATGCCGGGGTAACGGGTCAGCTCGACCGGGACGCCACTGTCGCGCAGCCGGTCCGCGTACTGCTCGCCCTGGTCCCGGAGGGGGTCGTACTCGGCGGTGATGACCAGGGCGGCCGGCAGGCCGGACAGGTCCTGGGCGCGCAGCGGCGAGACGAGCGGGTCGTCGCCGTCGGCCGGATCGGCGAGGTAGTGGGACCAGTACCAGTCCACGGATCGCCGGTTGAAGAACGCGTCGTCGTCGTTCTGCCGCATCGACGGTGTGTCCGACCGGTAGTCGGTGTTTGGATAGACCAGCAACTGGGCGGCGATGGACGGACCGCCGTCGTCGCGCGCGAGGAGGGTGACCGCGGCGGCCAGGTTGCCGCCCGCGCTGTCGCCGCCGACCGCGATCCTGCCCGGGTCGGCCTCCAGTTCGGCGGCGTGGGCGGCGATCCACCGGACTGCCGCGTGGCAGTCGTGGACCGCAGCCGGGTATCGGTGCTCCGGGGCCAGTCGATAGCCGACGGACACAGTGACACAGCCCACACCGTTGGTGAGCGAACGGCAGATCGCGTCCGAGGTGTCCAGGTTTCCCAGGGTCCAGCCGCCGCCGTAGAAGTACGCGAGCACGGGGAAGGGGCCTGCTCCGGACGGTCGGTAGATCCGGATCGGAAGCGGGCCGCCGGGGCCGGGGATCTCGCGGTCGAGGACGCCCGCCACCGGCTCCGGCGTGCCGGCGCCGGCGCGGATGTCGGCCAGGTCGGCGATCCGCGCCTCCTGCAGGCTCATCTCGTAGAGCGGTGGGCGCCGATCGGTAAGGCGTTGTCGCCGCAGCGCCTCCACCTGCGGGTCCATTGGCATCAAACACTCCCGATATCGGAACATTCGGATGGGCGATTTGCATTTCGCTGGGGGTGGTCCCGGATGCTACACGGGTGCCCCGCTTCCCGAAGGCCCGCTTATAACGCGACTCTCCTAATTGATGGATCGCCCGTCCAGAACTTGACAAGTGGGTGTCCACCGTTGACTCCCGCAGACGGCCGCTGCTACAGTCGATTCAGATTGACCTATGTGATCTTGTGCGGCCGAATGTGGGTGCGCCGCTCGATGCTGCTGCGATCGAGTGCGAGGCGGCGAAGCCCGTTGCATCTATGCAGGTCATCACATTACGGGGAATATATGAATAGCGTTTCACTCTTAGCCGACGGGCCGGTCCCGCCGGACGGCCCATGGGTGGACAACGTCCTCCTGGCCGGACCCGACGACGAGTGCTGCCTGGTCCTCGACCAGCCGATCACCCGGGCAACCCTGCGCAACCTGGTGACGGAACGCCAGACCCACCTGCACGCCGCCGGGCTTCGCGCCGGCGGGACGGTGGCGCTCTGCCTGCCACCTTCGCTAACCGGTATCACGACGATGCTGGCTGCCTGGCGAGCCGGTGCCCAGGTCACGCTCCTCGATCACCGCCTGGCCGCTGCCGAGATCTCCCAGGCGCTGTCCCGGCTCACCCCACAGTTCCTCGTGCGGCCGACGACGCCGGTGGCCGGGGTGTTCCGCGGTTTCTACGAGGTGGAGTCCGACGTCGTCGCGCAGCCCGGCGGGCTGCCGGCTGCCACGCCGCACGTGCTCTACCAGCTCAGCTCCGGCTCGACCGGACCATCGAAGATCATCGGGCGGACGGCGGCGAGCCTCGTCGCCGAGGTGCGGCGATACGCGCGGCTCGACGACTTCCCCCGCCCCGGGGAGCGGGTCGTGCTGCTCGGTTCCATCGTCCATGTCCTGGGCCTGGTCGGTGGGCTGCTGTACGCGCTCGCCGCCCGGGTCCGTCTGGTGATCCCGGCGCGGGTCAAGGCCGATGCCGTGCTGGCCGCGATCACCGCCGAGGACCTGCCGACCACGGTGATCGGCGTCCCGTTCCACGCCGAGATGCTGGCCAGCGTCCAGAACCCCGGCGCGACGCCCCGGTTCCACCGGATGATCACCGCTGGTGAGCTGGTCCGCGGCGGCCTCCGGGACGCGTTCCGGGAGCGCTACCCGGCAACGCTTCTCGGCAACATGTACGGGATGACAGAGGTCGGGGTGATCGCCACCGATCTGTCCGGACGGCACACCCCCGCCGTTTCGCCGGCGCCCGGCATGGAGGTGAGTGTCGTGGCGGGGCAGGTGCTGGTGCGCACCGAGACGTCGCCGTACGTCGGCCCGGTCGACCCGTCCCGGTGGGTGGACGGCTGGCTGCGCACTCGGGACGCTGGCACGTTCGACGCGGCGACCGGCCTGCTCACCATCAACGGCCGACTGGACTCGCAGGTCTCCATCGGTGGCCTGAAGGTCGATCTGGCCGAGGTGGAGGCCGTGCTGGCCGGCCTGCCCGGGGTCACCAGCGCGATCGTGCTGTACGACAAGATCATCATGGCCTACGTGACAGTCGCCGGCGGCCGGACGGCCGAGGAGATCCAGGCGGACCTCGGCGAGCGTCTGGCCGCTTACAAGCGGCCACGTTCGCTGCGTGTTCTGGGCGATCTTCCCCGCACCGCCACCGGCAAAATTGTCCGGGATCCAGCCGCATTACGCAGCGTGGCACGGGACGCCGCGGTCCGCTGACGAGCTTGGGCAGCGCACGTTCCGAGGTAGCCGAAAGTTCACCAGAATGGCACGCCGAATCAAGCGGTCGCGCCATGCCAATCGAAGGGAATCCGTATGTCTGCCGACGTATTCGCGTTTCTTGTCGACGCGCTCAAGAACATGAACTATGACATCTCATCGGTGACCCGGGAAACTGCGTTGGGTGCCAACGGTCTGGAATTGGAATCCCTGGCGGTCGCCGAGATCTCCATTCAGGTGGAGGACGCCTACGGCGTGCGGTTCGACGAGGACGAGGCCGAGCGACTGGCCATGATGACCGTGGGTGACCTAGCGGATGAGATCACCGCGCGCATGGGGCAGAAATGACCGCTGCCGCGTCTCTGGACCGGCAAGGCGTCATTGAGATCCTCGCCGAATATCACCAGCGCACGGCCGACGAGGAGGACGCCGACGCCATCGACTCGCTCGAGTTGGCCTGGCTGATCCATCAGGTCGAGCAACGGTACGGGGTCGAGCTCGATCTGCCCGACGAAACGTTGCTCCAAATGTCCACTGTGGACGACGCTGCCCGTCTCCTCCGACAGTCGCTGGACGGATCATCGAGATGACCTCAGGGAAGGCGGAAGCGGTCGCGCCGCCCCGGTGCCGTCCGGTGTCGATCACCGGTCTGGACGTCATGACCGCCTGCGGCCGGGGCGTCCCACCGCTGGCGTCGGCTGCCTTCGCCGGGGAGCCGGCGTTCTCGTCGGTGAGCCGGTTCGCCACGGACGGCCGCCGCGCCGGGCACGCCGCCGAGCGGAAGGACGCCGGCTCCCTCTTCGACGAACTGGCCACCGTGACGCAGAACGCGTGCGAGGCCGCCGGGCTGGCGGCCGACGCACGCGCGGAGGTCCCGTTGTTGCTGGCGATGAGCACCGATCCGGCGGTCGCCTGGCCGCCGGGGACGGCCCGGGCGGCGCATGGCGCCGGGGCGACCGCCGCCGAGCTGGCGCGCCGCTGCGGGCTGGCCGAGGCGACACGCGCGTACACCACCGCCTGCGTCGCGGCGAGTACGGCGGTGATCGACGCCGCCGTCATGATCGGCACGGGACGCGCCGAGCGGGTGCTTGTCGCGGCGGGGTACCTCGTCGACCCGAACCGCTTCGCGCTCTTCGACGCGGGCCGGGCCCTCGCGCTGGACGGCCGGCAGCGGCCGTTCGACGCCGGGCGCGGCGGGATGCTCCTCGGCGACGCGGCGGTGGCCGTCCTGCTCGAGTCGGAGGCGGCCGCCGCCCGGCGCGGCGCGCAGGTGCTGGCCCGGCTCACCGGCTGGGGCAGGTCCGGCGACGCGTACCACGTGACCCAGCCCCGCCCCGACGGCGCCGGACAGGCCCGGGCCATCACCACGGCGCTGCAGCGGGCCGGCCGGACCCCGGCGGACCTCGGCTACGTCAACGCCCACGGCACCGGTACGCCGGCCAGCGACCGTGCCGAGAGCGTCGGCCTGCGCCGGGCGCTGGGTGTCCACGCGGACGTGGTGCCGGTCAGCTCCTCCAAGTCCGTCCACGGCCACACGCTGGAAGCCAGTGCCCTGGTCGAACTGGTCGTGACGACCGAGACGATCCGGCAGGGCCGGCTGCCCGTCAACGCCGGCCTGCTGACGCCGGCGGACGGGTGCCCGGGCGGTCTGGTGGACCAGCCCCGCTCCCGCGAGGTCACCTCGGCGTTGACAGTCAACTTCGCCTTCGGTGGCGCGAACACCGCACTCCTGGTCGAGGCGGCATGAGCCGGCAGACCTGGACCGCGGCGCACGCGGCTCGCGACATCCCGGCCATGACCACGCTGGCGGTGCTCGGCTCCGGGCACTGGCCGGCCGAACGGGATCACGGGTCGCCCACCCCGCCGCCCGGCTTCATCGGATCCTCCTTCATCGGGCTGGCGGCGGAGCTCGCCCGGCGCTGCCTCGCGGGGCACCACACCGAGAAGCCACTGCCGCCGGCGGAGACCCCGCGGACGGCGGTGATGTTGGTGAGTCCCCGGGGCGACGTCGCGACGGCCGCCGCCGTCGCGCGGGCCGTCGACACCGGCGGGCGGGTGTCTCCGCTGCTCTTCTTCCAGTCGGTGCCGAACTCGGTGGCCGGCTGGGTCGCGGCCCACTGGGGGCTGGACGGGCCGGTCGTCTGCACCAGCCCGGCCGAGGACCCGGTGGCCGATGCGGTCAGGACGGCGGAGCTGCTGCTCGACGACGGCGAGGCGGACCGGGTCCTGTTACTCCTCGTGGACCAGGCCGGCCCGGAACACGAGTCCGACCAGGGTGCCGGCGTGCTGCTCGCGAGGCGTCCGGCCGTGCTGACGAACGCCCCCACGACATCTTCCAGGGAGCCGAGACATGGACGTTAAGAGAATGCGGGCCGAGCTCGCCGCGGATCCGGCGCTGGGCACCGGAAACCTGCTGACCACGCTGATCGCGCGTGGTGAAGGGCTGGACGACCCGGCGCTGACCTTCGACACCCCGGTGGACGACCACCCGTCCTGGCAGCCGATGTCGCTGAACGAGCTGGAGCATCGGGTCACCGCCCGAGCCGCCGAGCTGCACCGGCTGGGCATCCGGCCGCGGGATCCGGTGGCGGTCTACGTCCGCGCCGCGGCCGACCAGGCGCTGACTTTCCTCGCGCTGGCCCGGATCGGCGCCGTTCCGGCCCTGATCAACGGCAACCTCGGCAGTGGTATCGCCGCCGAGTACATCCGGAAGCGGCTGGCCTCCCCCGTGGTCATCACCGACGCGGGGCACCGGCAAGCACTGCGCGACGAGGGGATCGCCAACCAGTCGATGGTCGATGTCGCGACGCTCGGCGCCGGTGACCCGCGGCTGGCGCCACCGCCGTTCCAGCACCACCCCGACGATCCGGTCGTCATCACCCACTCGTCCGGGACCACCGGTCTGCCCAAGGCGGTGGCCCACTCGCACCACAGCCTCTTCGCGGCCGTCCGGCACCGCCTGACCCTGCCGAAGGCGGCGGCGCTGGACCGGATGCTGGTGATCCTGCCGCCCGGGCACGCGGCCATGGTGATCGCGCTCAGCGTGGCGCTGTGCAATCACGTGGAGCTGGCGTTGTGTTCCCGGCAGAACGGCGCGTACGTCCTCGACGTGATCGAGAAGTGGCGCCCGATCAGCGTGCTCGGCTTCTCGACGACGTGGTCGGATCTGGCCGGCGTCGACCTCGCCACCCGGGACCTCAGCTCGGTGCAGGCCTGGTGGAACACCGGGGACTGCGCGCACGAGCCGCACATCCGTCACCTCGTCGGCGCCGGCCGGCGCTACGTGATGACGAGCGAGGGCGTGACCCAGAAGCCTGGTTCGGTCTTCATCGACGGGCTCGGCTCCTCGGAGATGGGTCATTCGCAGTTCTTCATCACGCACACCCCGGACACCGACAAGTACCGGCGTTGCATCGGCCGGCCGCACGTCTACACGGACGCCGTGGTGTACGACGACGACGCCCGCGAGCTACCGGTCGGGCAGGTCGGTCAGCTCGGCATCAAGGCGCCCACCCTCTCGCTCGGCTACTGGAACGACTCGGAGCTGACCTACCGGACCCGTCGCAACGGCTACTTCCTCACCGGTGACCTGGTCTTCCGGAACGAGGAGGGCTACTTCTTCCACGTCGACCGGCTTGTCGACGCGGCCGACATCGGCGACGGGAACTGGGTGTACACCGCCCTCGCCGAGGAGCGCATCCTGGCCTCCTGCCCGGAGGTGCTCGAGTGCACGGTGGTGGCCGTGGGCGAGCCCGGCGAGGTCCGAACGGTGATTCTGCTGACGCTGCGTGACGGCGGCGCGCCGGATCCCGACCTGGTGGCCAAGGTGACCGCGGCGCTCGAACCCGCGGTGGCGGCGACCGTGGCCGGCGTACTGACGGCCGACGACGGCGTGCTGCCGTTCGGGGCCACCGGCAAGGTGCGCAAGGCGTTGCTGCGCGACCGGCTCGTGAGCGGGGAACTGCTCGGCGCGGCCGCGGCGGTGGTGCGGTGACGAGCGCCCGTCCCGTCATCACCGGCATCGGTCTGTTCACCCCGGTGGGGCGTGCCGTCGACACGGTGTGGGATGCCGTCTGCGCCGGCAAGTCCGGCATCCGGCAGGTGCCCGCCGACCATCGGCTCGCCCCGGCCATCGACTACGCCGGCTTCGCGCCGGAGATCAACGCGTCCGAGGTGCTACCCCCCGCCGAGGGCCGGCTCGTCGACCGGTTCGTGCTGATGGCTCTCGCCGCCGCCGCGGACGCGATGGCCGACGCCGGGCTGACCGTCGGCACCGACGTGGATCCCGACCGGGTGGCCGTGGTCGTCAGCAGCGGTGCGGGCGGCCTGGACATCTTCGAGGAGCAGAGCCACGCGTACGCCGCCCGCGGCCGTACCGCGGTGAGCCCGTACATGCTGCCGGGCTTCCTGGGGAACATGGCGGCGGCCCGCATCGCCATCCGGTACGGAGCGCACGGCTTCAGCTCCGCCATGTCGACGGCGTGCTCGGCCGGCGCCCACGCGATAGTGGAGGCGTTCCGCCTGATCGCACACGGAGACGCCGACATGGTGATCTGCGGAGCGTCCGAGGCGCCACTGAACCCGACCGGCTCGCTGAGCTTCCGGCACGCCCGCGCGCTGGCGACGCGGTGGACGGATCCCACCGCCGCGAGCCGTCCCTTCGACGTACGCCGCAATGGTTTCGTGCTCGCCGAGGGTGCGGGCATCCTGGTGGTCGAGCGAGCCAGCGACGTGGATGCCCGGGGCGGGGCCGGGTACGCCGACCTGCTGGGCTGGGGTGTCACGACCGACGCGCACCGGCCGACGACGCCCCTTCCGGACGGCACCTACGCGGCCAAGGCGATGGCGGCGGCCCTGCGTCGCGCCGACCTCCCACCCGGCGAGGTCGACTACGTCAACGCGCACGGAACCAGCACCAAGCTGGGTGACGTGGCCGAGGTGAAGGCGCTGCGCACGGTCTTCGGCGCGGTACCGCCGGCGCTCAGCAGCACCAAGTCGGTGACCGGTCACCTGCTCGGCGGATCAGGTGCGGTGGAGGCCGCGATCACGGCGCTGGCGGTGTCCCGGGGGGTGCTGCCGCCGACGTACAACCTGGACGAGGTCGACCCCGAGTGCGAGGCGGACCACGTACGGAAGCAGCCGCGCACCGGCCGGGTGCGCAACGCGATATCGAACTCCTTCGCCTTCGGCGGCCACAACGTGAGCCTGCTCATGGGTGAGGCCAGCACGCGCCGTCACCGTACTGCGGTGATCGGCGGCTGACCCGCGCCAAACCCGACATCCTGAAGAGGAGCCAGCAATGCAGATCAACGACATCGACCACATCGAGTTCTATGTCGGTGATGCCCAGCAATCGGCCTTCTACTGGTGCACCGCCTTCGGATTCCAACTGTGCGGCCAGGCCGGGCCGGAGACCGGCCTCGCGGACCAGCGATCGCTGCTGCTGCGGCAGGGCGACGCGCGGTTCCTGCTCACCTCGGGCCTGACGCCCGCCCACCCGGCGGCTCGCTACGTCGCCAAGCACGGCGACGGCGTGGCGAACATCGCCTTCGCGACGCCGGATGCCGGCGAAGCATTCGAGGAGGCCGTCGCCCGCGGGGCGAGAGCCGTCGAGCCGTTGTCCACGGCCGTCGACGACGAGGCACGGGTGGTGACCGCGACCGTCGGCGGCTTCGGTGACGTCCAGCACCGCCTCGTCGAGCGGCACGGCTCGGAACACGCCTTCCTTCCGGGGGTCATGGACATCCTCACGTCCGAGCCGGAGCCCCGTGAGCAGCATTTCTCCCTGGTCGACCACGCGGCGGTGTGCCTTCCCACCGGAGACCTCGGGCGGACCGTCCAGTACTACCGTGACGTGTTCGGCTTCCGCCAGATCTTCGAGGAGTTCATCGAGGTCGGCGCCCAGGCCATGGACTCCAAAGTCGTACAGAACGACGCGGGGACCGTGACGTTCACCCTGATCGAGCCGGCGCCCGGCTACCGGGCGGGCCAGATCGACCGGTTCCTGGAGCAGCACCAGGGCGCGGGCGTGCAGCATCTGGCGTTGCTGACCGGCGACATCGTGGCCGCGGTGAGCGACCTGGACGTCCGCGGCGTCCAGTTCCTGAGCACGCCGGCCAGCTACTACCACTCCATCGAGGAGCGCCTCGGCCGGACCGACGTCCCCGTCGAGCGGCTGCGGGCCACCAACGTCCTGGTCGACCGGGACCACTGGGGCGAGCTGTTCCAGATCTTCACCAAGCCCGTGCACGTCCGTGGCACCTACTTCACCGAGCTCGTCGACCGGCACGGCGCCCGCTCGTTCGGCAGCAACAACATCAAGGCGCTGTACGAGGCCGTCGCCCAGGACACCGAGGTGAGCGCGTGACCCCCGGCGACGACACGACCCGGCGCTTTCGCAGAAAGGGATCCCGATGACCTCGCAAGTTGACTCGTTCGCGCTGACCGACGAGGAGCGCGACCTGCTGCCGTCCGACTCCGACGTGCAGTTCTACCTCGAGCACGGCTGGTTCCTCTCCCCTCGGATCTTCAGCGACGCCGAGGTCGACCTCCTGGTGACGGCCAGCGAACAGTTCTACGCCGGTCACCGCGACCGGGTCCTGCCGGTACGCCCGGCGAGGCTGGCCTACTGGGAACCATCCGCCGGCGCCGTCCAGCGCCACAACGACTACATCCACTACGAGTCGGCCGCCATCGGCGAGATCCTGCGCAAGCCGCTCATCGGTGCCATCGCGGCGCGACTGGCACAGGCCGACGCGATCCGCATCTTCCAGTCCACCCTGATCTACAAGCCGGCCCGGCCCGCGGAGGAGACGAACATCGTTCCGTGGCACTTCGACAGGCACTACTGGGCAACGTCCACGTCCGAGCGCATGCTCACCGCGTTCCTCCCCTTCCACGACTGTGACGAGGAGATGGGCACCATCACCATGGTGGACGGCAGCCACCGGTGGCAGGAGATCGGTGGGAACGACGAGACGTCCCGGCACTTCGCCGACCGCGACCGGACGCAGCTCGAGGAGATGCTGCGGGAGAACGCCGAGGCGAACGGCACCGAGGTCCGCAAGGTCCCGATGATCATCCCGAAGGGGCATGTCAGCTTCCACCACTGCCGCACCTACCACGGCAGCGGGGCCAACGTCAGCGACCGTCCGCGCCGGGCTATCTCGCTGCACCTGCAGGACGGGGACAACGCGTACCGGAAGTTCAAGCTGTCGGACGGGTCCCAGGTCAGCTACAACCACGACGTGCTGGTGCGTCGCCAGGCGGACGGCACTCCCGACTACTCCGATCCGGAGTACTGCCCGACGATCTGGCGCGGATAGCCGTCCACGATGGCCAGGAGACTACTGACCGCCTCGTCCGTCCGGACGGGCCTCAACATCGCGTCCTGGATAGCGCCGGCGCTCGCCGGCCACGGCGCGTACGTCACCTTCTGCAAGACCTGGAAGCGGGCGAACCTGCGGGTCACCGAAAAGGAGGTGCACGCGTCGGCCATCCGGGACGTCGTGGTGGTCAGGGGGAAGCGGGTCGTCACGTACCGCTGGGGTGACGGCGGGAAGCCGGTGCTGCTGCTGCACGGGTGGCGCTCGCGGGCGTCACGGTTCGCTTCCTTCGTCCCCCGGCTGCTCGCCCACGGGTACAGCCCACTGAGTTTCGACGCCCCCGGCCACGGCCACTCGGGCGGCGAGGCCACCACCGTGGCGGAGTACGGCCGCGTCATCGACGAGGTGCAGCGGTGCTTCGGCACCTTCGAGGCGATCGTCGCCCATTCGTACGGCGTGCCGTGCGCCCTGCTCGCCGTACGCAACGGCGTGCGGACCCGGAGACTCGTGGCCATCAGCGGTGTCGCGGACCTCGGGTTCCTGGTCGACGAGTTCCACCGGCGGCTGGGGGTGAACGAACGGGTCGTGCGCCGCCTGCACCGGCGCGTCCAGCAGGAGGTCTTCTCGGCCGGGCAGGGCGGCGGGCAGCAGTCGCCCGGCGCGCGCGCCGAGGCCGCCGTCCCGATGCTCGTGATCCACGACGGTTCCGACACCACGGTCGGCATGGATCACGCGAACCGGCTCATCGCCGACTACGCCGGCCCGGCCCGGCTGCTCGTCACCGACCGGCTGGGCCACCAGCGCATTCTCATCGCCCGTGAGGTGGTGCAGGCGGTGGTCGAGTTCGTGGACGAGGCGCCGAGCGCCGCGTCGCTGGCTCTGGCTCCCGAAGCCGACGACTGATCGTCTCCGGAAAGGACATCGTGCACTTCTCGGATCCCCTGGCCAGCACCGTCGCCGACGAACTGGCGCGGTGCGGGGTCACCGACGTGGTCGCCTCGCCCGGCCTGCACTCCGGAGTGCTCGCGCACGCCGTCCACCAGTGCCCGGGCGTGCGGCTGCACGTACGCATCGACGAACGGTCCGCGGCCTTCCTCGCGCTGGGGCTCGCCCGGGCGAGCGGCCGCCCCGCCGCCGTGGTGTGCACGTCGGGGACGGCGGCAGCCAACCTGCATCCCGCCGTGCTGGAGGCCCGGCACAGTCGCGTGCCGCTGGTCGTCATCACCACCGATCGGCTGCCCGCGCTGCGCGGCACGGGAGCCAACCAGGCGACCGACCAGGTGCGGCTGTACGGGACGGCGACGCCCCACTACACCGAACTGCACACCGAGCCACCCACCACGGCCACGGTGCGGTACTGGCGATCCGCGGTGTCCCGGGCCCTCGGCAACTGCGTCTCCGGGCCGGTGCATCTCAACATCGGCCTGCACGAGCCGTACGACGCACCGGCCCCGCTGCCGGACGAGGCGGCCCTCCTGGCGTCGGCGCGCCCACCGGGGGAACCCTGGACCCGGGTCCGGCATGCTCCGGAGCCACCGCGCACGCTGGACGTGCCCGCCCGCGGGGTGATCGTCGTCGGCGACGGCGCGAGCGATCCGCACGCCGCTGTCACCTTCGCCGAGCAGGCCGGGTGGCCGTTGCTCGCCGAGCCGCAGAGCGGTGCGCGCTACGGTGCCAACGCCATCCGGACGTACGGCGACCTGCTCAGCCATCGGAAGTTCCGGGAGGGGGCCGAACCGGAGATGGTGATCACCATGGGGCGGCCCGGCGTCCACCTCGCGGTTCTCGACTACCTCGGTCAGGCCCGCGACCATCTCGTCGTCGATCCGTCCGCTGACTGGGCCGACCCCACCCGCGGCGCCACCGAGGTGCTGTCCCGGCTCGGTACGCCGAGGCTGCGCGACCAGGATCCGGATTGGTTGCGCCGGTGGCAGGACGCCGACAAGGCCGCCGGTGCCGCGCTCGACGTGATGCTGGACCGTACCGATCTCAGCGAGCCGCGCATCGCCCGCGACCTGGTGGCGGCGATCCCGGACGGGTCGCTGCTCTTCGCCGGCTCCAGCATGCCGATTCGCGATCTGGAACAGACCATGCGACCGCGTCAGGCCGTCCGGATCCTCGCCAACCGGGGACTCAGCGGCATCGACGGAGCGGTGTCCAGTGCGATCGGTGCCGCGCTGGCACACCAGGCGCAGGGCGGCGGCCGAGCCTACGCGCTGCTCGGCGACCTGTCGCTGCTGCACGACCAGAACGGACTCGTCACCGGCCTCGGCTCACCGCGGCCGGACCTCACCATCGTCGTGGTCAACAACAACGGCGGCGGCATCTTCTCGCTGCTCCCGATGCGGAGGCCGATCGACGACTTCGAGGTGCTCTTCGGTACGCCGCACGGCGTCTCCTTCGAACAGGTGGCGGCCGCGTCTGGCTGGCCGTACACGCGGGCCTCCGACACGGCCGATCTGCTCGCGGTGCTCGACCAGCCCGGTCCCCGCCTGATCGAGGTGGTCACCGATCGCCGGGACAACGCCTCGCTGCACCGGCGCCTCACGGTGGCCGTCACGTCCGCCGTCGGAGCGGCCCTGTGAGCGGAGCTCCCACTCACTCCACGTCTGCCCGCTGGGGGAAATGATGTCGACTTTCCACGCTCAACCGGACCACACCGTGGCCGCGGCCCCGCCACGGGTACGACTGAGTGACGCCGCGCTGGTACAGAGCCTGCTCTCCGGGGCGTGGCTGGGCCAGGCCTGCTACACGGTCGCGAAGCTCGGCATCGCCGACCTGCTGGCGGACGGTCCGGAGACCGCGCCGAACCTGGCCGCGCGGTGCGGCGCCGATCCGGACGCGCTGCTGCGCCTGCTGCGGGCACTGGCTTCCGTCGGCCTCTTCACCCAGCGGGGACGCGAGACGTTCGAGCTCACCGGCGCTGGCTCGCTGCTACGGAGCGACGTGCCCGAATCGGCCCGGGCCAGCGCCATCATGCTGGGCGAGGAGGTGTTCCGCTCCTTCGCCGAGCTGCCGCACGCGGTCCGGACCGGCACCCCGGCCTTCGACCAGGCGTACGGGCAGCCCATGTACTCCTACCTCGCCACTCATCCCGAGGTCGCGCGTACGTTCCACGCCGCCCTGGGCAGCCATCGGACGGTACCCGCCGCCCTGTCGCGGTGTGACGTCGGCAGGGCCCGCACCATGGTCGATGTCGGTGGCGGCGACGGCGCGCTGCTCGCCGCCCTCCTCACCGGCCGGCCGGAGACCCGCGGCGTCCTGCTCGAGCTGCCGGAGGCGATCCGGCAGGCGAGCACCCGCTTCGCCGAGGCCGGTGTCGCGGACCGGGTGACACTTGTGGAAGGCAGCTTCTTCGACCGGGTGCCCGGCGATGGCGATCTCTACCTGCTGGCGCGCTGCCTGCACAACTGGAGCGACGACAAGGCCCTCGCCATCCTGCGGACCGTACGCGCGGCGATGCGACCCGGAGCGCGCCTGGTGGTGCTGGAGAAGGTGGTCCCGGACGGGCCCGGACCGAGCCAGGCCAAGATCTTCGATCTGCTCATGCTGGCCATGGTGGAGGGGCGCAACCGGACCGACGGCGAGTACCGGGAGCTGATCGGCCGCGGCGGCTTCGATGTGGTGGCCGTACACCCGGCGTCCCGGCACGATCCGCGGGCCGAGAGCGCGATCGAGGCCGTCGCGGTGTGAGACCCGCAGCAGTCGCCGTCCTGAACGCGCTGTGCCGGCGCGCCGCCGCCGGCACGGTCGAGAGGAGACCGCATGTCCCTACGGAAGGCCGACTTGCACCGGAGTCTCGCCGATCCGGTGCTCGACACGATGACGTTCCTGAACGAGATCACCTTGCGCTATCCCGAAGCGATCTCCTTCGCCCCCGGCAGGCCGTACGAGGACTTCTTCGACACCGAGGACATCTTCACCTACCTGCGTCGCTACCTGGCTCACCTGGAGCAGGACGGCTGTTCGCCCGAGCAGATCCGCACCACGATGTGCCAGTACGGCAACACCGCCGGGCAGATCCGTGACATCGTCGCCGCCGCACTGCGCACCGACGAGGGGATCGACGTGCCGGCCCGGTCGATCGTGATCACGGTGGGCGCACAGGAGGGGATGCTCCTGGTGCTGCGGGCGTTGTTCGCCGGGCCGCGGGACGTGCTGCTGGTCTCCAGCCCCTGCTACATGGGTATCACCGGGGCGGCGAGCCTGCTGGACATCCCGGTCGTCGAGGTCGAGGAGCCGGCGAGCGGCTTCTCCGCCGCGGTGGTCGCGGAGGCGATCCGCCGGGAACAGGCCGCCGGACGCCGGCCGGCGGCGTTCTACCTGGTGCCCGACCACTCCAACCCCTCCGGGCGTACGGTCGGCGAGCGGGAGCGGGCCGAGCTGCTGGCCGTGGCCGAGCGACACGGGGTGCTGATTCTCGAAGACAGCCCGTACCGGATGGTCAGCCCCGGCGACCGGGTTCCCACGCTGAAGGCCATGGACCGCGCCGGGGTGGTGGTGCACCTGGGTTCCTACTCCAAGACGGTGTTCCCCGGCGCCCGGGTCGGTTACGTGATCGCCGACCAGCCGGTCGACAGCGGTGCGGGCGGGCTGCTCGCCGACCAGCTCGTCAAGCTCAAGAGCATGACGACGGTCAACACGTCGCCGTTGAGTCAGGCCGTGGTGGCCGGTGCGCTGCTGGCGGCGGACGGCCGGTTGTCCGAACGCAACGCCAAGGCCGCCGACCACTACGCCGCCGCGATGGACGCCACCCTGCGCGAGCTGGACCGGCGGCTGCCGGCTGAGCGGCGGGCCGCGCTGGGTGTCAGCTGGAACAGCCCGGCTGGCGGCTTCTTCCTGACCATGCGGGTGCCGTTCGCGGCCGACGAGGCCGCGCTGGCCCGCTCGGCCGACGAGTTCGGCGTCGTCTGGACGCCGTTGCGGTACTTCTACCTCGACGGCGGGGGTGCGGACACGCTGCGGCTCTCGATCAGCTATCTGTCCGAGGAAGAGGTCGTCGAGGGCGTACGCCGGCTGGCCGACTTCGTCGTCGCCGAGGCCGGGCGCGCACGCCGGGAGGCCGACCGATGACCCACCCGGCCGCGCCGGAGCCGCTGCGCCTGGACACCGTCGACGACTACCGGGCGCTTGCCGAGGCGATGCTCCCGGACGCGGTACGTGATTTCGTGGCGGGCGGCAGCGAGTCGGAGACCACCCTGGCGGCCAATCGGCAGGCCCTGGACCGCGTCACCGTGCTGCCCCGGGTGCTGCGCGGCGCGCAGCGGGCCGATCCGTCCACCACGCTCGCCGGGACGCCTGCCACCGTGCCGCTGGCTGTGGCACCGATGGCCTACCAGCAGCTCTACCACCCCGACGGTGAGGTGGCGACCGCCCGGGCCGCCGCGTCAGCCGGGGTGCCCTTCATCAGCAGCACGCTGAGCAGCGTGAGCGTCGAGGAGGTGGCCGGGGCCGGCGGTGAGCACTGGTTCCAGCTCTACTGGCTCAAGGACGACCGTGAGACGTTCGGGCTGGTGGAGCGGGCCGAGGCGGCCGGTTGCCGGGTGCTGGTGGTCACCGTCGACGTACCGATCATGGGGCGCCGGCTGCGTGACGTGCGCAACCTGTTCACGCTGCCCGCTGGTGTGCGGTCGGCGAACGTCCGGTCCGGCGCGCAGAGCGTGGCCCACCGGGGCAACGGCGCCGGCTCCGCGCTGGCCACCCACACGGCCGCCGAGTTCCACCCGGGTCTGGGCTGGGAACACCTCGATCTGCTGCGGTCGCGGACCTCGCTGCCGATCGTGGTCAAGGGAATCCTCGACCCGGACGACGCCCGCCGGGCGGCCGAGGCGGGCGCCACCGGGGTGGTGATCTCCAACCACGGTGGCCGGCAACTGGACGGGGCGCCGGCCAGCGTCACCATGCTTCCGGCGGCCGTCGAGGCGGTTCCGGCGGGCTGTCAGGTCTACCTGGACAGCGGTATCCGTGGCGGAACCGACATCCTGCGGGCGCTGGCGCTCGGCGCGGACGGTGTGCTGATCGGCCGGCCGGTGATCTGGGCACTGGCGGCCGGTGGCCAGGCGGGCGTGACCGGGCTGCTGGGGCTGCTGGCGGCCGAGCTGCACGCGGCGATGCGGCTCGCGGGTTGCGCGGACGTCGCCGCGGTCCGGGAACTCAGCGCGGCCCTCAGATGATCAGACGATCGGTGTCCGCTCGACGAAACGATGGGATGACTCATGCCGGAGATCAACGCTCTGCCCGAGGTCGGACGAACGGCACTGTCCGACGCGATCCGCAGTGCCGCCGTTCGCGCGGCAGCGGTGATCCGGGCCGCCAAGTCTCCGGACGCCATGGTTCCCGGGCTGAGCTGGACCGCCGGCGAGACCGCGGCGCACCTGGTGAACGAGTTCGTCGACTACACCGCGTACGCGCAGGGACGGAACAACCCCGCCGCGGGCGACCACCCGTCGCGGCGCAACGCCGAGGCGAACGCCGCGCAGTTGCGTACCGATCCCGATCGTGACCTCGCCTCGCTGGCCGATCGGCTGCTGCCGGCGGTGACGGGATTCCTGGCCGTGCAGCCGCCGGCGCAACCGCTGATCGTCAGCAACGGCCTCGCGTTGGGCTGGTCGACGATGAGCTCGGCGCTGCTCGGCGAACTGGTCGTGCACGGGCTGGACATCGCGCGGGCGAGCGGACAGCCGTGGCGCATCGACCGGTCCGACGCGTTGCTGGTGCTCGACGGCGTACTGACGATGATGCCGCGATACCTGAACCGGAAACGCGCCGCGGACGTCCGCGCGAGCATCGAGATCAGGTTGCGGGGCGGCCCGCGCTACCTGGTGGAGATCGACCACGGGACCGCGGTGACCGGCAGGTCGGCCGCGCAGACCAGGGCGGACTGCTGGATCTCCGCCGATCCCGTCGCGTTCCTCAAGGTCGGCTTCGGTCGCACCGGCCAGTGGGGCCAGATCGCCCGCGGCAAGCTGCTGACCGGCGGTCGCAAGCCCTGGCTCGCCACCACCTTCGGCACTGTGGTCACCAGGCCGTGAGCGCTCGCACCGGTAACCATCACCACGATTGATCTGTCAACTGGAGGCATACCGTGTGTGGAATTGTCGGATGGGTCGACTTCGCCCGTGACCTCCGCCGCGAGGGCGCGGTGCTGCGGGCGATGACGGCGACGATGAGCCTGCGCGGGCCGGACGCCGAGGGCGTGTGGCTCGCCGAGCATGTCGGCCTCGGGCACCGCCGGCTCGCCGTCATCGACCTGTCGACCGGGGCGCAGCCGATGACCGTCGAGCACGACGGCGCCGCCATCGCCGTGATCACCTACAGCGGCGAGGTCTACAACTATCGCGAGTTGCGCACCCAGTTGCGCGGGCTGGGCCACGAGTTCCGCACCGAGAGCGACACCGAGGTGGTCCTGCACGCCTACCTGGAATGGGGCGAAAATTTCGCCGAGCACCTCAACGGCATGTACGCCTTCGGCCTCTGGGACCCGCGCGAGCAGGCGCTGCTGCTGGTCCGTGACCGCATGGGCATCAAGCCGCTCTATTACCGGCCGATGCCGGACGGCGTGGTCTTCGCCTCCGAGCCCAAGGGCGTGCTCGCCCACCCGCAGGTGCCGGCCGTCGTCGACACCGACGGGCTGCGCGAGCTGCTCGCCTTCACCAAGACGCCCGGACACGGCATCTACCGGGACCTGCGCGAAGTGCGCCCCGGCGAGATCGTCCGGGTGGACCGGTCCGGGCTGCGCGCCCGCCGCTACTGGTCCCTCACCCCCCGGGAGCACACCGACGATCGGGACACCACCGTACGGACCGTGCGCGAACTGCTCGACGACATCGTTCAGCGGCAGCTCATCGCCGACGTGCCGCTCGGCGTGCTGCTCTCCGGTGGCCTCGACTCGTCGGCGATCACCGCACTGGCCGCCCGCGCCCTCGCGGCGCAGGGTGCCGGCCCGGTGCGCTCGTTCGCGGTCGACTTCGCCGGGCAGACCGAGCACTTCCAGCAAACCGGGATGCACCTGACGCCCGACGCGCCGTTCGTGCACGAGGTCGCGCAGCACGTCGGCTCCGACCACACCGACATCGTGCTGGACTCGCCCGCCCTCATGGACCCTCTCTACCGCACCGGCGTGCTCAACGCGGCCGACGTGCCCCCCGCGCTCGGCGACATGTACACCTCGCTCTACCTGCTCTTCCGCGCCGTCCGGGAGCGGTCGACAGTGGCGTTGTCCGGCGAGTCCGCGGACGAGGTCTTCGGCGGTTACGCCTGGTTCCACGATCCGGCCGTGATCCGTGCGGACACGTTCCCCTGGATGGCCGCGGTCCGTGGCGCCCCGGGTGACCCTCAACCGCCGAGCCTGTTCGCGCCCGATCTGAAGCTCGACCTGCCGGGCTACCAGGACGCGGCGTACCGGCAGGCGCTGACCGAGGTCGACCACCTGCCCGGCGAGGCGCCGGAGGAGTACCGGATGCGCGAGATGTTCTACCTCAACCTCACCCGGTTCCTGCAGGTGCTCCTCGACCGCAAGGACCGGATGAGCATGGCCCACGGCCTCGAGGTGCGGGTGCCGTTCTGCGACCACCGGCTCGTCGAGTACGTCTACAACGTCCCGTGGAGCCTCAAGGCCTTCGACGGGCGGGAGAAGAGCCTGCTCCGCGCCGCCACCGCCGACGTGCTGCCCGCCTCGGTGGTGGCCCGGCGCAAGAGCCCCTACCCGACCACTCAGGACCCGGCCTACGAGCGCATGCTGGCCGACCGGACCAGGGCTGTGCTGACCGACCCCGGCGCGCCGGTGCGGGCACTGCTCGACGACAACCGCGCCCGCGCACTCGCCGGTGCCAAGCTCGAGGGCGGCGCCCTGGCGGCGGCCCGGCGCAGTGTGGAGATGCTGCTGGGGCTCAACGAGTGGTTGAGTCGCTATCCGGTACGTCTGGAGCTGAACTGACCGGCGCTCCCCCACTCTGCTAGCCCGAATGGAGATGATCATGCGGGTGGTGGTGATCCGCAGCTGGACGCGCCTGCGACCCGGTTGCCGGAGACCGGCCCTCAAACTGACCGACGGGGAAGAACTGGCTTGACCCAGACGGATATATCGGTGCTGGGGGAAAGCTCGTGGGCGAGGCCCTGCGGCGTGATCGCGACACACCATGAGCTCAACCAGGGTCCAACAGTTCAGCGGCAGTCGCGCGGATCGCGCCGTGAGTACGGCCGGAGTCGCGGTGCCGAGGCTCCAGCGAGGTGCTGGAGCCTCGGCGTCCTTCGCCTTGCTCGACGTAGCGGGGGACGCTACAGCGGCCGTGTTCGGCCGCTGGGGCGATCTCGGTCGATCAGGCCTGCAGGCGTACTCGGCGGCGTCGTGCGACAAGCACCAGCGCGATGCCGACCGCGACGGCGACCGCAGCAGCGCCGACGAACAGCATGGTGTTGTCGCCGGTGACCGGCAGGCCCGGGCCGGTGCTCGACGACGCCGACGGTGACGGCGTCATCGAAGTCGGCGTCGTCGTCGAAGTCGGCGTCGAGGTCGGCGTCATCGTCGAGGTCGGCGTCGCCGTCGAAGTGGGCGTCGGCGTCGGCGTCGTCGTCGTCGAAGTCGGCGTCGGCGTCGCGCTCGGCGAGCTCACGGCGACCTTCTTCGCCGCCACGAAGACGCGCGGCTCGTCGCTGTCGTCGGCCCTGACCTGCGCCAGAGTGTGGTCGTCCGCGCCGTTCTCGCCGGCCAGGATCTTCCAGCCCGCCGGGGCGGTGAAGGTCAGCAGGACGTCGCCGGCGGGGAGGCGGGCGAAACGGAACAGGCCCTTGGCGTCTGTGCTGGCCTCGGCGTACGTCGTCTTGCCGTCGGCACTGGTGGCGACGACCTTGACACCCGGGACGCCAGGCGTCCGGGGCGTCCACTCGGCGTCATAGGACTCACCCTGGAAGACGTAGCCGCCGAGATCGTCGAAGACGCCCGCCACCAGCAGCCGCACGCTGGTGATGTTGTCGGCGTCGTTGGCCTCGCCGTTGTCGGCGGCAAGCGAGAAGGCAACGAACCCGTAGCCGGACTGCCACGCCACATGGTTGGTCTTGCCGGTGATCTGAACGGTCTTGGTGGCGCCGGCGGCGAGGTCGAAGCCGGTCGACAGCTCACCGTAGGCGACACCGTCGACGCCCTCGCTGTCGCCGCCGGTGTAGTGCACGTGCCTGGCGTCGACAGAGCTCTTGTTCTTCAC
The DNA here is from genome assembly GCF_040648275.1 of Micromonospora sp. NPDC049171. Lineage (NCBI taxonomy): Bacteria > Bacillati > Actinomycetota > Actinomycetes > Micromonosporales > Micromonosporaceae > Micromonospora > Micromonospora sp. NPDC049171. The sequence goes on from NZ_JBEZDJ010000007.1 coordinate 117,801, forward strand.
CGTGACCGTGATGGTGAAGGTCTCGCCCTCGGCGTAGTTGGCCTTGTCGGCGGCGGAGGTCACCGCGATATCCGGCTTGGGCTCGGCGGCCAGGGCGGCCGCTGCCGGAAGAACGGCCACGAGCACGCCCACGAGGGCGGCGGCGGCAAGTTTGCGCATGGAGGTCTCCGTAATGGGGGCGGGAATCAGCGCGATGCTAACGGCTGGGCGAGTCGCTCCGCTGTCCCAGGACCGCCGGAACACCTTTGGCGAGACAGGCCCCGGGCTCGTCGGGGGCCGCTATGGTGCACGGTGGCACAAACGTTGCGAGGTGCCCCGCGCCAGTGGGGAGAATCGGGAAGCCGGTGTGAGTCCGGCACGGGCCCGCCGCGGTGACCGGGGAGCTGCCACCCACGCGTACCAGACGCAGCCACTGACCCTGCGGGGTTGGGAAGGCGGGTGACCAGCGTAGATCCGGGAGTCCGAAGACCGGCCTCGCGTCATCGACCCCGTCAGGGGCACGAGCGCAGCGGGAGCCTGCCATGAACACCGGACTCTACGAGACCATCCACCGCCGCCGGGACGTACGTGCCCAGTTCACCGGGGCGCCGATCCCGGACGAGACGTTGAACCGGATCCTCACGGCGGCGCACGCCGCACCGAGCGTCGGCCTCTCCCAGCCCTGGGACTTCATCCTGGTCCGCGATCCCGAGCTGCGGCAGGAGTTCCACCAGCACGTACAGCGGGAACGGGACACCTTCGCGGCCACTCTCGACGGTGCGGCGAAGGAACGCTTCACCCGGATCAAGATCGATGGTGTACGCGAGTCGACGTTGTCGGTCGTGGTCACATACGACCCGCAGCGGGGTGGACCGGCGGTGCTCGGCCGTCACGCGATCGCCGACGCCGGCCTCTACTCGGTCTGTCTGGCAATCCAGAACCTGTGGCTGGCCGCGACCGCCGAGCAACTCGGGGTTGGTTGGGTCTCGTTCTACCGGGAGCCGTTCCTGCGCGACCTGCTCGGCATCCCGGCCACCGTCCGCCCGGTGGCGTGGCTCTGCCTCGGCCCGGTCACCCATCTGGAGCAGACGCCGGACCTGGAGCGGCACGGCTGGCGCCAGCGACGCCCGGTGTCGTCGGTGATTCACCACAATCGCTGGACGATGGAGTGACCGAGTTCTGCCGACGCCGATCCAGGGGCCCCCGCTGGCCGAACAGCCGTTCGTGCCCAGGAAGCCTCCGGAGCGAGCAACGGTCGACGGCCTGGTCGGTGAGCCCGTCCGCGGGGCGGCGGGTCAGGAAATGCCAGCACTGCTACGGCCAGGGCCAGCACGGCGACGGCGGCGCGCTTCAACTGTGGGTCTGACGGAAGAACCGGCCGCCGCAGTGCCGGCGGATCCGAATGCCTCACTTTGCACTGACGGAGATGAAATCAGGGTCGACTGCCGTCTTATCCGGACCTTCGCCGCCATCGATCCCTACGGCACCCCTTACCCACTGCGATCAGCACGATCGCCGCGAAAATGCCGCAATGACGACGAAGTACATAGCAGCGGGTAATCAGATCAATACAACGAGGCTAGACATCTATAGATCATCATGAGAGGCTGTTGCAATGCGGGGGGAGTTCGGGGATCGCCGAATTGGTAACCATTTGTGACGAAGCCGCTCCCACCCGTCTCCACCTCACTTAATCAAGAGACGGTCGCAGGAGGAACCGGTCCAGCAACAACTCTTCGTGTCTTTATCGCGCCGCCATGCCGGCTTGCGGTCTAATTGCCGGCACGGACGGTACACCCTGCGCTGACTCACTCTCGTGAGCCCTGGGGCGAGAGTTTCGCATGTCCACAATCCTCGGCATTCTCCGTCGGACTGACGGTACCGAGGTGCACCTGAATGGCGCGACAACGGAAAGCGACTCACGGAAGGTGACCACCCTTGCTGGATCTGGAAGAGATAACTGCGCGGTTCCAGTCGATCGCCGACTACGCGCGCTCGGGAAAGGTGAACCATCGCTGGTTGAGTTCGCTGCCGGAGCAGTTGGCGACCCTGGCCCGCGAGTGGGACCTCGAAATCGGCGCCGAGCTCGGTTCCGAAATCGGCGCCGACTTCTCCTCGGGCGTCTCCTCGGTGGTGCTGGCCTGCACCGGCCCCTTGGGCGACGCGGTGTTGAAGCTCGCGCCGGACTCGTACGCCCTCGCCGAGGAGGTGGCGATGCTGCGGCAGTTCGCCCCGAGCGGACGGGTTCCGGCAGTCCTCGCCGCTGCCAAGGGAGCGGTGCTGTTGGAGGCCATCAAACCGGGCATTCCGGTGGAACAGCTTCCGGAGGCACCGTCCCCCACCGACTACGCGTTGTTCCTCAACGAGCTGCACTCGGCCGGCGATCCGGAGAGCGCGCCCCGGAAGGCCGCCGACTGGCTTGAGCTGATGTACGGCTGGACCGAGCGGGGCGGCCTGGACGTGACGGAATCGCGCCGGATCACGGCGGAGCTCTTTTCCGCACCAGCGGAACGGGTGCTGTTGCACGGCGATCTGCACCTCGGCAATGTTCTCGCGTCCGACACCAGGGGTCTGGTGGCTCGTAGTCCGATTGCCTGTGTCGGCGAACGCTGCTTTGACGCCGCCGATTATGTGCTTGAGGGTTGGGATCGGTCCGCAATGGTGTTTCGGCGTGACGAGTTGGCGCGGGCTGCCGATCTCGATCCCGACCGGCTGGACGCCTGGTGTCGGGCGCTCGCTCCACTCGGGGCGTCGCGCTCCAATACCCCGGAACGCATCGCGGAACTGCTTGCATTCGGGCGAGGTGAGTATTGATGGCCAGGTCCGGATCCAGCGTGTCGGGCTTTCTCACGCGGTTGATCCCTGCTGACTCCCTGCGCCGGAGGCTACTGGCGATCCGACTCGCCGGGGCAATGGGAAAAGGGGTGTTCCTCAGCGGCAGCGTCGTCTACTTCACCCTGCACGTCGGGCTGTCGGCCGCTGAGGTGGGGATTGGCCTGTCCGCGGCGGGTTTCGCCGGACTGGTCTCCTCGGTGTTGTTCGGAATCATCGCGGACCGGATGCGGAAGCGGACGTTGTTGTTCGCGCTGTTCGCGGCGGTCGCCGTCGGTTTCGGCTTGTATTCCGTCGTGGAGAGCGCGGTCGAGTTCTACGTACTGGTGATGCTCATCGCGTTCCTCGACTACGGGATAGGCCCGACCGAGAATGCGATGGTGGCGACGCTCATCCCCGACGGGGAGCGGGTCCGCCTGAACGCCATGATGCGGACGGTCTTCAACATCGGTTTCAGTGTGGGCATCGGGATCGCCGCGGTCGCCGCACTCAGCGAGCGCCTGCTGGTGCTGATCCCGGTGGGAGCGGCCGTGCTGCTGGGTCTCGCCGCGGCACTGGTGACCCGGTTGCCGGTCGGCGCTCCCCGGAAGGCGGCCACCCGGCCACGCCCCTTCGGCGCGGTGCGGGACCTGCGGTTCCTCGCCGTGGTGGGGTTGTCGGCGGTCCTCGCCTCGCACATCACGGTCCTCATGGTGGTGCTGCCCCTGTGGACGCTCAATCGGACCTCGGTCCCACCCTTCCTCGTCCCGCTGATGTTGGTGATCAACACGGCGTTCGTGATCCTGTTCCAGGTCCGCGCGAGCAGGGGCGCGGAGACGGTGTCCGGCGCTGCGCTGACGGGCCGGCGTGCGGGGCTGTGGATCGCGGCCGGCTGCGCGGCGGTGTCCGTCACCGCCTTCGTGGACAACGCGGCCCTGGCCGTGGTGGCGATCGTCGTGACGGTGTTGGTCGTGTCGATAGCCGAGGTGCTGCAGGCGGCCTCGGCGTGGGGAATGGCCTTCGGGCTGGCTCCCAAGCATGCGGAGGGCGAGTACCTCGGTGCCTTCGACCTGCATGTGGCATCGCAGAACGTCGTCGGGCCGGTGTTCCTGTCCGGCCTGGTCATCTCGCTGGGGTTCTGGGGCTGGGCGGTGATCGCCGCGGTGATGCTCGCCGCGGCCTGGCTGATCGTCCCGGCCGCTCGGCGCAGCGCCGAGGCCCTCACGGCACCCACCCAACCCGAAGACGTCGCGGAAGTACGGGGGGCGGCATGACTCGAACCGGCAGGGCCTCCTTCACCCAGGAGCGCTTCTACTTCCTCAACGAACTCCAGCCGGGCAACCCCGCGTACGTCGTGGCGTTCGCCCTGCGGATGGAGGGCTCTCTCGATCGGGAGGCGCTGGCTCAGGCGTTGCGTCGGGTGGTCGGCAAGCACGACGCCCTGCGCACCTCCTTCGCGGTGATCGACGGCGAGTTGACGCAACAGGTTTCGGACGCGGCCGAGCCGGAGATCACGATCCGCGACAGCGCGCCGGTCGAGCAGAGCGTCCAGGACCGCCAATTGCGGGAGCTGGTGGCCGACGAGGCGCGCCGGCCGTTCAACCTGGGCTCCGGCCCGGTGCTGCGGGCCTGGATCACGTCCTGGGACGCCGATCAGCACGCGCTGGTGGTGCTGGTGCATCACATCGCCTGTGACGGCTGGGCGGTCGGCCTGCTGCTGAACGATCTCGCCGACACGTACAACACGGGGGCCAGCGGCGCGCCCGGTCCGTCCTATGTGGACTACGCCGAGGCGCAGCGGGTCATGTGGTCGAAGAACACGAGGCGACTCGACCACTGGCGTCAGTTGCTGACCGGCGCGCCGCAGTTGTCCCTACACACCGATCACCCTCGGCCGACCGTGTTGAGCTTCCAGGGCTCGGTGCTGCGCCGGCCGGTGGACCCCGAACTGATTCACCGGCTCACCGAGTGGGCGAAGGCCCGGGGGGTGACCCTGTTCGCGGTCGCGCTCGCCGGGTACGCCTGGGTGTTGTCGCGGCACGCGCGGCAACCCGAGGTGGTGATCGGGGTCCCGGCGGCCAACCGGCTGGACGAGGCCGAGGAGAGCCTGGTCGGCTGCCTGGTCAACACGCTGCCGGTTCGCGTCGACCTCTCCGGGCAGCCGACGTTCACCGATCTGGTCAGCAGGACATGGCGGACCGCGCTGACCGCGCTCGGTCATCAGGACGTGCCGTTCGAGCAGATCGTGCAGGCCCTGGGCGAGCAGCGGCAGCTCAGTCACGCCCCGCTGTTCCAAACCATGCTCACGGTCCAGAACTTCACCTTCACCGTTCCGGACTTCGGCGGGTTGAAGGTGCACGAGGTGGACGTCGAGATCGACGCCGCGAAGTTCGACGTCGCGATGACCCTCGACGTCTCGACGCGATCGCCGTTCCTGCGGGCGGAGTTCAGCACCGAACTCTTCGAGAAGACGACGGTCGAGGGCATGCTGGAGCACTACCACGCGCTGCTCGAATCCGTCGTGGCCGAGGCGGACGGCGAGCCGAGCATGGTCGACCACGAGGAGCGCACCCTGCTCACCACGGGGTGGAATCCTCCGATCCCGGAGGAGCCGGTCGACCATCCGTCCGTCCTACGGTCGTTCGTCGCGCACGCCACCCGGTCGCCGGACGCGGTGGCGGTCCGCCATCGAGGACGCCAGCTCACCTACCGACAGCTCGACCAGTGGTCGAGTCGGATCGCCGCCGGGCTGGCCGATCTCGGTGTGGCTGGCGGCAGCCGGGTCGGGCTGTTGTTGGGGCGCTCCCCGGCCGTGCTGGCCTCGATCCTCGGGGTGTGGAAGCTCGGCGGGGTCTACGTGCCGCTCGACCCCGAATATCCGCGGCACCGCCTGGACCTGATCGTGGACAGCGCACGGCCGAGCACGATGCTCGTGGAGCCCGACACCATCGACCTGGCACGGCAGTTGGCCGCACCGCACGGCATCGCCCTGCTCGACGCGCACACGGCCAATGGCGACGCCACGGTCCCGACGACGTTCCCCGACCCGGACGACCTCGCCTACCTCATCTACACCTCCGGCTCGACCGGGGTGCCGAAAGGCGTGATGGTCCGGCACCGGGGCCTCAACGCCCTGTGCGATCCGAGCCCCGCCGGCCTGGACGTCGACGAGACCGACCGGTGGCTGGGCGCCCATTCCTTCTCCTTCGACGTCTCGGTGTGGGAGATGTGGGGGGCCCTCAGCTCGGGCGGCCGGCTCATCATCGCCGACCAGGCCGACCTGGTCGACCCGCAGCGCCTCGCACGGCTGGTCCACGCCGAGGAGGTGACGGTCCTGAGCCTGACTCCCGGTGCCCTGTACCGGGTGCTGCCGCCACTCTTCGACTCGCTCGACCGTGAGCGGTCCTCCGTGCGGTACGTGGTGCTGGCCGGGGAGGCGCTGAGCTGGTCCCGGGTGGCCACGCTGGTCGACCCGAAGCGGCTGCCCGCGGTGTTCGTCAACATGTACGGGATCACCGAGGGGACCATCCACGTCACGATCGTTGCGGTGCCGGCCGCCGAGCTGCACGGCGTACGGGAGGGCGACATCGGGGTGCCGCTGCCCTCCGCCCGCTGTTACGTGCTCGACGAGCAGCGGCAACCCACCGGCGTGAACGTGCCGGGCGAGCTCTACGTCGGCGGCGAGCTGGTCGCGGCGGGGTACGTCGGCGCACCCGAGCTGACCTCGGCACGTTTCGGTCCGGACCCGTACGCCCCCGGCGTTCTCTACCGGACGGGCGACATCGTCAGATGGGGCCCGGACGGAAAGTTGATCTACCTGGGCCGGGAGGACGCGCAGGTGAAGGTTCGCGGCTACCGGGTCGAGCTCGCGGAGATCGAGGCGGCGTTCCTTCGACAGACCGCTGTCCTGGCGTGTGTTGCCGTGGCGGAGGCCGACGAGCTGGTCGTGTTCCTGCGCTGCGGCCCCGGAGTGGGGACCGAGCGGGAACTGCGGGCCGCGGTCCGGGACGAGCTGCCCGGCTACATGGTGCCGTCCCGCATCCATGTTGTTCCGGAGATCCCGCTGAACGCCAACGGGAAGGTCGACACCCGCCGGCTGGTCGCCGAGAGCAGGTTGACCGCGCCCGCTCCACGGCCGGTCGACACCGCTGTCCGGGACTCACTCTCGGCGCGGATCCGCCGCATCTGGGCCGACGTGTTGGGCCGGCCCGACATCGAACCGACCGACAACTTCTTCGACGTGGGCGGGCACAGCTTCGCCCTGATCACCGTCCAGCAACGCATGGCCGAGATCGGGCTGGAGATCTCCGTGACCGATCTCTTCCGCTTCGGCACGGTGGCGGACTGTGCCGCGTACTTCCGACGAGCGGAGGCCCCGCTCACCGACGACCGGGTCGCGCAACGCAGGCGGGCGCGGGACGAGTTCACCCGACGTCGGCGAATCAGCAGAGGGGGAGAACATGCCTGACGAACAGGGGCAGGACCGGATCGCCATCATCGGAATGGGGATCAGGCTTCCGGGCGCGGGGCGGGACCTGGACCGCTTCTGGCACAACATCGAGAACGGCATCGAGGCGATGACCTTCTTCGAGCGTGACCAGTTGCTCAGCTGGGGCGTTCCGGAGGAGGTGATCGACCACCCGGACTTCGTCCCGGCCCGCTCGGTCCTGGACGACTACGACCGCTTCGACGGGCGCCTGTTCAGCTACTCGCCGCAGGACTCGGTCCTCATGGACCCGCAACAGCGGGTGCTACTCGAATGCGCGTGGGGCGCGCTGGAGCACGCCGGGTACGCCCCGATCGCGCCGGACGGCAACCGGATAGCCGTGCACGTCGGTACGGGGTTGAACGTGTACCTGCTCGACGTCCTGTGGCCGAACGCCCGCGCGGTCAAGTCCGCCGGAGGTCTGCAGATCCTCATCTCCAGTGACAAGGACTTCGCCGCGACCCGCATCGCGTACAAGTTGAACCTCCAGGGCACGGCATTCACGGTGCAGACGGCGTGCTCCACCTCGCTCGTCGCGGTGCACCTCGCGGTGCAGAGCCTGTTGACCTACGAGGCCGACATCGCACTGGCCGGGGCGGCCACGGTCGCGCCGCCGACCAGGCGCGGGCACCTGTACGAGCCGGGCGGCATCTTCTCGCCGGACGGCCGGTGCCGGACCTTCGACAACGCGGCCCAGGGGACGGTGGACGCCGACGGGGCGGGCATCCTCGTGCTGAAACGTCTCGAGGACGCGGTGCGGGACAACGACACCATCCACGCGGTGATCGCCGGGACCGCGGCCGTCAACGACGGAGCCCGCAAAGCCGGTTTCACCGCGCCGGGCCCGGAGGGGCAGGCGACGGCCATCAGGTCCGCGCTCGCGGTCGCCGGGGTCGACCCGGACACCATCGGGCTGATCGAGGCACACGGTACCGGCACCATCCTGGGGGATCCGATCGAGGTCTCCGCCCTGCGGGCGGTGTTCGGCACCGACCGGGGCGACAACCCGCGGTGCGCGTTGGGCGCCCTGAAGTCGATCATGGGTCACCTCGACACAGCGGCCGGCGTGGTCGGCGTGATCAAGACCGTGCTGGCCCTGAAGCACCGGACCATTCCGCCCGTCGCGCGGTTCACCGAGGCGAACCCCGCCCTGGAGCTGGAGAAGTCGGTGCTCTACGTGCCGACAACCGCGACCGAGTGGCCAACCATCGACGGGGTGCGTCGCGCCGGGGTGAGCTCGTTCGGGATCGGCGGCACGAACACACACGTCGTCCTGGAGGAAGCTCCACCGAAGGTGCGCACCGACCGACGACGCCGACCGGTGAGCGAGCTGATCCTCGTCTCGGCCAAGACCGAACAGGCGGCCACCGAGAGCCTGACCCGTGTGAACGACTTCGTCGCCGGGACGAAGCCGGAGGACCTCGCCGACGTCGCCTTCACCCTACGCACCGGCCGGGTCGAGTTCCCGTGGCGAGGGTTCATCATCCGGACGCCGGACGAGGACCTGAAGCCACTGCGGCCCGTACGCCGGGCGAGCGCGCAGGCCGCCGAGCGCGGGGTCGCGTTCTTCTTCAGCGGTGGAGGGCGGCTGCCGGGGAGCCCGCACACCTACAACGTCGATCCGCACTTCCGCACGATCGTCGACCGCGGCTACGCCGAGCTGCGTTCCCGCGACAGCGAGCCCGATCTCGAAACCCGGGAGCGAGCCGGCCGGTTCGCCCTGGCGCTGGCCTGGGTCGACACCCTGCAGCGCCGAGGGGTCCGCGCGGCGGCGATGGTTGGCCAGGGTGTCGGCGCCGTCGCGTCGGCCTGCGCGGCGGGCGTGCTGTCCTTCGGCGACGGGATCGACCTCGCGGTACGGCGGCCCCGGACCGGTGCCACGCTGGCCGCTCCCGGGACTCCCCTCTACACCCGAGACGGGACGCCGATCACCGCCGAGCAGGCCACCGACATCGACTACTGGGTGGCGAGGTTCGACGAGCCGCACGACCGAGAGTTCGCGCCACCGACGACCGGCCCGGATCCCGCCGCCTGGCTCGAGATCGGCACCCAGGTGCTTGCGCATCCGGATGTCGAGCCACCACCGATGTCCAACGGACTCGACAAGATGCTCGGCACCGTCGGTCTGCTCTGGGAGATGGGCATCGGCGGCCCCTGGGCCGAGGAGCTGGATCTCGGCCGCAGCCGGGTCCCCGTGCCGGGCTACCCGTTCGCCCCCACCCGCCACTACCTCGACATTCCCGCCACAGCGAAAGAGAGGCATCTGTGATGACCAATCACCAGGGCGAGTCACGGGTCGCCGAGTTCGAGCAGCTCTGGATGGAGGTGCTCGGCGTGGAGACCGTCCACGAGGACGACGACTTCTTCGATCTCGGCGGCCACTCGCTCAGCGCCCTGCGGCTGAGCACGCTGATCCGCCAGGATCTCAACCTCGCCGTCGAGCTCAAGCACGTGCTGGACAACCCCCGCTACGGTGACCTGCTGGCCCTCGCGGACCGGGTCCCGCCGGAGCGGGCGGACGAGGCTGCCGCGGGTGTGCAGCGGTGACCGGACCCGTCAACCGGCTCGTCGACTGGATGCCGCTGATCGCCGAGGTGCTCGGTATCGCGGCCGAGGAGGTCGGGGCGCGCTCGGCACAGGACTCGTTCACCGCGCTGGGAGGCACGTCCCTCCAGGCGATCGCGCTGTCCGCGTACGGTCAGCGGGAGCTGGCCCTGGACGTCGACGTCGCGCGGCTGCTCGCGGCGGCACCCCTGGCGGACGCCCTGTCCGACGCGCCGGAATTCGTACCCACCGCACTGGAGCCCGTCGACGTCACCGCGGGCCCGCTGCTCCGCGAGCTGTTGCCCGGCCAGAAGGCGATGCTCGCGGCGCATCTCGCCGGCCGCGACCAGTCGTACCACCTGATGTTCACGGTGCGGCCGCCGGCCGCACTGGGTCTTGGCCAGACGAGGGCCGCGTTGCAGGCGCTCACCGCCCGGCACGAATCGCTGCGCACCATGTTCAGCGAGGACCAGCAGACGGTACGCCGAATGGTGCTTCCCCCGTCGCACCCACCGCGGTTGCTGCACCAGTCCCTGCCCGCCGGCGTGGACGCGGTACCGGCCATCCACGAGGTGTACGGCCACCGCGCCGCGGAGTTGCTGCGCCCCTTCGAGCAGCCACCCGTGGTGTTCGTCCGCACCTGCGTCGGCGAGGAGAGCCTGGTCACGGTGCTGGTGCACCACGCGCTGGTGGACGGCTGGAGTATCGGCGTGCTGTGGCGGGAGTTCGCGCGGCTCTGCGAGGACGGGCCTGGCGGTCTCGCCGCCGAGGGCCCGTCACCGGAGTGGATCGGGCACCGGCTCGCCGCGCGGGACTCCTCGGGTGTGCTCGACGCGGCGCTGGCCCGCGTGGCGGACCGACTCGACGGTGCCCCACTGGTGGCGACGTTGCCGACCGACCTGCGCCGGGCCGACGAGGCCGACGGGCGCGGCGCACGCGTGGTGTTCGGGCTGCCGACCCACCTGGCCGAGGGGGTGGACCTGCTCGCGCGGCACAGCCGGACCACTGTGACCTCGGTGCTGCTGTCGGCCTGGGCGCTCACCGTCGCCCGCCGGCTCGGGTCGGCCGACGTCGTGCTCGGCGTGGCGGCCTCGGGCCGGTTCGAGACCGGGATGGAGGACGTCATCGGGTTGTGCACCCGGATCATCCCGGTGCGCTGCCGGATCGAGGACGACCTCCGAGCCGGCGAGTACGTCCGCACCACCGCCGGTGCGCTCGCCGACGCGGTCGCGGACGCGGATCTCCCGTTCGCGCGGGTGGTGACGGCTCTCGCCGAGACGGTGGACGGGAGCCGCAACCCAGTGGCGCAGGTCGGTTTCGCCGCACACCACGAACTGGTGCCCGACCAGTTCGCCTCGGCGAGCGGGTCGTGGCAGGTCCAGGAGGGGCACTGCCACGGGTCGGTCTTCGATGCGCTGCTGTTCGTACAGTCGTGGTCGGCACGGCCGAGGCTGGCCATCGAGTACGCGACCTCGGCGCAGACCGCCGCGGACATCGGCGAGCTGGCCGACTCGTTCCAGGCCGTGCTGGAGGAGTTGGCGGGTCATCCGGAAACCGATCTCGGCCAGGTCGCCGGACTTTCCGGCGGCCAGCGGCGGCGGCTGCGTGACCTCGGGCACGGCGCGGAGTTCGACACCGCCGACGACCTCTGGAGCCGGTTCGAGCGCCAGGTCGACCACCAACCGGACGCGGTCGCGGTGGTCGACGCCGCGGCCGGGACGACGTTGACCTACCGCGAGTTGCAGGCTCACGCCCTGGCCCAGGCCGAGTTGTTGCGAGGTTGCGGTGTCGGGGTGGGCGACCGGGTCATCCTCGAAATCCCCCGCTCGGCGGCGGAGGCGGTCGCGGTCCTGGCGATCCTGAGCGTGCCGGCGACCTACGTCGCCGTGGACCCCGCCTCCCCCGCGAGTTGGCGGACCCGGATCGCCGAGGCGGTGGCGCCGGCCGCGCGCATCGGAGGGGACGTGGGCGACCTCACCTTCGCGGGTGTCCGGCGGTGCCCGCTCGTCGAGTTGGACCGCGAGCGTCACGACCTCGGCGTCGAGCCGGCGCGGCGCAGCCCCGATCCCGCCGCGGCCGCGTACATCTCCTTCACATCGGGCACCACCGGTGTCCCCAAGGGCGTCGTCGTGCCGCACCGGGCGGTGCTGCGGTTGGCCGACGACGAGGACCTGTTCGCCGATCGGGTCGGGCTGCGAATGCTGCGCCTCGCCCCCTTGGCCTTCGACGCGTCGACACTGGAACTGCTGGTGCCGCTGGCGAACGGGACGACAGTCGTCGTGCATCCGCCGGGTGAGCCGACCCCGAACGGTCTGGCCGAGTTCCTGCGTTCCTCGGGTACGACCCACGCCTGGTTGACCGCGGGCCTGTTCCACCTCGTCGCCGACCACCGACCGGAGGCGTTCAGCGGGCTCCGTCAGGTCTTCACCGGTGGCAGCGTCGTGTCGCCGGCGCACGTACGGCGTGTCCTCCAGCGCTGCCACGGGTTGCGCGTCACCAACGGGTACGGCCCCACCGAGAACACGACCTTCACCGCCACCTTCCACATGGACGGCGCGTACGACGTTCCGGACCCGATCCCGATCGGCACCCCGGTACGGGGTACCGACGTGTGGATCGTGGACGACGATGATCGACCCGTTCCACCGGGGGCCATCGGTGAGCTGCGTAGCGCCGGTTGGGGACTGGCCGACGGGTACGTGGGCGATCCGGAGCGGACCGCCCTGTCGTTCACGGAGCGCGCCGGCGAGCGGGAGTACCGCACCGGTGACCTGGTCCGCTGGGGTGCGGACGGTCGACTGCGGTTCCTCGGTCGCGCCGACCGGCAGGTGAAGATCGCCGGGCATCGCGTCGAGCTGGTCGACCTCGAACGCCGGATCAAGGAGCGGGCCGGGGTGCTGGACGCGGTGGTGTTCCTGACCGGGGGTCGGCTGTGTGCCGCGGTCAAGGCCGAGGACGGTGTGCTGGCGGAGGTTCGGGCGGCGGTGGAGCCAGGGCTCGCGGCGTACGAACGCCCACAGCGGTGGTTCACCGTGAACGAGTTTCCCCTGGACCGCAACGGCAAGGTCGACCTGCGCACGTTGGGCTCACTCGCCGCGCCGCCAGCCGGCCGGAGTGAGCCGCCCGCCGCCGAGCCGGCCCCGGTCGACCTGGAGAGGTTGATCTCCGAGACCTGGGTCGAGGTGCTCGGGACTGACGATTTCGCTCCCGACGAGGGGTTCTTCGACGTCGGGGGTGACTCGCTGGCCGTCGCCCTGGTCCGGAGACGGTTGCAGGAGCACCTGGGCGGACAGCCGATCTCACTGACCGACCTGTACCGGTTTCCCACGGTGCAGGCCCTGGCCACGCACCTACGGACGACGACCGTGGCGGTGATGTCGAGATGAGCACGGAGATCGCGGTTGTCGGGATGGCCGGCCGGTTCCCCGGGGCGGCGGACCTCGACGAGTACTGGTCGAATCTCGTCGCCGGGCGGGTCACCGTCAGCCAGTTGTCCCGCGGTGAGCTGATCGCGGCCGGCGTGCCGGCCGGTCAGTTGGACGACCCGGCCTATGTTCCCGTCCGCGGTGTGCTCGCGGAGGCCGACCTCTTCGACTCAGCCTTCTTCGGGATTCCACCCCGGGAGGCGGACATCATGGACCCACAGCAGCGGCTGCTGCTCCAGACCGCGTGGGAGACCCTCGAGTCCGGTGGCTTGATCACGAACAGACCGCTCGGCCGGGTCGGCGTGTTCGCCGGAGCCGGTTTCAACTACTACCTCCAGCAGCAGGTGCTGGCCACCCCGGACATCCTCCGTGAGCACGGCCTGCTCGCCGTGGTGCTGGGCAACGAGAAGGACCACCTCGCGACGAGGATCGCCTACCGGCTCGGGCTGGGCGGCCCGGCGATCACGGTCCAGACGGCGTGCTCGACCTCGCTGGTCGCCGTACACCTGGCCTGTCAGAGCCTGCGGGCCGGAGACTCGGACGTGGCGCTGGCGGGAGGGGCCTACGTCGCGTTTCCCCAGGTGGCCGGCTACCTCTACGAGCCCAAGGGCATCATGTCGTCGGACGGGACCTGTCGGCCGTTCGACACCAGCGCCAACGGGACGGTGCCGGGCAGCGGGGTCGGGATGGTCGCGCTGAAGCGCGCCGACGACGCCCGCCGCGACGGGGACCTGATCCTTGCGCTGATCTCGGGTTCAGCAGTCAACAACGACGGCTCGCAGAAGGTCGGGTACACCGCACCGGGCGTCGCCGGCCAGATCGACGTGCTCGCCCGCGCGTACGCGTCGGCCGGCGTCGACCCCGCGACGGTCGGCTACCTGGAGGCGCACGGGACGGCGACCGAGGTGGGTGACGCCATCGAGCTGGCCGCGCTTCGCGAGGTGTTCGTCGGCGGCGGGGCCCCGTGCTCGCTCGGCTCCGTCAAGGCCAACATCGGGCACCTGTCGGCCGCGGCCGGCATCGCCGGTCTGATCAAGGCGGTGTCCGCGTTGCGCACCCGACAGATCCCACCGCTGGCCGGCCTGAAGCAGCCGCGGCCAGAACTGCTCGACTCCTCGACGGCGTTCACCGTGGACAGTGTCGCCCGGGACTGGAATGTGCCGTCCGGGCAGCCGCGCCGGGCCTCGGTCAGCTCGTTCGGGCTCGGTGGCACCAACGCCCACGTGGTCCTGTCCGAGGCCCCGCCGCCGGAGAGGGTGGTCCCGGCGACCGGGCGGGACGTCGTGGTGGTCTCCGCGCGTACCGAAGAGGCGTTGCGGGCCGCCGCCGACCGCCTCGCCGCGCACCTGCGCGACCGGCCGGACCTGTCGCTGCCCGACGTCGCGCTGACCGTGCAGGAGCACCGCCGGCACTTCACGCACCGCCTCGCCGTGACGACGAACGACACGGCGAGTGCGGCGAGAGCCCTCGCGTCCGCGCCCGGCCGCGTGGCGCTGCGCCAGCCCAACGTGGTGTTCCTGTTCCCCGGGCAGGGTGCGGAGGCACCGGGAATGGCCGAGTGGCCCTACCGGCGGTACCCGTCGTTCGCGGCCGACATCGACCAGGGCTGCGACCTGTTGCGGGACCTGATCGGCGTTGACCTGCGGGAGCTGCTGATCGGCGCCGATCCGCAGGGCCTCGTCCACCGGACCGACCTCACCCAGCCGGCCCTGGTGCTGCACGAGTACGCCCTCGGCCGGCTGCTGCTGTCCTGGGGGGTCCGGCCCGCGGCCCTGATCGGCCACTCGGTCGGGGAGTTCGCCGCGGCCTGCCTCGCCGACGAACTCAGCCTTCCCGACACGCTGCGACTGGTGGTGGAACGTGGGGCACTGATGCAGCAGGCCCCCGAGGGTGGCATGGTCGTGGTGCTCGCCGCGGAGTCCGTGGTGCGCGGCCACCTGGCCGACCTCGCGGGCCTGGAGATCGCCTCGGTGAACGCCCCCGAGGTGATCGTGGTGTCCGGGTCGACCGAGTCGGTGGGCCTGCTGCGGGAGCGGCTGGACGCCGTCGGTCTCCCGCATCGGGTGCTGCCGGCGCAGCGCGCCTTCCACTCGTGGATGATGGCCGAGGCCGCCGCCCGGCTCGGCGCGGTGGCCGCGACCATCGCGCACCGCCCGGCGTCGCTCGACGTGATCAGCAGTGTCAGCGGCCAGTCGCTGCGCAGGGGCGGACGCCGTCCAGCCGGTTACTGGGCGGACCAGCTGCGCAGCCCGGTCCGGTTCCAGGCCGCGGTGGAGTCCGCGATGAGCCGGTCGCGCGTGGTCCTCGTGGAGGTGGGGCCCGGCACGGGCCTGATCGGCAGCGCCAAGCAGATACCGCAGGCCCGACAGGCCCCCATGGTGGCGCTGCAACCTCGACGAGGTGACCTGCTCAGCGGGGTGGGCGGACTGTGGGCGGCCGGGGTGGAGGTGGACTGGCCGGCGGTTCGCAACGGCTCCGGCGCTGTCCGGGTGCCCCTGCCCAGCTATCCCTTCGCCGGGACACGACACTGGTTGGCGACTCCGGCAGAGGCGGAGCCGACGCCGAAGGTGGAGCCGGACCCGGAGGCCACCGTCGGAGGAGACGACACCGTGCTCCAGCAGGTCATCGACATCTGGCGGTCCCTGCTCGGGGTGGCCACCGTCGAGGCCGGCTCCGACTTCTTCCGGCTCGGCGGGGAGTCGCTGCTGTTCATCCGGATGATCGCCCAGGTGCGGCGCAGGTTCGGGGTCTCGTTGGAGATCGCCGAGCTGGCTGATGCGCCGACCCCGGCAGCGATCGCGGCTCAGGTCACCCGCGATGAGTGACCAGGCGCCGGTGCACGAGGTCATCTGCCGCCAGGCGGAGCGGACGCCCGACGCGGTCGCCGTACGTCATGGCGACGCGGTGCTGACCTATCGGGAGTTGCTGGACGCGGCGGCGCTGGTCGCCGGCGGGCTCTCGGCCGACGGCATCGGGCCCGGGGCCGTGGTCGCGCTGCGCGCCGAGCGCAGCGCACAGTTGGTGATCGCGGTGCTGGGGGTCCTGTTGTCGGGAGCGGCCTACCTGCCCGTCGACCCGCGGCACCCCCCGCACCGGCTTCGCACGATGCTGGAGTCGGCCCGGGCCGCCCTGCTCCTGGTCGACGTCGACGAGTCACCCCTGCCGGAGGGGCATCCGACGCTGGTCCGCACACTGACCGCCGAGCCGGTCGGCGCCGCCCGGGTCCGCGCGGCTGCCCCGGTCGAGTGGCGGCGGTACCGGGCCGGACCCGAGGTGGTCGACGGGCTGTCCTGCGTCATCTTCACCTCGGGGTCGACGGGTGCGCCCAAGGGCGTGGAGCTGACCCATGCCAGCCTCGTCAATCGGTTGGCCGGGATGCTCGACGAGCACCGGGTCGGCCCCGAGGACGTGCTGTTGCAGAAGACGCCCTACACCTTCGACGTGTCGATCTGGGAACTGCTCCTGGCCTTCATGGCGGGCGGCAGCCTGGTTGTCGCGCCGCCGCAGGCGCATCGCGACCCGCAGGCCCTGGTGGATCTGATCGTGGGCTACGGCGTGACCATGGTGCACTTCGTGCCGTCCATGCTCGCGTTGTTCGTGACCGAGCCGGACGTCCGGCGGTGCGAGTCACTGCGGGTGATTCTCGTCGGTGGCGAGGCACTGCCGCCGAAGCTGGTGAACATCCTGACCGCGACGCTCCCCCGCGCCGCCGTCTACAACATGTACGGCCCGGCGGAGGCGACGATCGACGTGACCGCCTGGGAGTGCCGGCGTCCCGAGCCAGGCGACACGGTCCCGATCGGCCGCCCCCTGCGCAACGTCACCGTCTATGTGGTGGACGAGCAGGGCGCGCTCGTTCCCCCCGGTGTCGACGGCGAACTACTGCTCGGCGGAGGCTGCCTGGCCCGGGGGTACGCTGGCCGGCCCGACCTCACCGCCGAGCGGTTCGTCGAGACCCGGGTGGCGGGCCACCGGGAGCGGGTCTACCGCACCGGTGACCTGGTGCGCTGGTCACCCGATGGCCACCTGGACTATCTCGGGCGGCTCGACACCCAGGTGAAGATCCGGGGGCAGCGCGTGGAGCTGGGCGAGATCGAGTCGACGCTGCGCCGACATCCCGTGGTCCGCCACACCGTCGTCGTGCTGCGGGAGGCCCGGTCTCTGGTGGCGTACGTGGTTCTCGAGGCCGGCGCCCCGCCGGACGTCGACGAGCCGGCCCTGCGCGCGTACCTCGCCGAGCGGCTCCCCGAGCACATGGTGCCGTCGCGGATCGTGGCGCTCGCGGAGATCCCGACCAGTCCGCACGGCAAGGTCGACCGGGCTGCCCTTCCAGCGCCGCCACGGAGGCACTCAGGCGCCGTCGGCCACTGACCGTGGCAGCGAGACGTGGAACGGAGGGGCAACATCGTGACGAGTGGACCAGGGACGAAGCAAATAGTCAGGGCAACCGCGTCAGCTTTCGAAGTCATCGGTTGACGCGAGCGCAAGCGCCCCGGCGACCAGCGTGTCGATCATCTTTCGGAGGGTGGGGGTGAAAGCCATGCGGTGTCCGGCGAGTTCGGGGTCGGCTTCGTAGGCGGCGAGCATGCCAGCGGAGGGGCGGGAATGGGTCCAGACCGCGCCGACAGCCATGAGGATCTGGGCGCACAGTAGCTCGGCTCCGGCGCCCCCGGCCTGGCTGCCTACCAGAGCGCCAAGTGGGCGGTCGGCGGCTTCTCCACCGTCCTCGCCCAGGAGGTCGCGCCGTTCGGCGTCAAGGTCACTGTCCTGGAACCCGGTGGCATGCGCACCGACTGGGCCGGCTCCTCGATGACCATCCCGCCGATCAGCGAGCCCTACCGGCAGACCGTCGGCGCGATGGTCAACATGATCCGCGACGCCGATCCCGAGAGCGCGGCGGCCAACTCCGCCGACCCGGCCCGAATCGCCGAGATCATCGCCGACCTCTCCGCGCACGACGACGCACCGGTACGCATCCTGCTCGGCAAGGACGCCGTCCAGTACAGCGAAGCTGCCGCGAAGGCCCTGGCCGACTCCGACGCGCAGTGGCGTGAGGTTTCCGAGTCCGCTTGGTCCTGACCACCGCCCCGGCCTGCCGGACCGCGGTCCGGCAGGCCGCTTTCCCGTCCTACTTCGGTCATGGCCGCCTCGCGTCCAGCGGTGCCGCCCACGGCAGGACAATCTGAAATTTCACCGGCGAAACTACTCCGTTTGGTGGGTGCCGGATACGCGTCAGCGCGGCGGCGAAGCCTCCTCCAGTGGACGTCCGTGGGCTCGGGTCGTGTCAGAGACGGCAACGCCGAGCAGGACCGCGACTGCTGCGGCAGCGATCTCGAGCGGCGGCAGGCCGACCATGATCGGCGCCAAGGCCGCGAGGACGAGGATCCCGATCGGCCGCGGCCAGGACACTCGGGCGAAGGCCACGTACTCGAATACCGAGCGCCCGGCAAGGTAGAGCGCGGGCCCGCCGAGGATGGCCCCGACCCAGGCGGGTTTCGCGTCTCCGGATGGATCTAGGAGGACGAGTTCGGAGCCAGCTGAGCTGGCGAGGATGCCGGACACCATGAGCAGGTGTGCGAACTCGGCCAACCGACCGAGCCGGCCGGGGTCGGCGGATGCCGCGATGGCCTCACCCAGGATCTGGCCTGCTCGGTAGAAGTAGATCCGCCACAGCAACACCGTGGTGAGGAACGACAAGGTGAGGGCCATCGTTCGTTGCGCCACGATCGGACCGCGCAGAAGACTCGACCCGGAGGTCAGGATCGTCTCACCAAGCGCGACGATGACAAGCTGCCAGTAGCGTTCGGCCAAGTGCTCGCCCGCGACGGCCCACGGGGACCCCCGCGAGCGACCCAGCCCTGGTACCGGCCAGCCGAGTCTGGCCCCCAGGTAGTCGATCGCCAGAGCCAGCGTCCACAGCGAATTGCGCGTCACCTCGGGTGCGAAGGCTCCGGCGAGCCACGGTACGGCCGACGCGCCGAACCAGATGAGCGCCAGCATATTGATGCGGCGTAGATTGTGACCCCGCACGATGCCTACGAAGAAGAGGGTACGGCCCACCTGAATCGCGACATAGGTGCTCGCGAAAAGCAGGCCAGTCTCGGCGAGAGCCCCCGAAATCGCCACTGCCAGGAGCAGGCTCCCGTACATCGTCGCAACGACAACGAACTGGATCGGCGGCTGGAACGGATCAAATCTGCTGGTCACCCATGCCGTCTGGGTCCAGATCCACCAGACCGCCAACAGCAGCAGCAGCGTCTCACCGTTCTCCGCGAGGGAGGTGGTCAGCCTTTCCGCGACGTGACCCCTGGTGTAGTCCAACACCAACTCGTGCACAATCCGGGTGAGCGCGAAGACGAACACGAGATCGAAGAACAGTTCCAGGAAGGTCGGCCGCTGCGGACTCTCACGCCTGCGCAGCAGATTGGCCACTCTATTCCTCGTCACCCGGCCCGCCCGCCTCGTCGGCTTGTCGCTGAAGCAGTCGTACCACGTCGCCGCGCCGCCCGGTTGGAGTCCGGCGTGATGCCGTGCACAGATGCCAGGTATTCGTAGGAGTGGCGCTGGTATTCCGGTGCTGAAGACCCGGCACCGCTGCTCCACGGCGTATCCGACCTGAACCTCGGGCTGCACGGCCGGGACGTTCGCGGCCGGCTGGCGGTGGTCAGGCAGGAATCTGGTCCACCAGCACCCACCTGTGGCGGGTTCTGATTTGCCCCTGGCGAGGGTAGGGGTAACTCCCAACCCGACTGGGAGATAACAGGATCGAGCAGGATCTGGAAACCGTGGAAGCTCATTTCCATGACCGCGCAGAAGATCTCCCGGTTCCATCGGGCCGCCCTGGCCCTCGTCCTTCCCGTCGCCGTGATAGCGGCAGTCGCCGGGTGTGATGACTCGGCGGCGCCGAAGGCCGCGCCCGCGGCCAGTTCGGTAGCCGCGGTTCCCTCGACCTCGACAAGCGCGGCCGGCCCGGCAAGTGCGGCCCCCGCAGCGGGCTTGCACATGATCGTCAACAACGGGCATCAGCTTGCCTTCCACGTCACGCCCGGAAGTTCTCCCACCATCGTGCTGGACGCTGGCGGTGGCGAGGACTCCTCGTACTGGGATGCCCTGGTGCCGCAACTGTCGCAGGCCACCGGATCACAGATCATCACCTACGACCGGGCCGGTCTGGGCGCCAGCGAGGAGGTGAAGGGCCCTTGGGACCCCAAGGCCGCCGCCTCCGACCTGCAGGCCGGTCTGCGTGAACTCGGCGTCACCCAGAACGTGGTCCTCGCGGGCCACTCGCAGGCAGGAGAGGTGGCCCACTACTTCGTCCTCGCGAACCCCGGCGTTGTCTCCGGGGCGGTGCTCATCGATGCCAACGTGCCGCAATTCTTCACCGACACCCAGACCCAACGCCTCGTCGCGCTAACCACGCCGCAGATCGAGGAGCTCAAGAAGGCGCCGTCGACGAAGGCGAACCGCCAGCTCATCGCCACGGCCGACAACTTCGGTCCCACGCACCAGGCGTACCACAAGGTCTCCTGGCCCGACGGCGTTCCCGTCATCTATATCGTGTCGGACAAGACGCCCTTCGATGGATCTCCGCAGGACGCTCAGGCCTGGCGCGACGCGGCAGCGGCGTTCACCAAGGCGGGGCCCGACCGCACACTCGTCATCGCCGAGGGAAGCTCGCACGACGTCCCCCAGGACAAGCCCGCCCTGGTGCTCAAGGAAATCGAACAGATGACCGCCACCGTCAGGTAAAGGCCATCGGACCGACGGCTGACAGGACCGGCGAGCCTGGATGACCGGCGCCGCCCCGGCGTTCTCGGTCAACCAGGTTGCGGAGACGACCTCACCGCCTGCGGTCACCGATAGAGCGAGCACGAAGTGTCCGGCCGACTCCGAATTCGTTGTGGCGCAGCTGCCGATGACCGGGGCAACGCCGCAGGCGAGCGCGACAAGCCACACGGTCCGGATCCCGATGATGGCGAGGTGGTGGCCGAGATTCGGGGAGCGGGCCGGAACTGCTTACGCGATGGGTAGCGTGTGTGCGGGTGTCGATCGATCGAGCCGCCGATCGGCGATGCGAGCCTCCGTGGACCACGGACGGACACCATGGTCGCTGGATCCCACGCGACGCGGGGGACACCAAGCGTGGGGAAGTGCGGATCGCCGGCCAACATGAATCACCAGCCCGGCGGTTCGGCACGACGCGCAATGATGGAGCGAGATGACCGATAACAGCGGAACCGCCCTGTCCGGCGGCTCCTCGCCCTCGCGGGAGGGCTCCGGGCCGGGCCGCGTCGCTCACAGCGGTCCGATTCCGCGCTCCGCGCCGGCCCAGCGGATGAGCCTGCTGGGCTGGTCGCTGGTGCTGCTGCCGGGCGCGGTCCTGGGTGCCGTGCTGGCCACACTCTGGATCACCTCGATATCGGTCGCCGCGCTTGGCGCCGGAATCCCACTGACCCTGCTCGCGACCGTACTGGTGCGCTGGTTTGCCGACCTGCATCGCCAGTGGGCCGCCGACCGGCTCGGCGAACCGGTGCCCGCCCGGCCCTATCAGCCGACGCCGGACGCCGGGTGGCCGGTGCGGCTCTGGACGATCCTGCGCGACCCGGCGACGTGGCGGGACTGGATCTGGTTGGTGGTCAACTCGATCACCATCTGGTTGAGCTGCGGACTGTCGCTGCTGTTCTTCGTCTTCGGAGTCGTATACCTGATCTATCCGCTCATCTATCAGCTGACGCCCTCTCAGGTATTCCGCACTCCGCTGGGAGAGGGCTTCCGGCTGCACAGCGTCGCGCAGTCGTTCGGGCTGGTACCGCTCGGTCTGGTTCTCCTTCTGCTCTGGTACGTCACCGCGGTGCGCCTCGCGAACCTCAACGCTCGGGTGATCCGCGCTCTGCTTGGCCCCACCGAACAGGCGCGCCTGCGGGCCCGCGTCCAACAGTTGGCGACCTCGCGAGCTGAGACCGTCGACGCCCAGGCCGGTGAACTGCGCCGAATCGAACGCGACCTGCACGACGGCGCGCAGGCCCGGCTGGTGTCGCTGGGGATGAGCCTGGGCTTGGCCGAACAGTTGCTGCCCAACGATCCGCAGGCCGTCCAGCAGTTGCTGGCCGAGGCCCGCGAGTCGACCTCCAGCGCCCTCACCGAGCTGCGCGAGCTGGTACGAGGTATCCATCCGCCGGTACTGGCCGACCGTGGCCTGGACGGCGCACTCAGGGCCTTGGCCCTGGTCAATCCGATCCCGACCACGGTGGTGACCCGCCTACCCGGACGGCTGCCGGCCCCGATCGAGTCCGCGGCCTACTTCGCCGTCGCCGAGGCCTTGTCGAACGCCATCAAGCACGCCCGGGCCCAACAGATCCGGATCACCGTGGAGTTCGCACCCCACCGGGACGGGGCTGCCGGGGAACTGACGATGCTGGTGTCCGACGACGGCCGTGGGGGTGCTTCGATCGATTCCGGCACGGGCCTGCGTGGCATCGTCCGTCGCCTGGCGGCCTTAGACGGCACGCTGACCGTTGACAGCCCGCCGGGTGGACCTACCGAGGTGAGGATGTCCCTGCCGTGCGTATCGTGATAGCCGAGGACCTCGCCCTGCTCCGCGAGGGCCTGATCAGGATCCTGCGGGCCAATTCATTCGATGTCGTGGAAGCCGTGGACAACGGCCCCGCGCTGATCCGGTCGCTGACGACGCACCGCCCCGACGTCGCCATCGTCGACGTGCGGTTGCCGCCCACCTTCACCGACGAGGGGCTGCGTTCCGCGATCGAGGCCCGCCGCCAGATCCCAGGGCTGCCCATCATGGTGCTGTCGCAGTATGTCGAGCAGATCTACGCCAGGGAGCTGATGTCGGATCGCGCGGGCGCGGTGGGCTACCTGTTGAAGGACCGGGTTACGGCCGTCGACCAATTCGTCGCCAGTGTCCGGCAGGTCGCTACCGGCAGCACCGTTATGGACCCCGACGTGGTGAGTGCGCTACTCACCCACCGCTCCACCGACCCCAAGCTCCTGGAGCTGAGCCCACGCGAGCATGAGGTCCTCACCCTGATGGCCGAGGGCCGCTCGAACGCTGCGATCGCGGCCCGGATGTTCGTCACCGAGAAAACCGTCAGCAACCACAGCAACAACATCTTCACCAAGCTCGGTCTCAAGCCCTCCGAGGACGACAACCGCCGCATCCTGGCGGTCCTCGCCTACCTGGAAGGCTGAGTCCTTGGCCTCTGCCCCACCATGAGTGCGACCGAGGAACTGCCGAGCATGGCTGATCGGCAGCAGGCACAGCGTTAAACAGGCGGAGCAGTGGCTTACCCAGCTTCCCGCATGGGCGACAATGCGAACTAAACGCCAAACGGCGGCCCGCTGAACCAGTCGGGCCGCCGCTCACAGAATGTGGATCAGAGCGGGCGGATGTTCTCCGCCTGCGGGCCCTTCTGGCCCTGGGTGACGTCGAACTCCACCTTCTGGTTCTCGTCGAGGCTGCGGAAGCCGCTCGCCGAGATCGCGGAGAAGTGGGCGAAGACGTCGGCGCCGCCGTCGTCCGGGCTGATGAAGCCGAAGCCCTTGTCGGCGTTGAACCACTTCACGGTACCTGTAGTCATGTCTGCTCCTCGCAGGCTGTCAGAGACCGCATTGTGCGGACCCTTACGCCGCCGCGTTGATCACCCGCGTCGAAACGACACGAAAAACGAAAAGCGCCTAGATGGGTTTCAGATACCCCATCAGGCGCCGGATAACGTCTACGGAAATCAAAACTGCAACTCGGTTACCGTAGCACATGATCCGTCGCCGATCCCATGGCAGTGCGGGGGCCTGGCCACTCATCTGCTTGCCCACCCCGGTCAGACGGCACGTTGACCGGGTTCACGATTGGCTGGCTGCAGGTCGCCTCACCTTCCCCTGGCCAACTCGTGCACCACCATACGAAGTCCTTGAGCCCGTGGCCCACCAGATCCGCCGAAGAGGTCACCACAGAGGATGCGCTGCTCACGGCGCCACGAGTGGGATCGGTGTCTCAGCTATCGGGACCGACAACTGATCCGCCACGGCGGGAGCGCGTGACCGGACATCGACGTACAGGAGGCCGTCACTGTGACGATCAGCGACCCGCGACCGGGGGACACGAGCAATGCTGGGAGCAGCGAGCTCTGACCACTTCGGCATCCACTGGGAGGTCACGCCGTACCGCCCGATCTCCATCACCGCAGGTCAAGGCCCCTGGTCTCTGTCCGGCGTCGGTGAGCACCTCGGGCGCGGTGACCTCTTCGCCAACCTGCACCCAATCTGCACCCAGTCGCAAGGTCAGGCCAACCATCGGCTCCACACTGCTTAGACCTGCGCACATTTCCCCCAGCAGGCGACATAGAGGGTCGTCGACCGGAAACGTAGAGCCGCAGGTAGGAGTGGGTGCAGTTGAGCACCGTTCGATGCCGTTGGACGCAGTTCAAGGCCGTTCCGGGCACCCCGCTGTTCCCAACCTGCTCCCCCAAACCGAGCTTGCACCGGGCCGCCGACGCCAACCGATCGTTCGCTGCTGGCCCAGTGCTTTGTCGACACCAGTGCTGGCTCCGCAGCCGCATCGGTCGATCGGGCAGCACGCTCACGAACGCCGCGCCTATGTCAGCGACAGATGAGCACCGCGTGGTGTCTCAGATGGGTCCCCGACGTGCCGCAGCGATCTCGGCGTGGTGGTCGACTGCCCAGTCGGCCAGCGCGGAGAGCGGCTCTAGAAGGCTGACGCCGAGCGGCGTCAGCCGGTACTCGACGCTCGGCGGCAACGTCGGAAACACTTCCCGTTCGACCAGACCGTCGCTCTCCAGCGTGCGCAAGGTCCGGGTGAGCATGCGCGGGCTGATGCCCTCCACGGCCCGATGCAACTCGTTGAACCGGTACGGATGCCGGCCGAGCAGGGTGACCAGCAACAGCGTCCACTTGTCACTCACCCGCCGCAGCACGTCGGTGACTGGACAGCGCTCGTACTCGCCGACCGGAACGGGTGTCGGCAGCCGATGGTCGTGTAGTGAGGCACTCACACCGGTGTTACTTGTGGACATGAAAGTGCCTTCTTTCGCCTCCGTCGACCGGCTGCCCAAAATGAGCACGTCAATGAGCAACGATAATGGGGAACGACATGGGCGTCGTGGTAGTCAGTGGCGGCACGAACGGGATGGGACGTGCGTTGGCCCTAGGGCGGGCCGAACGCGGCGACCGCGTCCTGGTACTCGGCCGCAGCCGCGAACGCGGCGAGGCCCTAGCCGGTGGCTCGATCGCCTTCCTTCCCGTCGACCTGTCCAGCATGGCCGAGACGCGGCAGGTCATCGAGCACATCCTTACCGAGAACCACGTCGTGGACGCGCTGGCGCTGTTCGCCAATGCTGTGACGCCGCGACGCATCATGACCGTCGAGGGCTTGGAGCACACATTCGCGCTCTACTACCTCAGTCGATATCTGCTCAGCTTCGGCCTGCGTCCGGCCCTGGACCGGGCTACCGCGCCGGTGATCGTGAACGTCGCTGGTGTCGGGGTCACCAAAGGCAAGGTGCACTGGGCCGACCCGCAACTGACGTCGGGCTACTCGGCCATCGCCGCACAACTGCAGGCCGGTCGAGCCAACGACCTGCTCGGCGTGGGCTTCGGCCAACAGTCCGGCAGCCGCGCCCGATACGTGCTCTACCATCCCGGATTCACCAAGAGCGGCGATCGAAGCGCACTCCCGCTGGTGGTCCGAGGACTGCTGGCGGTGGCGGCAGTGGCGGCCCGACCTGTCGCAGACGCGGTGGCGCCGATTCACCAGTTCCTGGATGCGCCGCCGGCCGCGCCGGTGACCGCCGTCGACCGGGGCAAGCGACTCCCGCCCAGTTTCCCGACCCTCGACCCCCGCGACGCCGAGCGGTTGATGGACCTCACGGAAACGCTTCTGAGCTGAGGCCCCCTCTCCGCCCCCACGCACACCGCCCGGCAGCAGGCAGACCTTCTGGCGTCACGCAGCAGCTCTCCACAGTTGTGCGGGCGCACTCAATTCGGCTACTTATTTCGTCTGGTGGTACGACCGCAGCCCCGCCAGGCTTGGCCGAGCCGACTTGGCGCTCTTTCTACGGCTGTCCACCGCCGTCAGGTGTGACTGGCTCATGGCAAGTGTCCCGTCGGTCAACGTGGCAGGTGGTGTGTTCGCTCAGCTGAGACGAGCTGCGGCGGTGGCGCCGCAGCTGCCGGCACGTCGCCTCGTGATCGACGCGGCCCTCCTCTTCGCCTGGCTGCCATACTCGCCGACGTGAGTTCGCCGCTGGAAACCTTCGCCGGGCTGCTCGATCGCTCCATCCGAGAGATCGCCACTCTGGCCATGGACGCCCGGAGCTTCGACGCGACTCGCATCGGCCGCGTCGCCGACATCTGGGACAACAACACTCTGCCTCTGGTGAGCGCCGCCTGTGCTCCCTGGCCACTTCGATCCAGACGAGCCAGCGCCGCCCTCCGGTGGATGGCTGACCTCGGGGCCGACCGGCGGAGGCTGATGGTCGACCTGGACCCGAGCCTGGACGGGATTCTTCCCACCGCACTACCAGAGCGTTCCGTACATCGGGACTACCAAGGGCGCGTCTTCCCGGGTACGTTCCGACTGACCGCGGAGATCATCGATGCGCTAGCCCACGACTACGACCTCGCCAGCGGCAGCGTGCGCTCGCTGACGGCACGACCGTCGGAGGTGGGATTGCAGGTACATCTGACCCTGGCCGCGCCACGGCGGTTCAGACCCAGTACCGGACGTGCCTCGCGGGACGGATCCCCGATGCCCTGGCCGGCCGCTCCGCTGAGGTTCACCTTCAACGGGGTCACCGACTTGCTGTTCGACGCCGAGGACCGGATCGGCATGGCCGTAAGCCGCACCAGCTCCGGGTCAGCCGTGACGATCGGGCGGAGCGGTCGCCTGCAGGCGACCGAGGCTTCAGTGTGGCCCGACGACCCGCGATGGTACGAGTCGACGGCCGGCCAGGCGGCCGACCTAGCCACGCCACACGCACGGCCGCAACGGCGGAAGCCGGTACGGACGTCGACCCTGACCGCACCGCAGCGGGCCGCCACTCGAGCGCTCGTCATGTTGATGCTCCACGCTCGGCTTGTGCATCACTATCCGAACCTCGCGGCCGGCGTACCGATCGTCAGCATCTGCCGTGTCGCGGCCGACGCGGGTAGCGCCATCCTTGCGGCGGGCGCGCGCCGTGGATCGGCGCGCCAGACGGCCTTCGCGGAGCTTGAACAACGGTGGCGGCACGTACCGCCCGAGGTGCCGCCTGAGGCGATCCGCTTCGGCCCGGTCATGCTGCGTCACGCGCGGTACGACGAGCCCCACGACGACGACGTCCCTCGCCACGGCTGTGCCGTCCTCCTCGCCGCGGTGCCAGGCGCAGACCCCGCGGGACCGTGGACTCTCACCAGCGAGGAGATCACCCGACCGTCGCGGTTTCGGATAACCAGCAGCGCGTTCGACCACGGTCAGCACATCCACCACGACGGCGGATTTCTCCGCGTCGCCGACGCGCTCGTCGTCCGTTGAACCGCGAACAACCACGGGAACCTGCGCGCCACTATCGGCTGCGCGTGGCCCAGGCCGGACCCACGTATCGCATCGGCGCCAGCTTCCGACGGGCTCGACGCCGTTGGCGATAGGACGTTCGGCCTGAGCGGGCGCCGCCCGATCGACGGCCGGGAACACCACACTGACACCTTCGGGGGCGGCCGAAGAGGTCTCCAGCCTGAAGGGCCTGCTCAGGACGTTGCCCGTGGGATCGGTGTCTCGAATGACGGAACCGCGGCGGACGCCAGCAAGCTCACCCGCATCGCTCACATCGACCTGTAGCACGGCGACTGACGTGGCCTTGGGCGAACCGGGGGGTGGGTGCAGTTGAGCGCCGTTCGATGCCGTTGGACGCAGTTCAAGGCCGTTCCGGGCGCCCCACTGTTCCCAACCTGCTTCCCCGAACCGGGCTCGCGTCGGGCCGTCGACCGATTGTGAAACTGCCGGCCCAACGTCCCCGGCCGCGAGCCCGACGCCGAGCAATGCCACTGCCGCCCAGGGGGTCAGTCCTCGTCGCCCTTCTTGTCGGCCTTCTTCTTGTCGCGATTCGTGGCCAGGTCGAGCGCGAGGACGCTGCCGATGATGAGCAGCGGGTCGACGCCAGCAGTGACCTGCACGGCGTAGGTGTCCCGGATCGTCAGCCACCGCTTGGAGACCACGGCCACCTCAGTCCCGTCGCGTTCGATCACGTACTCGTGGTCGAGCAGATCACCCTTCATCTCCAGGTCGTCGGGCCCCGGCACGTCGATGGTGAACTTGTCGCGGAACGGCGTGAGCAGATTCTTGCGGACTTCCGCGGCCTTCTCGCCGCCGATCCGGATCTCGTACGTGGGACGCAGCGCCACCAGGTGCCGGTGCAGCGTAGCGACCTCTTGGCCGGCGGCGTCCTCGATGACGACCTTGTTGCGAACACTGAGCACCTTGCCGTCGACGTGGAAGACCTTGGTGCCGTGCTCGTCGAGCACGTCGAAGTCGTCGCCGATCGAGAAGAACCGCTCCTTAATGACAAACATCTCTCGATTCTCACCCACCGCTCGGGGCGGTGCCAGGTGGGCGAGTCGGTGGGGTCCAAGCGGATCCGTGGTTCCATCGACATAAACGGTGCGCTGCGAGGGCAGGGCCGACCCCCTGAAGCACACGCATCACGCGCATCGCAGCACGGGCATCCCGACCGCCGCGGATCCCGGACGATTTGATCATTTCTCGGGCCAAACCCCTTTCAGGTGGTGGCAGAAGCAGTTCAGCCAACATATCCGTCGATGCAGTGGGAGTAAGTAGGCGGACACTCACGGTCGGCGGGAGATCGCTACCCTCGTAGTCGACCGAGCGGGGGGGGTCAGCTTGGTAGCGCTGGTCGAGCACGCCGAGCTGTACGTCGATGTCGACTATCGACTGTTCGCGATGATCGACGACAGCAACGACCGGCGCAACGCGCCACCTCCGCCGCACGAGCTCGATCATTGGGTCAGCTCGACGCCGGGCTACGTGGTGGTCGAGAACATCGACGACGCCGTGGTGCTGGGTAGCGACACCCGGCTGGAGACCTGGGACGGGCCTGCCGACTTCGATCCGGCCGGCTGGGACCGCAGCGACGTCTTCGAGGTGGTCTTCGAGTCGGGCATCCTCGGGTTCTCCAGCGGCACAGCCGGCGGCATCGCCGACGCCTACCGCCTTCCGCCGGGCCGCCAATGGAGCGTACGGCTGGCCTGGCGCACCGAGGCGCCACCCGCTCCGGACGAGCTGCCGACCGCGTCGGTCCTCATCCAGTTCAGCCCGGCCTGAGCCGCCGGGCCGGCACTTCGCGGTCGAGCGTGTCCGGTCCCCGTGAGTGCGGCAACACCCACGGGAACGTTGACCATCGGCGCTACGCAGCGCGCACAGCGGGCAGGCACCCACCGGCTGCGTGCCCGGGCGACCGTGGTCACGGCAATCCGGGTGCGCACGATCAGCGCTGCGACGACGCCCCGGGCCAAAGCCAGAATGCCGGCCGTCGGCACGGGATGCTGGCGGGCGGCGCCCCCAAGACGCGATCGGTAGCCGGAGCACAGTCGGGACCGGGCGGGTCTGTCCGCCGCTCGCCGTGCGTGATCACGCCCGTTCACAGGGTACGAATATCGTCGAGTCGGACTGTCCACAGCCCGTCTGCAATCTCAGTGAGAAGAAGTTGCAGCGA
This sequence comes from Micromonospora sp. NPDC049171, assembly GCF_040648275.1. NCBI lineage: Bacteria > Bacillati > Actinomycetota > Actinomycetes > Micromonosporales > Micromonosporaceae > Micromonospora > Micromonospora sp. NPDC049171. The sequence goes on from NZ_JBEZDJ010000007.1 coordinate 147,785, forward strand.
CAGATCTGAGCATCCCTCCTCGACTGTCCAGAGCGACATCGTCGCGGCTACCCGGCGACGACCCTCGCCGTCAACCTCAATCACATCGAGATCTGGAGGCAGCGCGCCCCCGGGTGGTCGAACAACGGTCCGGCCATATGACTCGATCGCAGTCCGGATTTCTTCGGCCGACAGGCGTTCTCCCCCGGTCATGGAAGCGAGTGTTTCGTACTCGCGGTCGGCTAGCAGACCGAGCACCACCTGAAGGGCCGTGCCCATTGCGGGCTCAACGATCACGGGTTCTTCCTGCGGTTAGCGGGAATTCGGGTGGGGTGTCGTCACAGCGGCCGAGCTTACCCTTGAAATACCGGTCGGCCCGTTCTACCTCGGCGAGTGCTGCCTCGGCTGTATGGCCAGCCGCCTGCAGGGCCAACAGCGCGATTTGCCGTTCGGCGCCGAGAGTGCCCCAACTCACCCTCGACGCCCTGCGCAAGAACATCGCCGCCATCGGTCACCCGACCGCCGCCGCGCTGAACCGGATAGGTCTCGTAAGGCTGGTCGCAGCGACATCCGACCGCACAAGAACAATCGCGCATTGACTCTCGGCCGACTGGCGCGCAAGGACGGCGGCTATGAGCAGAAACCTGGTCGGGTGATTGGCCGTGCGTAAAGCACGTCGCAGTGCTGCTCTGTGCGGCCGAGCCCGAGTCGGCCAGCAAGGCTGGTGGCCCGTCGGCTATTGACGGCCGAGTGCCGTCAGGGCGAGAACCGCAGCCTCACGCCCGGAACGTGCGGCGGTAGGCGTCCGGAGGCACCCCGACCGTGCGGTGGAAGTGGCGGCGCAGTGTCGTCGCCGTGCCCATGCCCGCGGTCGAGGCGATGGTGTCGACGGTGTCGTCCGTGGTCTCCAGCAGTTCCTGCGCACGGCGGATCCGCTGCGTCAGCAGCCACTGCAGCGGGGTGGTGCCGGTTGCCGAGTGGAAGTGCCGGGCCAGGTGGCGCGAGCTCATGTTCGCCTGACGGGCCAGGTCCTCCACGGTGAGCGGCTGGTCCAGCCGCCGCATCACCCAGGGGAGCAGCTCGGCCAGGGGGTGGCCGTCCTGGGCGGGCACCGGTGTGGTGACGAACTGGGCCTGACCACCGGCCCGGTGGGGCGGCACGACCAGACGGCGGGCGACCACGTTGGCGATCGCCGAGCCGTGGTCGCGGCGGACCAGATGCAGGCACAGGTCCATCGCTGCGGCCTTGCCCGCAGACGAAAGCACGCTGCCGTTGTCGACGTAGAGCACGTCCGGGTCGACCGTCACCCGGGGGTAGCGCTCGGCCAGTTGCTCGGTGTGGGCCCAGTGCGTGGTCGCCCGCAGCCCGTCCAGCAGACCTGCGGCGGCGAGCACGAACACGCCCGTGCACAGCGAGACGACCCGCGCGCCCGCCTCGTGGGCCGCGCGCACCGCCTCGACGAGGTCGGTCGGCGGGTCCTCGTTGACGTCCGCCAGGGCGGGGACGATCACAGTGCCGGCGCGGGCCAGCCGGTCGAGCCCGCAGTCCGGCTCCAGCAGGAACCTGCCGACCCGCACGGGCCGCGTGCCGCACACGCGCACGTCGTACCAGGGGCCTCGCACGGCGTCCGGGGCTGAGTCGAAGACCTCGTAGGCCAGGGCCAGCTCGAATTGCAGCATCCCATCGGTGACGGCGAGAGCGACGGAGCGCGAGACAGCAGCCATGTCGGTAATTGTATGGGTCATGTCGTTCCGGACACTGGCAGGGCCACACCGACGCGGCCAAGATCTCTAGCAGCGGATCACTTCAAGCACGGGGGAGCAGGACATGGCAACAGTTGGGAACGTCGCGGTCTACGGCGCGTACGGGCACACCGGGCGGTTCGTGGTCGCCGAACTGCAGGAGCGCGGATACGTCCCGCTGCTGCTCGGTCGCGACCAGGACAAGCTGCAGGCGCTGGTGCGGGACCACCCGAACCTCAAGGCGCGGCAGGCGTCGGTCGACGATCCGGCCTCGCTCGACCGGGCACTGGACGGCGTGGACGCGGTGATTAACACCGCCGGGCCGTTCGCCTTCACCGCCGGGCCGGTGGTCGAGGCGGCACTGCGCGCCGGCATCCCGTACGTCGACGTGGCGGCCGAGATCGAGGCGAACGTCGATACGTTCGCGCACTTCGCGGAACGCGCCCGCGCCGCCGGCACCGTGGTGGTCCCGGCGATGGCCTTTTTCGGCGGCCTCGGCGACCTGCTGGTCACTACCGCGATGGGCGACTGGACGGCTGCGGACGAGGTGCACGTCGCCTACGGTCTGAGCAGCTGGCACCCGACCGACGGCACGCTCGCATCGGGCATGGTCTCGTCGCAGCGGCGCGGTGGCCGCCGGGTCCGCTACACCGGCGGACAGCTGCAGTACCACGACGACGCGCTGCCGACCCTGGAGTGGTCCTTCCCGGCCCCACTCGGCCCGCAGAGCGTCATCGGTGGGTTCACCATGGCCGACGTCGTCACCGTCCCCAGCCACCTGGACGTGCCGGAGGTCCGCACCTACATGACCGCCAGGGCGGTCTCGGACCTGTTCTCCCCCGACCCCACGACACCGACCGCCGTCGACGAGCGCAACCGCTCCGCACAGACGTTCGTCATCGACGTCTTCGTCCGCTCCGGCGACACGGAACGCCGCGTGGCCGCCACCGGTCAGGACATCTACGCCGTCAGCGCGCCGCTCGCGGTGGAGGCAGTCGACCGCCTCCTCACCGGCCGGACCCGGGCAACCGGCGTCGTCTCCGCCGGCGCGGCCTTCGACGCCCCCAACTTCCTCAATGCCCTGTCCGCGCACCTCACGCTGCACGCGCCGGCCGACGCCCGCAGCTGACCAGCGACTCGTGCCGGCCCAGTCCTGGTGGGAGCTCACGCCGGACCACTCGCCCGCATCACCGCAGGCCAACGCCCTCCGTTCTGTCCGCCATCGGTGAGCACTTCGGGAGAGTTGACGCCCTTGACCTGCGCATACTCCCCCATTCAGGGAACATAGAGGACCGTCGACTGCCTGCCGAAACCGCGGAGCACTCCGCGGGAAACAGGGACGCCGCACGGATTCTGACCTGCGGCAACGTGGAGCCGCAGGATGGGGTGGGTGCAGTTGAGCGCCGTTCGACGCCGCTGGACGCTGTTCAAGGCTGTTCAGGACACCCGACTGCTCCCACCCTGCTGGCAGATCCGGACGGCGAGGTTAGGGGCCCCGATGAGCACCGGCTTTGCCCTGTGGGGCCGCCGCATCCGTTGGGCCACCTTTGTGGCAGGCCGGTGCGATGATGCGCGGCTTGTGTCAGTCGTGGCGTCGAGGTGCGGGCGGGTGACCGCGGTTCTTGTCGTGTCTCCGGAGGGAGTCCTCGCTCTCGCTGGCGAGTCGTTGTAGCAGCCATTGGGTTGCGGCGTGTACCTCGGTGGCGGCATCGAGCGGGGTCTCGACCGGCGTACTGGTTTGGGCGTCGACCTGGTGGCCGCTGCAGCCGGTGGGGTCGGAGTCACAGCTGAGGGAGATTGTGGTGTGCACCTGCCAGGGCGGTCCGGGCCGGTGGTAGGGCATGCTGCCCGCCGGGGCGCAGAGGACGTCCACCCAGATCTGATCCGATCCCCCTTCGCCCGCCAGTATCGTGACCGGGAACTCCGGTTCGGGCCCGAGCCGCTGATAGCGGAAGCGGTTCAGGGTGACGCCCCAGAGCTGGGCGTCGGATCGTGCACCCAGTCGCTGTCCAACCCGGAAGAGGGTCTCGTCGGCGGACCGCAGAAGCTGACGAACGCGGTCGTGCTCCCTCCGATCTGCCAGGGCGGGGAACAGCCAACCGACCTCGCCTAGCGGCAGCGGAATGTCCCGAGGGGTCACAGCTCAGTCTGTGTCGCCGAACCATGCTGCGTCCACCCGTTACCTGTGCGCCGCCGCGCTGGTCGCGGCCGATCCGGTGTTCGGTTGAGGCCTCCCGTCGCAGAGTGCTGGCTCCCGGGCAGACTGACGACCATGGAAGACACGGCGTGCGCGAGGCCGCTGAGCTCGTGGAACTACGTCGATCGTGGTGGGGTCAATTGATGGGCAGCTGGTGGGACGGCTCCACTGATCGGCTCCCGGTCTGCTCCCGCAGCGCCCTGGTCGAACTGGCGGCGGTGTTACCGGCAACGGGCAGGTTCGTCGTCGCCCGGCTTGACGGGACGAGGATGACGGATGCGGACCACGCCTTCTACGAGTTCTCCGACGCGCTGCTCTTTCCCGGCTACTTCGGCTGGAACTGGAACGCGTTGTCCGACTGTCTCCGTGATCTGAACTGGTTGCCCGCGGACGGGTATCTGATCGTTGTCGAGAACGCGCCCCGGTTGCTGTCCAGCAATGCCGAGGATCGGCACACGCTGTTCCGGATCCTGTCGCAGGCCGTTCATCACTGGGCGTTCCCGCTCGGCCAGCCAGAGTTCAAGGTGCTGCTGCTATGCGACCGCGACGACGAGGCGGCTCTTTTGCGGCGGGAGATCGCCCGCGCAGTCCCTAACACGCGGTGAGATCACCGATACTCGCGACGCCGCATGCCAACCGCTCATCGGCATGAGCGAACGTCGCCGGACTGATGCCCGGAAGCACCATGGCTGACCACTTCGGGCCCGCCATAGGGTTTACCACAGTGGATGCGTCGTCCGGCAGCGACCCGCGCGGAAGACGCCCGGAGCCCACCAGGTAGCTCTCGGGACCGGCCGCCGCGGCTCGCGGGCGCGCCCTGCTCGACTCCGAGGGCCCGTCGGCGGTCGCCGGCTTGCGGCGTCCGCCGGTCACCGCGATCCTGAGCGGAGAGGACGGCCTGGTGGTGACGGACCAGATCGCGAGCCAGGAGGTCACACGTCGGCTTCAAGAGCGAAGGTGTTGCCGTCCGGGTCCTGGAACCACGCGATACGTCCACCTCCAGCCCGCGCGGTGATCCCCCTGGCGTCGTGCTCGAGCTGTTCGTAGCGAACGAACTCGACGCCGGACGAGGAGAGTTCCTCGACAATCTGGTCGATGTCGTCGACGTACCACGTCGCCAGCGTCGCCGGGGTCTTCCCGGCGGTGACCGACTGGTACACGTTCAACGCCGGCCCGCCACCGGAGCCATAGACGCGGCTGCCGTCGGCGATGGTGGCGCTGGGGCCGGACCGCAACGCCCGCAGGCCCAGCGCGCCTTCGTAAAAGGCCACGGCCTGCTGGATGTCGGACACGGCGACCGAGGTTCTGAGGTGGTACGCGCTCAAGGGCATGAACCACTCTGGCAGGTACCCCACGAATCATGGCGCCGAACCGGCGACCTGTTCCGGTGCCCTTCGATCCGGGAAGTGACCGTGACGAGAGGCCCGAGCCTGCCCAGCGGATCACGGCTGTCTGTATCACCGAGCCGGCGACATCACCGATGCGTGTCGCGGGCGAAGTCGAGCAAGCCTGGCTACGCGACCTGCGCTACCGCCACCGGAAAGCCCACCGGTTACGTACCACGGCGAGAACAGTCGAACTCGACGTTGCCACCCGCGCCCGTCCAGAACAGACCAAGATTCAATGCCAGATTCTCAGCGTTGCTTTTTCGCTGGGAGCTACAACCGCCCCTACTCCGTCGAGCCACGACGCACCTCACCCTGCGAAGTCCGGAAGCACACCTTCGCTGGGCCAGTCCAGCAGACTGCGCAGCTGGTCGCGGTCCCCGTTACGCCAGTCGGGCCACGGTTCCGGGTGTATGTGGATCACGCCAGACTCGCGTGGCTCGCCCCGCGTTCAACCGACCGCGCCTCGTCAGGGAGCGTGGCGGCCCGTCAGCGGCATGAGCGTGCACCCGATCATGAAGTCCCGCTCGGGGTGGGGCGGGCCGCGGTCCAGGCCGGCTGGGAGGGGTGCTTGTTGGTGAGCGCTGAGCGGGTCGCGTGCAACGATGCCAGCAGCTGCAGCCGGTCCGCGTCGGCGCTGCCCGGCTCGGCGGTGAAGACGAGCATGACGGAGCCGGGGTTTCCCGGTAGGGGGTAGGTGTCCCAGTCCAGGACGATGTCGCCTACTCCGGGAATCCGGAAGGTCTTGGTACCGCTGACCGACTCACGGACGTCGTGCTGGGCCCACAGCCGCCGAAACTGGGCGCTGCGGATGCTCAGCTCACCAACGATCGCGGCGGCGCGTGGGTGGGTGGGGTCGGTGGCGACGGCGGCGCGCAGCATGCCGATGTAGTCCAGAGCCTGCCGCTCCCAGTCCGGGCAGCTACGCTCGCCGGTCAGCGTGTCGTCGAACAGCAGTAGGAGCATGTTGAGCCGGTCGGCAGGGTAGGCGTCCGGGTCGCCGAGCAGCGCCTGCGCCATCGGGTTCCAGTCGAGCAGGTCGAGATGCCGGCCGAGGATGAGCGCAGGAGTGTCCATCACCCGCAGCAGGCGCCGGGTGCCCTCCGGCACCCGCTCCGGATCGCGGTTCACCCGGGCGGGCATCGACCGGCGGGCGGCGTGGGCCAGGGTGAACAGGTGCCGGCGTTCTTCGTGGTCGAGGCCGAGCGCGCCGGCAAGCGCGTCCAGGACGTCGTCGGACGGGCGTACCTCCCGGCCCTGTTCGATCCGCTGGTAGTAGTCAGTGCTCAGCCCGGCCAGCAGGGCCAGCTCCTCGCGCCGTAGCCCGGTGACCTTGCGCCGGCCGCCCGGCTCCAGGCCGACGTCGTGCGGACGCAGCCGACTACGCCGAGCGCGGAGGAAGTCGCCGAGCTCACGGGCGTACGGATGAAGGCTGTTCATGCCGCAAGTGTGCCGCGGCCCGGACCGCCGAAGGTAGGTCCCCCAGACCTAGGCAACTGAGAACGACTGAACTCACCAGCATCGCTCCTAACGTCAATCGGGCCAGCCCACCGACACCTCCAGGAGCAGCAGATGACCGGATGGACCACCGACCACATCCCCGACCAGCGCGGTCGGGTTGCCGTCGTGACCGGCGCGAACTCGGGCCTCGGCCTGGTCACCGCCACCGAACTGGCCAGCCACGGCGCCCACGTCGTGCTCGCCGTTCGCCACACTCCCGCCGGCGAGGAGGCCGCCCGCCGGATCGGTGGCGACGTCGAGGTACGCGAGTTGGACCTGGCCTCCCTCGCCTCCGTGCGGACCTTCGCGACGAAGCTGGCTGGCGACCACCCGGCGATCGACCTGCTGGTCAACAACGCCGGCGCGGTGCTGCTTGGCCCACGCCGCACCTCCGCCGACGGATTCGAACTGCACCTCGCCACCAACATGCTGGGCCACTTCGTACTGACCGGCCTGCTGCTCGGCAACCTGGCCGCGGCGCGGGAAGCCCGCGTGGTCAGTCTCAGCTCGATCACCCACAAGAACGCGTACCTGGACTTCAATGACCTGATGTTCGAACACGACTATCGGGCAGCCACCGCCTACGGCCGGTCCAAGCTCGCCACCACGATCTTCGGCGTCGAACTGGACCGCCGCCTGCGGGCCGCCGGAACGCCGATCGTCAGCGCCCTGGCCCACCCCGGTCTCACCCGCACCAACCTGACTCCGCGGGCCTGGGAACACCGTGGCCGATTTGGGCGGCTGATCGCGTCGGCCGGCCTGCTGGCAACCCAGCCGGTGGCGCAGGGCGCGCTGCCGCAATTGCGCGCTGCGACCGAGCCCGGTGTGCGGGGTGGCCAGTTCTTCGGCCCGTCCGGGCTCTGGGAGACGCGGGGCAGAGTCACCGAGGCCCGGCTCAGCCCGGAGGCCGCCGACCCGGCCGTCGGCACGCGGCTGTGGGCGGCAGCCTCGGACCTGACCGGCGTCAACTACCTCTGACCTGCGACGGTCACCGGCTGGCCGGCGGCAATCCGCAGCGTCGCGATCAGCCGCCGCACGGGGATGCCGAGGGTCGTCGTACCGTTCCGCCATGCCGACCGCTTATATCGCCGTTGCTAAGACGGAAACCTGGGGAAACGGCTGAGGTATCGAGCTCAGTTCGGTGGGCGTCGTTCACCGGCCGTCGAGTTGCTCGCGTACCAGAGCGGCGATGCGGGAGAGCGCGGCGCCGAGGTGGCGTTGCTGTGCAGCGCTGAGTGGGTCGAACACCAGTTGCCTGACCCGCTCGACGTGAGCCGGGGCGCTGTCCTCGACTTTATGCAGTCCGGCGTCAGTCAGGGTCGCGAGGGTGTACCGGCCGTTGTCTGGGTCGGGGCACCGGGTGACCCACCCCTGCTGCTCGAAACGGACCATCAGCTTGGACAGCCGTGGTTGCGTGCTGTCGCACTGCGCGGCCAGGTCGCTGAGCCGCATCGTGTGCGTCTCGGTCATGGACAGCCGAGCCATCACGCTGTACTCGAAGTTCGAGATGCCCTCGTCCCGCTGCAACTGGCGGTCCAGCAGCGTGGGCAGCGCGATGACCACGGTGCGCAAGTCCTGCCACAGCTTTTGCTGCTCGTCGTCGAGCCATTGGGGGGTGCCGGTCATACGCGCAGCTTACTTGACTGGGCAACCTGGCACCCAGATGACTTTCGCTGCTCAGAGGCGGACGCTGACCCGGCCGGCCTCTGTGATGCCGCGCACCTTGACTTGCCCAGGCAAGTGAAGCACACTCGTTCACAGTTGCCCAGGCAAGTGCGGCGGCGGCGCGGCGCGGCGTCCGGAGATTCCCCGATCGCCACGGATCTGACACCCCGAAACCATGAGGAGAGTGCAGTGAAGGCTATTCGCTACCACCAGTTCGGCAGCACCGAGGTCCTGCGCCAGGAGGAGGTGGAGCGTCCGGTCCCCGGCGCCGGCCAAGTGCTGGTGAAGGTGGTGGCCACCTCGTTCAACCCCGTCGACGACCACATCCGGCTGGGTGTCCTCGCTGAGATGATCCCCACCCCGCTGCCGATCACCCCCGGCCTCGACGTCGCGGGCACCGTTGCCGAGCTCGGCGACGGAGTCAGCGGACTGCAGGTCGGCGACCCGATCATCGCCATGTTCCCGCTGCACGAGCACGGCGGAGCCGCCGAGTACGCGGTCGTGGCCGCCGACCTGGTGACCGCCGCGCCCCGCAGCATCCCCCTGACCGACGCCGCCTCACTACCCCTGACCGGGCTGGCCGCACGCCAAGCAGCCGTCGAACTCGCCGGGATCAAGACCGGCCAGACCGTTCTCGTCAACGGGGCAGGCGGTGCGGTGGGAAGCATCGTGGTCCAGCTCGCCGTCGAAGCCGGCGCGAAGGTAACCGCCGTCGACGGCCCCCAGCACGCCGACCGCCTGAACGGCTACGGTGCGGAGAAGGTCGTCAACCCGCTGGACCTCGACGCAGGCCCGGCCCCCGTCGGTGGTCCCTTCGACGTGGTGGTGAACCACGTACGCCTGGCTCCCGAGGACCTCGCGAAGCTGACCCCCTACGTGGCCGACGGCGGCATCGTCGTCAGCTCCGCCGGCCCGGTGCCGGCCGACGACGCACGCTCGGTACGCACCGCCGGCGTGTGGGTCGGCCCCGACGCCTCCCACCTAGCCGACCTCGTCTCCCGCGTCGACAACGGCGTACTCAAGCTGCACATCGCCGACCGCCGACCGCTGGAGGAGCTGCCGACCATCCACCAGGATGCAAGCAACGGCAAGCTGCTCGGCAAAACAGTCATCGTCGTCGCCTGACGCCACGTCCACGTCCACCATCGAAGCCCCTCTTCGGTGGTGGAAGCCGAGGTATACGGAGTAGCCCGGCCGGCCGGTCGGAGCCGCGGCCAACTCGGCGTCGTTCGTAGTCGTCATGGGCGCGGTGCTCGCAGCCGCCCGGCGCTCCGTAGGGTCCGGACGCGGCAGATCCGGATGTAGGCGGAGGTGCAGGCAGGCCACGGAGTTTCGAGCTCGGGGCTCGTGATCGCGTCCGAACGGAGCACGTGCGTAGGTCGTTTCCCGCGCAACACCGGCAGCGACATATGAATGACCGTCGCGACAGCCGTAGCCATCAGCTCCCACCGAGGCCCCCGATCAGATGCCGCCAAGATGCGTTGACGCGCAGCTCCCGCACCGCGAAACCAAGACCCAGGCATCCGACGCCACCCTGCCCCTGCCCGACATCCGCCTGACCGCTCTCAAGCTCAGACAACAGCAACGCGATGAGGCTGAAGCAGCCGCCGGAAAGGCGTGGCACGAGACCGGACTCGTATTCACCACCCGCTACGGCACACCCATCGTGCCGCGCAACTTCCAACGGTCGTGGCAGGCGAGGTGCGAGAAGACCAACGTCAGGCCGATCACCGTCCACGACGCCCGCCGCACCTGCGCCACGCTCCTGGCCGACCTGGACGTCCATCCGAGAGTCGCCATGCAGGTTCTCCGGCACGCCCGGTTCTCCATCACGATGGAGATCTACACGCAGGTCTCGTCGAAGGCGACGCGGGAAGCACTCAAACGTCTTGGCGACTCCCTCGGCCGCTGACTCTCGTCCCTGAATGGCAGCCCCGGAAGGGGTAGTTCAGCCTTTGCGGTTCGGGTCGGTGAGAGCATCCCAGTCCTCAGCGCTCATCGGGAACGGCCCCCAGTGCGGCAGGTAGAACGGTCGCCGCGGCGGGTCGGCCACCGTAAACGGCTTGAACTCCGGATCCGCGATCACCCGGTAGACGAACTCGGCCGTCGACATGTCGAGTTGGTGCCACGGCTCGATGCCGTCCCACCGCGCGACCACAGGCCACCGGTCGGGCTCCATAGAGCGGTCCGCCAGCCAGTAGTACTCCCCTTCGGTCTGATCACTGCCCCATTGGATCAGCCCCGTCCCCTTGTCGGGCTCGTACATCTCGTAGGGGGCCCACAACCGCGCGAAGTCAGGCTCACTTGGCCACTGCCGAGAATAGGCCCACGCCCGAAACAGCGGTTGGGCATGATCGTCGGTCGGCCGGAAGAGGTCCAGGTAGGCGTAGAACCGCCCCGGAACGAACCGGCGGCACAGCTCCTTGAAGTCCGTCGGCAGCGGAACGCCCAGCTGGGCTTCCACCTGCTCCCAGCCGACAGAGTCCTCAGGCACCTTGCGCCATCCGGTCACGTCGATGATCCGGTCGATCCACGTCAGCTGATCAGTCACGGCCGGCAAGGTAGCAGCACAGCCGGATATCCCATCGCCTTGTCGTCATCCTTCCGCTGACCGCTGCTGCACACAAAGCTGCTGTACGACAGCAGAAAGGCCACCTCCCGAACTCGGGAAGCGGCCTCTGACCTGCACAAACTGAGAGTGGGCGATGCTGGTATCGAACCAGCGACCTCTTCGGTGTGAACAAGCAGCCCCCTACGGCCAGCGACGTTGGCTCCCGGATGGCAACGAGTACGCCCGTACCGTGGCCGCCAGCCGCGACCTCACCCTCGCCGGCTACGAGGTCTATCGGTTCGGCACCAACGAACTCCACGACGAGGACCAGGCACGCCCCCCTAGTCACGGCCTTCTTCAACAGCCTCTTCCGCAGGCACCACATCGCGCTACCGAGGCAGACGAAACAGAGGCCGATCAACTCTTAACGTCGTGCCTCGCCGCGTTCCGAAGCCGCATCGAGTACGGCTCGGGCGCATCGACCGGTTTGCGCGTTGCCACCTGATGGCAGGTCTTTGACCCTCAGGCCCAGGCCAGGGCATCAGGAGTCGAGCCGCAAGCGCTGCAGGATCTCCAGCAGGGTGGCACCGTAGGGCGACATGTACCTCTCCGGCGCCAACGCGTTCAAGCCGCAGGCGCGGACCACCCGAACAAGGAGACCACTCCCCTGGCGCTGAGAGCGAACGTGGCGCACAACCACATCCGCCACGAGAGAATCGTCATCGTCACTGGCAGCACGGCCAACGTCCCCCACATCCCGTGGGATCAGCGCCTGACCATCGACGACCTCGGCGACCCCAACGACGGCATCATCCACATCAGCGCCGTCTTCGGCTTCCAAGATCCCACCGACTTCCCCGAGGTCCTGCGTCGCGCCGCCACTCATCCTCTTGCCGAAGGCATCGACTGCGACCAGATCTCCTACTTCGTCTCGTTGCCGAAGGCATCGACTGCGACCAGATCTCCTACTTCGTCTCGCGGATCACCCTGCGCTGCACCCGCAGCCCAGGCATGGCCACCTGGCGTAAACGGCTGTTCATCGCTCTGGCCCACAACGCCGCCAGCCACGCCGAATTCCTGCACCTGCCGGAGGAGCGCACCATCGTCTTCAGCGCCGAAGTGCCCGTCTAGACGCCGCTTCGAACGCGCCCCCGCGGATGCCACCCAACCGGCTGGTCAATGCGTCACCCGCCGACATGAATACCGGGACGGTGGGCAGGATCGGGTTCGACCTTGCGGATGATCTCCCGCACGACCGGTGGGGTGTCGCCGCGGCCGAGCAGGAGGTAGCGCAGCAGGTGCGCCACCGGGTTGCCTTCGGACCATTCGAAGTGGGCGTGCGGTCGTACACCGGTGGCGTCGCGCAGGCCGAGCAGGACCGCGGCGATGGCATTCGGGGCGGCCGGCGCGGTGGTGCGCAGGACCCGGTAGCCGCCGACGTCGACGCCGGTGACATGCAGGACGCCGCTGAACTCCGACGGGTCGACCACGTCGACTTCGAGGAAGAGCACGTCGGCAGCGCCGGGGACGGGATTGAGGCCGCGTTGGGCGCGACGGTGGCCTCTCGATGCTGTTTCGCAGCGACCGGTGCAGACGGCACCGGACGACATCGGGGGTGTGTCGATGCTCCGCTGATGTCTCGACTGCCCAAGTTGCATCTCGTCACCTTCCTTGCGGACGAAGAGGAGATGCCCGCCGATGAGGCTCACCGTCACGCGCCGGCCCCCACGCCCATCGGCGGCAGCCGGGCCTCGTCCTCGGTGAGGATGGCCTGGCGCAGGTCCCGCAGCCGCCGGCTCGGCTCCAGCCCGAGTTCACGGCGCAGCGACGAGCGCAGCCGGTCGAAGGAGGCCAGCGCGTCGGCACCCCGCCCGCTGCCGTAGAGCGCGACCATGAGGGCCGCCTGCAGGCGGTCACGGCCGGGATGAGTCCGGGCCAGTGCGGTGAGTTCCGGTACGGCCCCTGCGTGCCGGCCCAGACTCAGCTCGACCTCCAGCCGTTCCTCGATCACCTGCAGACGCGACTCCTCCAGGCTCATGGCCTCCGGCTCCAGCGTGCCATCGGCGAGACCGGCGATGGCGGGTCCGCGCCACAGGCTCTCGGCCCGCAGGAAGGACCCGACGGCCTCCGCCGCGCGACCCGCGGCCAGCGCCCGCCGAGCCCGGTGGGCCTCGTCGTCGAACCGGGTCCGATCCAGCGCGCCGGGCTCCACCGTCAGCAGGTAACCGCCCGGCCGGCGTACCAGCGAGCGCTCGGGCAGGCCGCCGGCGATGAGCTGGCGGCGCAGGGCCGCGGCGCAGTTGCGGATCTGACTCGCCGCGGTGGCCGGCGGCCGCAGCGGCCACAGGCAGTCGACCAGGCCGTCGGCCGGGACCACCCGGCCGGCCCGCAGCAGCAGTACGGCCAGGATCCGCTGCTGCCGGCGTCCGCCGAGCGGCAGGGGCGTTCCTTCGACGGACGCTTCCAGCGGGCCGAGGATCCGGAACTCCATGCGATGACCTCCATGCCGACCGCACCCCGTGCACGGCCTGGTCATCAGGTTGCCCAGCACGGGTTGGCGTTTCCTTGGCAGCGCCGTACGCCGTGGCAACCAACCGAGGCGTCCCCGACTTCGCGGGGTGAGAACACCTCTCAGGATGCACTGTGGAAATGACCAGACCGGGCCCGCAGAGGCCTGGCCGCCGCGACGGTCGCGGAAGCGGCGGCGTCGCTGCTGGTCGCGTCCCTGGCGCTGGCGACTCGGCGCCAGTTGCCGCGTTGGTCCTGGGCCTGGAATCGGCCGACCGCCGCGGTGAGGAGACGTCTCATCTGGACCTCCCGGAGTGCGGAGAATGTGTGGGCAGCCTCCGTCGGCCCGCCATCACCGCCGCATCACCCGGGCACCGGTCCCGCCCCCGGAGGGAAGGTCGGCTATCCGGCCGGGACGCCGACCGGACGGCCGTCGTGCCGCTCCAGCAGGGCCCGGACGATGTCCGCCTCGGGAGTGCCGAGCGGATCCAGGATGCTCAGCGCCTCCTGCCAGGCCCGTGGGGAATCCTCCAGGTGACCCAGGGTGATCAGCGCGCGGGCGCGAACCAGGGGTGCGCCGATCGCCTCCGCGCGATGTGCCGCCTCGCCGGCGAGCCGGGCCGCCTGCACGGGGTCGCCGTGCCTCCGGGCGTCCTCGCCCAACGCCGCCAGCGCGTCGATCTCGATCACCGCGGCTCCGGACTGTCGAGCCAACGTGACCGCCCGCTCCAGGGAGGACCTGGCCAACAGCGGCGTCCGCTCCGCGACGGATGCGGCGAGGCCGACCAGGGCCTCGGCCTCCGTCGCCAGCGTGCGCGCCGACCTGGCCCACTCGGCGGCCCGGGTGTAGCGGGCCGCCGCGCTTGCGGAGTCGCCGGTCAGCCGGAGCAGGCACCCCTCGGCGATGTCGATCGACGCCTTGCAGTGCCAGTCGTCGGTGCGGTCTGCGAGACGCTGCGCGGCGGCGAGCGCCGACCTCGCCTCCGGCACATCGCCGCGTAGCGTGTGGATCTGGCCGATCCCAGCCAACGCATTCGCCTCGATCGACGCCATGTCGACCTCGTGGGCCGTCCGCACCGCCGCGTGGAGATCACTCAAGGCGGCCGGGTACTCACCCCGGATGATTCGCGCGAGGCCGAGGTTGTTGAGGATGACCGCCTCGTTGGGTCGTGCGCCGTCCTCCCGGTGGATGGCGATGGCGGCGGTGAGTCGCTCGACCGCCAGCCGCAGTCGACCCGCCATGGCGTAGATCGTCCCGAGGTTGCTCGACATCACCGCGATGCCGTAACGGTGGCGGATCCGCTCGTAGAGCCGCAACGCGTGCTCGAAGCAGGCCGCCGCCCTCGCCAGTTGCCCGAGGTCGCCGAAGACCGCGCCGAGCGAGCCGGCCGCGGCGGCCTGGCCCTGCGTGTGCCCGGCGTTGCGGAACAGGTGACCCGCCCGTCGGTGGTGCGCGATCGCGACCAGTTGGTTGCCCGTGAGGTGGTACACGTTGCCCAGACTCATGTGCGCCGACGCCCGCAGGGCCGGGTGAGTGTCCCCACCCGACGCATGCAGCGCCGCCTGCGCCACGAGCAGCCAGTTCAGTGAATTGCGGGTGACCCAGAAGTACGTTCGTAGCTGGTCGGCGAGCAGGGCGGCAGCGGCCCTCGACGTGCCGTCGGCGCCCGCCCTGATCAGTGCCACCATGTTCGACTCCTCGGCCTCGAGCCAGGCCAGTGCCGCGTCACGGTCCGGGAGGCCGGCGTCACCGGCCGCCAGGCCCGCCGGCAGCTCCAGGCGGACCCGCCCCGGCGCCAACAGGTCGCCGGCAGCCTGCGCGCGGACCAGGTACCACGCGAACAGGCGGGCCAGGACGGTCTGCGCCTCCGGTCGGCCGGCCTGCCGGGAACTGTGCTGGCCCGCGTAGCGCCCCAGCAGGTCGTGCAGCGCGACGCGATCGTCGTCGAACTCCAGCAGGTGCGCCGAGAAGAGTCGGGCCAGCGTCCGACGGGCCGCGTCCAGGGTTGTCTGCGCCAGGTGCGCGACCGCGTCGACCGACAGCCTGAGCCCCGGCACGGTGCCGAGGAGGCGGAACATCCGCTGGGCCTCGCCGGGAAGCCGGGTGTAGGAGAGGTCGAACGCCGTCTGCACGGCGACGCTCGGGTCGTCGTCGATCGCCAGGGCGGCGATGCTCCGCTGCCGCAACTGCCGCACGTAGGCCGACACCGCGAGGTCGGGCTCGTCGTGCAGCAGCGCCGCCGCGATCCGCAGGGCCAGCGGGAGCCGACCGCAGACCTGGGCGAGGTCCCGGATCGCGTCGCGTTCGGCGGCTCGCGGGTCGGCACCGAGCAGGACGGTGAGCAGCTCGATCGCGTCCGGTTCCGGGAGCAGTCCGATGGTCAGGCGGTGGGCGTCCTGCTGGGCCACGAGCCCGGTCAGGCGGTCACGGCTGGTGACCACCACCAGGCTGTCCGCGGACCCGGGCAGCAACGGCCGCACCTGCTCAGCGTCGAGGGCGTTGTCCAGCACGATCAGCAGCCGGCGATCGGCGACGACGGTGCGGTAGAGGGCCGCTGCCTCCTCCGGATCCGCCGGAATGCGGGCCGCCGGCACGCCCAGACCCCGCAGCAGCGCGCCGAGCGCCTCCGCCGAGCGCATTGGCCGGCCGGCGGAGTAACCACGCAGGTTGAGGAAGAGCTGCCCGTCCGGGAAGCGGTCCCGGACGCTGTGCGTCCACCGGATGGCGGTTGCCGTCTTTCCGACACCTGCCGTGCCGACGACTGCGGAGAGGATCAGGACCTGCGGCCCTGCCGCGTTGGCGAGCAGGCGGTCGAGCTGACGCGACTCGGCGCCGCGGCCGACGAAGTGCCCCGGCGGCCGCGGTAGCTGCGCCGGCCCGCCGGGAGTCGTGGGCGCGGCGTCCGAGGGTGCGGTGGCGCGTGACAGCGTCCGGTAGGTCGCCTGGATCTGCTTACCGGGAGCGACACCGAGGTCGGTGGCGAGCCGATCGGTGAGGGCGGCGTAGGCCGCGATGGCCTCGGTGCGACGACCGATCCCGTTCAGGGCCAGCATCAGCAGCTCGACCGGGCGCTCGCGGGTCGGCGCCTCACTGATCAGCTCGTGCAGCGGTGCCAACATCTCTCGGTGCTGGCCGGCGGCGAGGCGCGCGTCGAGCAGCTCTTCCCGCGCGGTCGTTCGTGCCTCGTCGAGATCCGGGAAGAGCCGGCCCCGCTGGGCGTCGTCGAAGACGTCGGCCAGGGCGGCACCGCGCCACAGACCGAGCGCGGTGGTGAGCATCGCGATGCGCTGGTCGGCGTCGGTGACGCTCCTACTCTCGGCCACCAGGGCGGTGAACCGGTGCACGTCGACCCGCTCTGCCCGGATCTCCAGTGCGTAGCTGTTGGGTCGGGCGAGCAACGCGGGCTCCACCGACCGGCCAAGCTCCAGCGTGGACCGCAGGTGCGAGATCATGGCCTGCAGGCCCGCTCGTGCCTGGGCCGGAGGCCGGTCTTCCCAGAGCAGGTCGATGAGTCGCTCCGCGGAGTGGAACTGGCCCGGTCGCATCGAGAGGATGGCGAGCAGCCGTCGCTCCTGACGGCGTCGGATGGGCACGACGCGTCCGTCGATGACAGCCTCGACGGGGCCAAGCAGGCGCAGCTCCACAGCCGCAGGCTAACAAGGCAGACCGACGTCGATAGAGGGCCGTACGTCTATGCGGGGCGTACCCGGCGGGCAGTTTCCCCGGTGCTCGGCATGTCCGCCACGGCGGGGGGTGATGACCGGATGCCGCAGTTCCCCCGGGTCGACACCCAGCTGGCCGGATGACGGATCTCAGGGCCCCCGCGCCGCCGAGGGCCCTGAGGTCCGCCTGTTGTTCAGGGGACCCAGGGGGTGCAGGTCCAGGCGCCGCCATTCAAGCTGAAGCAGGCCTGGTGCTCGTCCCAGGAGTCGAGGTCCTCGAGCATGTTGGTCCACACCCCGCCGTTGCTGGAGGGGAACTGCTTGCTGAGGCTGCCGGTGTACCAGGGGCCGTAGGGCGACAACACCCGGCGCTCGATGCGCACGGTGAAGGTCGCACCCGCGTAGCGGACGTACTGGTCGTTCTGCAGGCGTGCCCAGGCCGCTTTGCAGCCGGACGACTTCACGACGACGATGCCGAGTCCGCTGTCGTAGCCGCCGCCGGTCCAGCCGTACCGGGTGCCGCTGCACTGGCCGTTGGGATTGACGTTGTAACAGCCGGTGCCCGAACACGCGGCCAGCGCCGGCGATGCCGGTACCGCCGCGGTGACCACGCCGAGTCCCATGAACGCCACCAGTGCGATCAGCGCCCGCACCAGACGATGCTCCCGGACCTTCCCTACCTTCATGCTGTCCTCCTCAGTCGTGCTGCATGTCGTGGGGGTGATCCTGCGGCGTCGCCACACTGCGGCCGCATCGTCAGGTCACCGCGCGGTGTCATGCCGCCGTCGGCGTCGGCGTGGGCACCGCGGACCGCCAGGCGAGGAACGAGCGGACCGACCGGAGCTGCCGCGACTCGGTGCGGATCTGCCGGGTGCGCAGGCCCGTGCCGGGACGCCGGCGCGGTACGCCCACGATGACAACGTGATGCGCCGACGGTGAGCGCGGTTCCGACACTGCATCGACCCCAAGCCATCCTGGAGGAACCGCAGTGTCAGCTTCACCGCCCCGCCCCGCGCCGCCGCGCGGGCTCAGTCCCGGCGCCGCCCGTCGCCGCGCCACCGTCGCGCTCGCCACCGCCTCGATCGTCGCCGGTGGTCTCGTGGTGCTCCCCGCGCCGGCCGCCGGGGCGCCGGACCCGCCCCCGAAGGAGGTGGCGTCCACCTCTATACCGCCCGGTCAGCGGGACTCCGCCCTCAAGCAGGGCTGGCGGACGTCGCAGGATCGGGCCTGGACCCTCTCCGGCGACATGACCGGCCTCCACGTGCTCGTGGCATCGGCGGCCTCCGGCTACAGCTGGACGACCGCCGCTACGCTGAGCGAGCCGGGGCTGGAGACCGACCAGTGGATCGGCAACGGCTGCCTCACCGAGTCGGGCCGGCGGCTGGTCGTCACGTACGCGCCGCGCGCCTTCACGAACAAGCCCGACCTGTTCGACCGCGGCGCCTTCGTGGCGGTCGTGGACCTCAAGGACCAGTCCGTCCGGAAGGTGGCCGCGCACGCGTCCCTCGCGTACTTCAGCCCCGGCTGCGGTACCGGTGAGAACGTCGTGCTGAGCACGTTCACCGGCGGCGACACCGGCTCGGGCAAGACCCGCCTGACGCAGCTCGACGCCGCGACCGGCACCGTGGCCGCGCCGATCCAGGTGGCGGGCCAGCTCACCTCGGCGCTGCCGGTCCAGGACGAGATCATCGCCGCCGACAACGGCGCGCTGGTCAAGGTCGACGGCAAGGGGCGCCGGTCGGCCGTCGCGAGGACCACCGGGGTGCCGTTCCGGCTGGCGGCCAACGGCGACGCGGTCGTGTACATGGATGCCGACAGCAAGGCCGGCCGGGTCAGGCGGACCGTCGTGAAGTCCGGCGCGACGGCCACCCTGGCCGAGGGCGACACGACCGACATGAACGTGGTCAAGGGCGCGGGCGGTCGGGTCGGCATCACCGGCACCCCCGGCAAGGTGCACAAGCTGCCCACGCGTGTCGCGAAGCTCGACGCGACCGTGCAGGCGGAGATGTCCAGCGAGGGTGACCTGCTGCTGGACGACATCAGGTGGACGACCGACCCGCGGGCGGCGCAGGCCGCGGACGGCCGCGAACGGTCGCTCATCATGAAGGCCAAGGTGCCGGCGACCGGTCGCAGCGTGGACTTCGCGGTCGCGCCAACCACGCCGACGTCGGGCGACGCCGGCGCTCGGGCGAACCCGAAGACGCCGGGGCGGGCCCGGTCGGCACCGAGCGCCACGACGCTGGCGACACCGCTGCACGACCCGGTCGACACGGCCGCCTGGTGCGCGATCCCCCGCAACGATGTGCGGGTACAGGTGTACCAGCCCCGCGCCCGGGAGATCGAGTGGGTTGTCGACATGGCGGTGCAGGACACGCTGATCCTCAACCGGGGCAACAACTTCAACCAGTCCGGCCTGCCCGGCTACAACGTCGCAGACTGGTTCCCGATGCGGCCGCTCAACGGCGGTGGCCACGTGCCCGCGCAGATCATGCTCGGCATCCTCGCCCAGGAGTCGAACCTGTGGCAGGCCTCGCCGCACGTCCTGCCCGGCGAGTTCGGCAACCCGCTCGTCGGTAACTACTACGGGCTGGACATCTACGACGCCGACACGAGCGACGACTGGACGATCCGCTGGGACAAGTCCGACTGCGGCTACGGCGTCGGGCAGGTCACCGACGGCATGCGCAAGCCCGGGTTCCAGAAGCCGAACGAGGTCCCACTGCCGTACAACCAGCAGCTGGCCATCACCGTGGACTTCGCCGCGAACATCTCCCAGTCGCTGCGGATCCTGCAGGACAAGTGGAACCAGGTCGACGCGTACAACATGAAGGTCAACGGCGGCGACCCGCAGTACATCGAGAGCTGGTTCTTCGCGGTGTGGGCCTACAACACCGGGTTCTACGCGCCGGAGGGCAGCACGGACGGGCCGTGGGGCGTCGGCTGGGCGAACAACCCGGCCAACCCGCGGTACCCGGCCAACCGCAAGGCGTTCCTGGAGTACACCTACGACGACGCTCGGCACCCGAGCCACTGGCCGTACCCGGAGAAGATCATGGGTTGGGCCGGACACCCGCTCAACGCGATCGAGAAGCCGGACACCTACACCGACGGCTACCGGTACGCCTGGTGGAGCACGAACGACGGGCGCGCGCGGGTAAAGCCGCACCTCCAGACGTTCTGCGACCAGTCCAACGACTGCTTCTACGGCAACAACCTCCCGCCGACAGCGCCCGATGTGATCGACGAACCGGCCGGCCCGTGCCACCACGTGAACGGCATCGGCGATCGGGACCTCAAGTGCTGGTACAACCGATCCGCGGACTGGAAACCGGGCTGTCTGGACTGTGGTAACGCCGCCATCAGGTACGACCCCGGCTGGGCGTATCCGGCCGCCGGGGTGAGCTACTACCCGAAGTGCGGCACCGACCTGCCGGTGGACGCGCTCGTGGTCGACGATGTGATCAACGACGTCGTCAGCCCACGCCGTGACGAGGCCGGTTGGCTCTGCACCCGACGAACGAACAGCGGCACGTTCACGCACGGGTTCGCCGGCGAGACGCAGAACGGCACGCTCCAGTACCCGGGCAAGATCGACCTGCACCAGGTCGGCGGCGGGTACGGCGCGCACTACTGGTTCACGCACACCCGCGAGCCGGGCAGCAACCTCTACGTCAGCGGGACGTGGACGCTGAACCAGACGGTGAACGGATGGATGCGAGTCATGGTCCACATCCCCGATCACCTCGGTACCACGCAGCAGGCGGCGTACAAGATCACGACGAAGAACGGTGTGGTCAAGACCCGCATGGTCCAGCAGCGCGGGTACGCGAACCGCTGGGTGGCGCTCGGCGTGTTCGAGTTCAACAACGTCCCGAAGGTGGAGCTGACCAACATGGTGTCGGACCTGACACCGGAGGAGTTGGCGCAGCTGCGGGACGACGTGCCGACCGGCGGGCAGGGCGACCTGGCCCTGGGCCGGCCGCAGGAGAACGTGGCCTTCGACGCGGCGGCGTTCATCCGGCTGCCGGGCAAGCCGCAGCACCAGGTGGTGGCGCTCGGTGACTCGTTCTCGTCGGGCGAGGGCGCCTCGCCGGTGAACGGCTCGGACTACTACCGCGAGACGGACAACAACAGGGACAACGCCTTCCGCAACGGCTGTCACCGCTCGAAGAACGCGTGGTCGCGCAAGGCGGTGCTGCCCGGGTCGTCCACACCGGTCGGGTCGCGGGCGGACATCACGAGCCAGCAGCACGACGTCAACATGGACTACCACCTGATCGCCTGCTCGGGCGCGGAGACGGAGAACATCCTGCCGCTGCGTACCGTCGGCAACGAGCCCCGCAACGCCGACAACGAACGGGGCAAGGGCCAATACCTGGAGGTGTCCCAGCTCGACAAGGGCTACCTGGACGAGAACACCACGCTCGTCACGATCTCGATCGGCGGCAACGACGCGAAGTTCGGCCCGGTGGTCAAGGAGTGCCTCATCTTTGCCGGCCCGCTGGACTGCTTCAAGGCGAACCTGCCGGGCGAGACGGACACCGTGGACGTGTCGACCAGACGCCGCATCACCGACACGGTTCCCCGGTCGAACACGAAGGTGCTGGAGGAGATCCACAAGAAGGCGCCGAACGCCAAGATCATGCTCATGGGGTACCCGAAGATTGTCGAGATCGGCGGCGACCCGCTCTGCCCCATCAAGCTCGTCCTCAGCGACGAGGAGCGGGTGTGGCTGTCCGAGATGAGCGTGCTGCTACGTGACGAACAGTTGGACGTCGTCCGCGACTTCAACACCGCGCACGGCCGGACGATCGCGTACTACTCCGACCCGATCGACGAGTTCGCGGGCAAGTCGGTCTGCGGCTCGCCGTCAGGCATCAACGGAGTCGTGACGGACAAGTCGCCGGGTGACATCCCGGACGGCCCGACGTCGCAGCAGTCCTTCCACCCCAACAGCCCGACCGGTGCCAGCCTCTACGCCCAGTCGATGAACTTCACCGTCAAGCAGATGTACCCCTGACGAACGCGTCACGATCCGGGAGCCCGGGCGGCCGTCTGCCGCTCGGGCTCCTGGCCACGCTCGGGCTCCTCACCGCCGGTACCGGTGCGGCCACCTCGGCCTGTCGGCCGGACGTCACCGGTGTCGGCGTCGAGAACGATCCCGCCACCGCCCGTGGAATACGGGCTGGTGTGCCCGCGGTCTGTCGGCCCCACTAGGTCGCGCCGCTCCTTCCGCCGTTACCCGCCGCACGACGGGCACCCGGCGACCATCATGCACAGCGCCGAACAGGCGCAGCAGTGGCTACCCAGCTTCCCGCATGGGCCGCGACGGACCACCAGGTCCTGGACGACTTCGTGCCAAGGATCGCAACGACGTGGTCCGCCAGACCCCGGCAAAGCACCGAGACCTGGGTACACGACCTCCCGAAGGGACCGGCGAGTGGGCGGACCACCGGAACGACTGCCATCAGTCGGCCCGCGAGCCGGCACCCGGGGGCACCCCCGGGATGTGGACACCGGTCGCGCCGAGACACACCCGCGCTGCTCCCAATCTGCTCCCAATGTAAGCCGCACACGCGACAAAGCCCGTTACCGCAACTCCGGTAACGGGCTTCTGACCTGCACAAACTGAGAGTGGGCGATGCTGGTATCGAACCAGCGACCTCTTCGGTGTGAACGAAGCGCTCTCCCACTGAGCTAATCGCCCTCAGCGCCACTGACTCTACCCGATCGTGGAACCGGACCGGAAACCCGGGGTCAGTGCGTCGCGAGGTAGTGCATCACCTTGGCGACCAGGTCGATGCCGAGGCTGAACTTGAGCGACAGCCAGACCACGGTGGCCACGAAGACCAGGCCGACGGACCCGAGCACGATTCGCACCAACAGTGACTGTCGCGTCACCCAGTGCGTCCAGCCGTAGACGTGCCGGCGGGTGAAGCCGAGCAGCCGGCGCGCCCAGTGGTACTCCACCGCCCAGATGCCCAACCCGGCGATCACCAGCAGCCAACCCGGGCCGGGCAGCGGGATGAGTGCGATGCCGATGGTCACCACGATCGCGCCCGCGATGGCAATGAAGATCTTGAGGGCGATCCGGCCGGTGGGGTTGGCTCGGATGAGGTCGAGAGTCAGCGAGACCTGCTCCCGCCAGCGGGGGCGGCGCGGCGGGTCTCCGACGACCAGGACACCGCCGGGACGATCGGCGTCGGGCGTCGGCCGATCGGCGCGTTCGGGCTGCTCCATCGGCACTCCGTACCCCCGCTTTTCGGCTGCTCGGACCGCGACCTTCGGCGGGCCGGGCGCCGCGGGCGGATCCACTGAGGATTTCTTCGTCACCATTTCACCCCCCAGTGTCGCTCACGCCCGTCACTGCAACGGTCGACTGGACGTTACCGGAGTAAGTCGACGACTGAACCACCCGATGCCGGGCGGGATCACGCACTGGGCAGAACCGGAAATCCTACATGAATGCTCACATTCACGCGGCCTTTCCGTCCCCCTTCCCACCACTGGGTGAAGTCAGCGTATGGCGGAGCGTAGCCAGGAGTAGCACCTGAGTATGGGAAAAGCGGGACACGCGCGTTCCGCAGCGGTGCCGGGGGGAGAACGTCCATGAGTGTCATTCGACCGACGACCGTAGAGGTCGAGACGTCGCTAAGGCTCGTCGCACCTGACGCCACGGCCTTGCCGGTGCGTGCCAGTCTGCGTTACGACCCTGCTGACCCGTATGCGGTCCATGTCCTGTTCCATGCCGAATCTGCCGGTGGCGAGGCGGTGAGCTGGTCCTTCGCCCGCGAACTGCTGGTCACCGGCCTGGACGAGCCAGCCGGCATCGGTGATGTGCGGGTCTGGCCCTGGGCCACACCGCGCGGCGACTTCGTCGCGCTGGCCCTCTCGTCACCGGACGGCAACGCCCTCTTCGAGGTGCCGCGCAGTGTTCTGGTGCGTTTCCTTCGACGGACCTACGTCGTCGTCCCGCGCGGTCGTGAGGCCGAGCACCTGGACGTCGACACGGCGGTGACCCGACTGCTCGCCGGTCGCTGACCACCGCCCGAACGGGCAACACCGGCCAACCCGGGGCCGCGCGGATCTGCCGAGTCCGCGCGGCCCCGGCACACCCGGGGCGTGATGCGCGGGCAGCCCGACCCGGGTCAGCCGGTGCTCAGCCGTGCGTGGTGATGCCGCCGTCGACCGGGATGACCGCGCCGGTGAGGTACGCGCCGGCGCGCGACGAGAGGTAGATGGCGGTGCCGGCCATGTCCTCCGGGCGTCCGATGCGGCCCAGCGGCACCTGCTGTTCGATGGCGGCCCGGCTGGCGGGGTCGTCCAGCGCGAACGCCATCATCTTGCTCTCGAACGGGCCGGGTGCGATCGCGTTGACGGTGATCTGCTCACCGGCCAACTGGTGGGCCAGGCCGCGGGTGAGCATGTGCACGGCCGCCTTGGTGGCCGAGTACGCGTACACCTCCATCATCGGCACCCGGATGCCGTCGATCGACCCGATGTTGATCACGCGGGCCGGGTCGTCGGCGCTGGCGGCGGCGCGCAGCGCCGGCAGCAGCGCGGTGGTGAGTCGGAAGACGGCCTTGACGTTGACGGCCCAGAGCTTGTCGAACGCGGCCTCCGGGTAGTTTTCCAGCGGGGCGCCCCAGGTCGCGCCGGCGTTGTTGACGAGCACGTCGAGACGGTCGAAGCGCTCGCGTACGGCGGCGGCCAGCGCCTCGGCCCCGGCGTCGTCGCCCAGGTCGGCGGGGATGGCCTCGCAGTGGCCCTCGGCGGAGAGCTCCTTGGCGACCGCCGCGCAGACATCGGCCTTCCGGGACGAGATGATCACGTGTGCGCCGGCCCGTACGAAGCCCTGGGCGATCATCAGGCCGATCCCCCGCGACCCGCCGGTGACCAGGACCGTCTTACCTTCGACCGAGAACAGCTGCGTCATGCCCATCCCATCGCGAGTCGGCGAGGTCCGCCGACCGGTGGGGTGGCCGGCGAGGCGCCGGGCGGACCGTGGCCCGGACAGCGCTACCGCCGGGTAACGTAGCCCGGCCGCCGGGATCGCGACAAGCCCGGTGTGCGGCGTCGATTCCGCTACCTGCGTCGATTGGGATGCGGTGACCTGCGGTTCGGGCTACCGTCGCAGGCGATGGTCTCCACCGGTCCCACCCCCGCGCCACCGATCGGTTCGGCTCCACCCGTGCCCGACGAGATTGCCACGTTCGCGCTGGCCGACCTTGCCGGCGACCCGGGCTGGCGTCGGCCGGTGCTCGTCGAGCAGGAGCTGCTGATCCTCACCACCCGGGGGCACGGCGACGCGGAGCTCGACTTCCACCTCCTGCCCTGCCGGCCCGGCACGCTGCTGCGGGTCCGAGCCGGCCAGGTGCTGCGCTGCGCCGGGCCGCAGTTCGACGCCACGGTGGTCTCCTGGGTTCCCGAGGCGCTGCGCGGTTTCGACGTCGACCTGGACGCGCCCGTGACGTGGCGGCAGTTGGCCGGCGAGGACGAGGACGCGGTGATCAGCGAGGTGAGCCAGTTGGCGGTGGACTGTCAGCGGCACCCCGACAGCCACCCCGCCCGCGCGCTGCTCCGTCACCAACTGGCCGTGTTGCTGCTCCGGCTGACCCTGGCCAGTGCCGACCGCTCGGCGCCCCGGCCCGAGGACGAGACGTTCCACCGGTTCTGCCAGGAGGTGGAGCACGGCTACCCGCGCAGCCGGCGGGTGGAGGATTACGCCGCCGGGCTGCGCTGCTCGGTGCGTACCCTGACCCGGGCTTGTCTGGCCGTCACCGGCCGCAGCGCCAAGCAGGTCATCGACGAGCGGGTCGCGTTGCAGGCCGGCCGGTTGCTCGCCGCGACCGACCAGCCGATCGCCCAGATCGGCCGGCAGCTCGGCTTCTCCGAGCCGACGAACTTCGGCCGTTTCTTCACCCGCGAGGTCGGGGTGAGCCCCGGCGCGTTTCGGGCCGCCCGGGACCAGCCGGCGGCCAGCCGGGTGGTCCGGCCCCGAGCGCCGGCCGAGCCGACCGGCACCAACGGCGGCTGGTTCCGCCCCCTCGCCGAACCAGCCAACGGCGGCCACCCCGGGCGGTCCGGGTCGCCCACCGGACCGGCCCTCGGCACCGGCCGGGCATGATGACAGGGTGCAGATCTCCGCGCGCGGCGACTACGCGGTACGGGCGGCGCTGAGCCTGGCCACCGCGTACCCTTCACTGCTGTCCACCCAGGCCATCGCCGGGGAGCAGGACATGCCCCGCAAGTTCCTGGAGGCCGTCCTGGCGGATCTACGCCGGGCCGGCATCGTCCGCGCCCAGCGTGGCGCCGAGGGCGGCTACACGCTGGCCCGTCCCCCACGCGAGGTGACCGTCGGCGCGGTGCTGCGCGCGGTGGACGGCCCGCTGGCCGGGGTACGCGGGCTGCGCCCCGAGGAGACCCAATACGAGGGTGCGGCGGAGAACCTGCCCGGCCTCTGGGTGGCCGTGCGGGCGGCGGTGCGGCGCGTGGTCGACGAGGTGAGCCTCGCCGAGATCGTCAACGGTCGGCTGCCCGCCCACGTCCGCAAGCTCACCGCGCTGCCCGACGCGTGGGAGCCGCGCTGATCCACCTCGCGGGTCAGAGCGTCCGGACCACGTCCTCGGTGCTCAGCCGGGGCAGCCGGGCGCGCCAGGCGTCTGGGCCGGGGTGGCCCACGTTCATGACCAGCAGCGTCTCGTGCCGCCCGTCGGGAAAGAACTCCCGGGTCACGCCCGCCGCGTCGAACCCGGCCATCGGGCCGGCGGCCAGCCCCGCCGCGCGAACGCCCACCAGCAGGTAGCCGATCTGCAGAGTCGCGTTGAGCCGGGCCTGCTCGGCCCGCGCCGCCCGATCGCCGAGCCAGTCCCGGGCCTGCGGGCGGTGCGGGTACAGCTCGGGCAGCCGCTCGTGGAAGTCCACATCGGCGGCGAGCACCGCCACCAGCGGCGCGGCGGCGGTCTTCGCCCGGTTGCTCGACGAGAGGTGCGGCAGTAGTCGCGCCCGTGCCGCCGAACTGCGCAGCAGCAGCACCCGCAGCGGCTGGCCGTTGTACGCGGTGGGCCCGTACCGGATCAGATCGTGGATCGCCGCGACCTGGGCGTCGGTGACCGGCTCGTCGGTGAACGTGTTGGCCGTGCGGGCCGCCCGGAACAGCAGGTCCTGGGCGGCCCGGTCCAACGCGAGCAGACCCGGTGTGGCCAGCGCCGTCACCGCGGCACCGGCGCGACGGCGGTCGTGTAGCCGCCGTGGTGGTGCACCAACGGCGCGCCGTCGCCGCCGTCACCGAGCGCCAACGGCTCGGCGATGACGAGCGTGTGGTCGCCGGCGGGCACCCGGTGCACCACCCGGCAGAAGAGCCGGGCCAACACGCCGGTCAGCAGCGGCACCCCGAACGGTCCGGACGTCCAGTCCGGGTACGCGGCGAACCGGTCGATGCCGCTGGTGGCGAAGATCGTCGCGGCATCCCGCTGCCCCGCGGTCAGCAGGTGCACCGCGACGTGCTCGGCGCGAGCCAGCACCGGCCAGCTCGACGACGCCGTCCCGAGGCAGAACGAGACGAGCGGCGGGTCCAGCGACACCGACGTGAACGAGGTGGCGGTGAAACCCGCCCGGATCGGCGCGCCGATCCCACCCAGGCAGGCCGGGTGGGTGGCGCGGGCGACAGCGGTGACCACGGTGACGCTTGTGGCCTGCCGACGCAGCAGGGCACGGAACAGGTCCGCGCTCACCGGTCGCAGCTCGGCCGCGTCCGTCGCGGGACGCTCCACGGTGGTCACGCCGACACCGGGGTCGACGCCGCGTACGCGCGGGCCGGTCGGGGTGGGGCGGAGTTGCTGGTCACGGCGGTGGTCGGGGCGTTGGCGGCGGCTCGGGGACGGAGGACGGCACGACGGGGTGGGGACATGCGGAGTCTCCTGATCTGTCCACGGTGGGAGTAAGGAGGGTGAGAAGGCACGCTGCTCCGCGTTGAGCGGGCCGGCGGTGTGCGTGCGTCGCTGGAGTCGAACCGGATGGACCGGTCGGCTCAACAGAGCGCGCTCGCGTGCCGGACCAGGTCGACGTGCACACGAGCGGTGAGGTGAAGCTCATCCCGCTGCGACATGACCTCATGTTGCCGGGACGGGATCGGCCGGTCAACGGTCTTCCAGAAGATGAGAATTCCATCGATGCCAAGGGGAAAAAGCGCGCCTAGCAGTATTTACCGTGCCGCAACACCTATCTGGTGAGTAGAGATTGGCCGCGCTCGGCCGAGACCGTCCAGGACGGACGCTGAGTGGGTTTCAAAAGTTGCCGGTCCGGGCATGTTCGATCTCGACACGGCAGGGAACGGTGACGAGGGGAGTCCTCCGATGGGCCTCATGTTTCGCAAGCGCAAGAAGTACGGTCCGATCATCCTGAACTTCACCGAGAACGGCTTCTCCTCCTGGAGCATCAAGATCGGGCGCTGGTCCTGGAACTCCAAGGCACGGGCGCACCGCGTCGACCTGCCGGGTCCACTGTCCTGGAAGCAGGACAAGTCCCGGTCGTAACCTCCCGGGAGTCGAGCGGGGTGCCGTTGACATCACCGGCACCCGCTCGGCGTCTACGGAGTCTCCGCACCGGGCCCGGCGCGGGCGGGCTCAGCGCTCTGGGGTGATCAGCTCGTCGCCGGCCAGCTTGCCGTTCTCGCGGTCGCGTCGCACGTCACCTTCGTTCAGCAGGTCGGCCAGCGCGCGGTTCGCGTCGGCGGCACGGTAGACGGTCGCGGTGAGGGTGTGCCGGCGCAGCTCGGTGACCGGTCGTGGACCGCCGCGACGCAGCTCGGCCAGCAGCGCTTGGGCCAGCGGTGTGACGTCGGGGTCGCCGGCCACGTCGACAGGTGCGCTCATCGGGTCGACCGGGTCGCGGTAGCGCACGCCGAAGTCCGCGCCGACCGACCAGAGCGCGTCACGCACCGCCTCCAGACTCCGGTCCGAACGACTGCCGAACGCGACCACGCCGGCGACCTCGTCGTCCGGCAGCACCGGTGCCAGCTCGGCGACCAGGGGGAAGCCGGCCGCGACGAGCGCGGCACGGGCACTGCTGCCCGCGTGCAGCAGCACCTCGCCGGTGCGGCCGTTGGCGGCGGCCGTGAGCAGCTTCGGGCCCACCGCACCTGACACGTCCACGAAGGAGAACAGCGGTGAGCCCGCCGCACCGGCCGCCTTGACGGCGACCGGCAGCCGATCCGGGTTGCCGGGCAGCAGGTGCACGGTGACCTCGGCGGGCAGTTCCGCCTCGACCGGGCCGAGGCGGGCCGGCAGGTCGGGCGACCCGTCGGCGAGCACCAGCACCGTGACCTGGCGGCCGCGCAACTGGTCGGCGTGCGCGCCGACCAGTTGCAGCGTGGCCACCGCGCCGCCCGCGTCGGTGCCGGCGAGTGCGATGGTGGCCCGCCGGGAGCGGTGCAGGGCCGTGGGCAGCCAGGTGGTCAGCTGGCGGACCAGCAGCGCACGAAGGAAATCGGTGGTCCGGTCGGTCGGCATCGGTCCGTTCTACCGTATGACCTGCTCAGGCCGGGACGGAGATCCCCACCCCGCCCCGGGTCTGCCCGCCGTAGCGCTGCCGCTCGGCGTCCAGGTCGAGCCGACCGATCTGCTTGCGCGCGCTCAGTGCGGCGTCGTCGAGCAGGTTGGCGGGGATCAGCCAGACGATCTCGAACTCCAGGCCGTCCGGGTCCTTGCCATAGAGGCTCTTGGTCGTGCCGTGGTCGGAGGTGCCGACCAGGGCCCCGGCGGCGGCGAGCCGCTCGGCGGTGACGGCCAGCTCGTCGAGCGTGTCCACCTCCCACGCGAGGTGGTAGAGGCCGACGGTGGCCCGGCCGGCTGTCGACCGCCCGGCGCCGGCGCCGATCTCGAACAGGCCGAGGTCGTGGTCGTTGGTGGAGTCGGGAGCCTGGAGGAAGGTGGCGCCCCGGAATCCGTCCGGGGTCATCGCCACCGCACGGAAGCCCAGCACGTCCCGGTAGAACGCGACGCTGCGGGCGAGGTCACTGACGTAGAGGACCGCGTGGTTGAGCCGGTGGATACCCATGACCCCAGACTAGCTCGCTTTGGTTGAACGTTCAACCATCTGCGTTATGATGGCCGCCATGACCCGCTGGCTGGACCCCGACGAACAGCGCACGTGGCGCGCGTACCTCGCCGCGTCCCGGATGCTGATGGACACGCTCGACCGCGAGCTACAGCGCGAGGCGGGCATGCCGCACGCGTACTACGAGATCCTGGTCCGGCTCTCCGAGGCCCCCGGTCGCCAACTACGGATGAGCGAGCTCGCGCAGGCGGCGGGGTCGTCGCGCAGCCGGCTCTCGCACGCCGTGGCCCGGCTGGAGGCGGCCGGATGGGTGCGCCGCGAGGACTGCCCCACCGACCGGCGCGGGCAGATCGCCCTGCTCACCGACGAGGGCTTCGCCACCCTCGCGGCCGCCGCACCCGGCCACGTCGAAGGGGTACGCCGGCACCTGTTCGACGCGTTGAGCCCCGCCCAGGTCGACCAACTGCGCCGAATCAGCGAAACCCTGGCCGACCACCTGAGGAGATCCTGACCAATCGACACCGGCGCGGGTCTTGTACTTAACGTCGTCGAATGAGCACGATGGGGCGTGTCTTCCGGCTTCGGTGAACTGACTGACCAGGCGCACCATCTCGTGTCGGCCGGCGATCTGGCCGGCGCGCAGCAACTGCTCGCCGACGCGCTCACCGACGCCGACCCCCGTCCCGCCAACGCCACCGGCGAGTTGGCCGAGGCGGCCAGCCTCCAGGCGCGGGTGTTGGTCGCCCTCGGTGAGCCCCACTCGGCCCGGGGCTGGGCCGCCTTCGCGTACGCGGCCACCACCCGCCTGCACGGCCGCTCCGACCCGCGCACGGTGGCCGCCGCAGCGACCCTGGCCGCGGTGCTGCACCGGGTCGGCAGCCACTCCCGGGCCGCTCGGCTCTACCAGGAAGTCATCATCGAGCTGACCGCACAGGATGGCCCGGAGTCACTGCGGGTGCTCGCCGCACACGCCGACCTGGCCACCGTCGAGTACGCCCGCGGCCAGTGCACGGTCGCCCGGGACCGGCTCCAGGACGCCTGGGAGCTGCACCGGGAGATCTACGGCGACGGGCACCCCAGCGGCATCAAGATGCTGGCGCGGCTCGGGGCGATGCAGCGTGACTGCGGGCAGTTCACCGAGGCGCACGACAACCTGGCACTGGCACGTGAGCTGTGCCGGCAGCACCTGCCCGCCGACGACCCGCTGGCCGCGCAGGTGGCGGCCCTGGCCCGGGCTGCGGCCAATCCCGACCACGCCTGCGCCGACAACGCGCCCACCGCCCGGGACACCCCGGCGGTGCCGGCCGCCCGCGTCCCACCGCACGACGACGACCCGACCGAATTCGGCCGCCACCCGTCGGCATCCGCGCCACACCAGGCCGGGCCGGCAGCCGGCGGGACGGTGCCGAGTCCTCGAACGCCGGCCGACGAACCGGTCGGGCCGGCCGGCACCACCTGGCCACCCGAGTCGGCGGAGGAGCCCACGCCCTACAGCACCGACGCTCCGGTGCCCCCGTCGGTGATCGGGCTGGCCGGCGGCACCGAGGAGCAGCCGGGGGTATACCGGCTGCACCGCCCCGCCACGCAGTCCGACCCGTATACGGCGTCCGACCCATATGCAGCGCCCGACCCGTACCAGCCGTCCGACCCGCACGCGGCGTCCGACCCGTACCGGCCGCCGGACCCGTACGCGCCGCTTGAGCCCTACACGCCGTCCCGGTTGCTGCCGGTCCCCGTGCACCGGGCGCCGTCGCCGCCGCGCAACCGGCTGGTGCCGGTGCTGGTGGCCGGTGTGGTCGTGGTGCTGCTCGGTGCGGCCGCGGTGATCGCCGGGGTGGCCCGGGTCGACGGCGACGACGAGCCGACGCCGCCGCCGGCCAGCGGCTCCCCCACCGCCGGCCCGCCGGCCACCACCGCACCCAACCCGGGCGGCGCAGCGCCCACGCCGGCCGGCACCGGAGCACCGCCCGGCAGCCCGCCCGGCGCGGTAACCCTGCGCGACACCCGGGACAGCATCGCGCTGAACTGGACCTATCCGGCCGGCAGTGAGGGCCCGGTGGTCATCGCGGGTGGCCGCACCGGTCAGGACCGCAACGTCTTCGCGACCCTGCCCGCCGGCACCACCAGCTACGTCATCTACGCGCTCAACCGCACCAACGACTACTGCTTCACCGTCGCCGTCGTCTGGTCCACCGACACCGTCGCCAACTCCGAGCAGGTCTGCACCCGCCGCCGCTGACCCGGCCGACTCAGGCAGAAGCCGGCGGGTTCAGGCCCGGGTCGGCCGGCAGCAGCAGGCACACCCGCAGCCCGTGCTGCTCCGGCGCGTCGGTCAGGGTGATGCTGCCGCCGGCCCGGCGCACCAACTCCCGGACGATGGCCAGCCCCAGGCCGGCGCCGCCGTCGTCGCGGGCCCGACCGTCGTCCAGCCGGGTGAACCGGTCGAACACCCGCTCCCGATCCGCCGCCGGCACCCCCGGGCCGTCGTCGGTCACCGTCACCAGGCGGTACGCCCCGACCGTCCGCCGCGGCACCGGCGTCGCCTCGGCGGCGAGCACCACCGTGCCGTACGCGTGGCGTACCGCGTTGTCGACCAGGTTGGCCAGCACGCGCCGCAGCTCGTCGGCGTTGCCGGTCGTCCACAGCGGGCCCGGCGGCATCGTCACCCGCACCGGCGGCGACGGGTAGCGGGCCGCGACCTCGGTCAGCAGCGCGCCCAGCTCCACCGGGCCGGTCCCCCGGGCCGGCGGAGCCTCGTCCAGGCGGGCCAGCAGCAGGAGATCGTCGACAAGTCGGCTCAGCCGGTCGGTGTCGGCGAGCAGGTTGGCGGTCACCGCCGTCCAGTCCGTGCGGTCCGCGAGGCGCTGGGCGACCTCCAGCTCGGTCCGGATGTTGGTCAACGGGCTGCGCAGCTCGTGTGCGGCGTCGGAGACGAACGCCCGTTGCCGCACCCGACCGGATTCCAGCCGGTCCAGCATGCCGTTGAGAGTGACCGCCAACCGGTGGATCTCGTCGGCCGACGCGGGCACCGGCAGCCGACCGGTACCGGCCCGCCCGGTGATCTCCTCGGCGCCCCGACGGAGCGCCTCGACCGGCCGCAGAGTCGCGCCCACCACCCGCCACGCCACCCCGGCCAGCACGGCCACCAGCAGTGGGAACGCCACCAGCAGGATGACCCGGACCGCGTGGGTGCTGTGTCGCACGTCGGCCATCGACCGGGCGACCAGCACGGTCAGCGGGTCGGCAGCGGTGCCGGCGGGTACGGCGACCACCCGGACCGGGCCGACGAGCCCGACCCGCTCGGCCGGCACCTCCAGCCGCTGCCGACGGTCGTGGTCCAGCCGCTCGGGGCGGACCATCGGGACCAGCCGGTCGGCGTCGATCGAGGCGGCCCGGATCCGCCCCTGCCCGTCGACGACCTGGACGCGGACCTGCCCGCCGGCCACCGGAAGCGGGTCGGGCAACGCGTCCTCGGCGGCGAGCAGCGCGACCGCGTCGGCGGTCCGGAACGCCTCGGTGTCGACAGTTCGTTGGAGCACGAAGCCGAGCGCGCCGAGCAGTACCACCCCGCCCAGGGCCAGCCCGATGGTGAGGCCGAGCACGCCGAGCGCCATGAGCCGCCCCCGCAGCCCCAGCACCGGCAGCCAGCCGGCCCACGCCCGGCGGGCGGGCACCGGAGCGTCGGCTGTCACATCGCCAGCCGGTAACCGACGCCCCGGACCGTCTCCAGGCGGTCCCGGCCGAGCTTGCGGCGCAGGTAGCCGACGTACACCTCGACGATGTTCGGCGCGGTCTCCAGGCTCGCGTTCCACACGTGGTCCAGCAACTCGATCTTGGAGATGACCTGGCCGGGCCGGCGCATCAGGTAGTTCAGCAGCGCGAACTCCCGCGCGGTCAGCGTCACCTCGGTGTCGGCCCGGGTCACCCGTCGGCGGGCCGGGTCCAGCCGCAGGTCACCGACCTCCAGCACCGTCGGGCGCTCCGGCGCGCCGCGGCGCAGCAGCGCCCGCAGCCGGGCCAGCAGCACCACGTACGAGAAGGGTTTGGTCAGGTAGTCGTCCGCGCCACAGTCGAGGCCGTCGGCCTGGTCGTACTCGCCGTCCTTGGCGGAGAGCATCAGCACCGGCAACCAGTGCTGCTCCGCTCGCAGTTGGCGGACCAGCTCGTAGCCGGAGAGGCCGGGGAGCATCACGTCGAGGATCATGGCGTCGTACTCGCCGTGCCGGGCCGCGTCCAGCCCGGCCGGGCCGGTCCGCGCCACGTCCACCGCGAACCCCTCCGCCGCCAGGCCCCGTTGCAGGGCAGCCGCCAACCGGGCCTCGTCCTCCACCACCAGCAACCGCACAGTTCAAGGGTGCCACCCGGGTCAACCGACGGCGGTTCGGCGTCCTCAGCTCGTTCTCAGGGCCGAGGGGGGAGGATGGTCGCAGGAGGTGCCACCATGTCCGTTCTGAGAAGCCGTCCCGTCCTGCGTTGGCTGGTCCCGGCCACCGCCGCCGTCGCCGTCATCGGCGGTGGAGCGGCGATCGGCACGTTCGCCGCCGAGGCCGAGCCGAGCCTGCCGCCGCGTACCGCCGCCCAGCTCCTGGTCGATCTGCAGACCTCCCGGCTGGAGGGGGTCTCCGGGACCGTCGTGCAGCGCGCCGACCTCGGCCTGCCGCCGATCGTCGGGCTGGCCCCCGGCAACGAGCTGACCAGCGTGTTGACCGGCACCCACACCCTGCGGGTCTGGTATTCCGGCCCGGAGCGGCAGCGGGTCGCGTTGCTGGACACCCTCGGCGAGCAGGACGTGATCCGCAACGGCCGGGACGTCTGGACCTGGGAGAGCCGCAGCAACACGGCCCGCCATCGCACGCTCGGCGACGCCGAGGCCGCGAAGGCCGCTCCCGAGGCGCGGCCGAGCCTGCCGGCCACTCCGCAGCAGGCCGCCGACCTCGCGTTGGCCGCGATCGACCCGAGCACCGAGGTCAACGTCGGCCGCTCGGCGACGGTGGCCGGCCAGGACGCGTACGAGTTGGTGCTCCAGCCGCGCGACAAGGACTCCCTGGTGCACCAGCTGCGGATCGCCATCGACGCCAAGCAGCACGTGCCGCTGCGCTTCGAGGTGCTCGCGAAGGGCAGCGACCGGCCGGCGTTCGAGATGGCCTTCACCCAGATCGACTACCGTCGGCCCGCCGACGACCAGTTCACCTTCAACCCGCCGCCCGGTGTGACGGTCACCGAGGAGAAGGCCGAGCGGCCGGGTGCGGGCAAGCCCGACCACGCCAAGCCGGCGGGCGATCCGCAGGTCCGCGCGGTGGGCGCCGGCTGGACGACGGTGCTCGTCGCCCGCCTCGACGGGGCTCTCGGCGGCAAGCCGGCCGACGCGAAGCCGGCCGTGCCACCGGCCGGCGCCGCACCGGACCTGGACGTGTCGAAGCTGCTCGGCAGCCTGACGGCGGTCAAGGGCGACTGGGGTAGCGGTCGTCTGCTCACCGGCAAGCTGTTCAGTGTGCTGCTCACCGACGACGGCCGGGTCCTCGCCGGCGCGGTCACTCCGGAGCGGCTCTACCAGGCTGCTCGCGGCTGATCCAGCGGTGTTCGCGCCGGGTCGACCTGACGGTCGGCCCGGCGCTTCGCTGTGCGGCCCCGGGTCAGCTTCGCGGTGCGGCCCCGGGTCAGCTTCGCGGTGCGGCCCCGGGTCAGCTTCGCGGTGCGGCCCCGGGTCAGGAGGCGCCGAGGGCGCTCAGGTAGGCGTCGGCGAGGACCGCGTGGCCGGGCAGGTACGGGTGGACGCGGTCGTCGGCCCAGCGCGCCGACGGGCTGACCGCCAGCACCCGGTCGAACGCCGCCTGGTTGGGCACGTGCACCGCGTCGAACTCGCTGGCCAGCCCCGCCACCACGGCCGCGTACCGGTCGGTGTCGGCGCGCTGCGGGACGTCGCGGTCCGCCTCGATGAGGAACGGGTCACCGAGGATCAGCCGGCAACCGGTGGCGGCGACCGCCCGACGCAGCAGGTCGCGCAGGGTGCGCTCGTACTCGTCGATGCCGACGGCCTCGTGCGGGCGATCGCCGTAGTGCCGCCAGATGTCGTTGATGCCGATCAGCACCGACAGCCAGTCGGGGCGCTCGGCGATCGCGTCGTCGTCCCAGCGGGCGGCCAGGTCCCGGACGGTGTCGCCGCCCACACCCCGGTTGACCCACGCCAGCTCCAGCTCCGGGTGCCGCGCGTCGACAAACGCACGGACGAGGCTCACATATCCGGAGCCGTAGGGCGCGGCGACGTCGCGTCGGCCACAATCGGTGATGCTGTCGCCGATGAAGACCACCCGTTGCCCGGCCCGCAGGATCATCCGACGCCACCTCGCGATCACCGGCGCGCCGGCTCGCCTGGCTTGGTGAGAACCGCCGGAACGCGCTATCTTCAACAGTTCGAGGACACAAAAAAGAACGGCTAAAAGCCGTTCCTGCAAGCGATTCTAATCTTTAGGGAGACGGCTTGTCAAGGCACTCCGGCGGTTCCGGCGAATTGCCGCTCGACGACGAGATCGGTCGCGAGCAGGAGTACGTCTCGATGCTCTACGACCGGCTGGACGGGCTGCGTGAGCAGGCCGCCCAGCGGCTCACCGCCGAGCTGCGCAACACCGGCGGCACCCTCCAGGACCGCTCCCAGCGCGACAGCTCGGTAGCGATGTACGCCGATCAGGTCGAGCAGTTCTCCGCCGTGGAGAACGGGCTCTGCTTTGGCCGACTCGACGGTGACGACGACTCCCGCCACTACATCGGCAGGATCGGCATCTTCGACAGCAGCGGTGACTACGACCCGCTGCTGATGGACTGGCGCGCCCCCGCCGCCCGCGCCTTCTACCTCGCCACCGCCGCCAACCCGCAGGGCGTCCGCCGCCGCCGGCACCTGCGCACCCGGCAGCGCAAGGTGACCGGCCTCAACGACGAGGTGCTGGACATCGACACCGCCTCCCCCGGCGGCCACGAGGAGCTGACCGGCGAGGCGTCGCTGCTCGCGGCCCTCAACGCGGGCCGGACCGGCCGGATGCGCGACATCGTCGAGACCATCCAGGCCGAACAGGACGAGATCATCCGCGCCGAACTGCCGGGCGTCATGGTGGTCCAGGGCGGCCCCGGCACCGGCAAGACCGCCGTCGCGCTGCACCGGGCGGCGTACCTGCTCTACACGCACCGCCGCGAACTCTCCAGCCGGGGCGTGCTGCTGGTCGGCCCGAACGCGACATTCCTGCGCTACATCTCCCAGGTGCTGCCGACGCTGGCCGAGACCGGCGTGCTGCTGCGTACCCAGGGTGATCTTTTTCCCGGGGTGAGCGCCCAGCGGACCGAACCGGCCGAAACGGCGGCGCTCAAGGGCCGGGCCGTGTTGGCCGAGGTCCTGGCGTTGGCCGTCCGGGACCGGCAGTGGGTGCCGGACGAGCCGCTGGAGATCGAGGTCGAGCGGGAGACGCTGACCCTCGACCCGGAGATCGTGCGGGCCGCGCGGGACCGGGTGCGCCGCGTCGGCCGGCCGCACAACCTGGCCCGCACGCTGTTCGACACGGAGGTCGTGCACGCGCTCGCCGATCAGGTGGCCGAACGGATCGGCGCCGACCCGCTGGGCGGGGACAACCTGCTCGACGAGGCGGACCGGGCCGAGATCCGCCGCGAGCTGCGCGAGGAAACGGAGATCCAGGCCGCGCTGGACCGGCTGTGGCCGGTGCTCACCCCGCAGCGACTGCTCGCCGACCTGTACGCCGACCCGGACCGGATCGCCGCCGCCGCGCCGATGCTCACCGATGAGGAGCAGGCGCTGCTCCGCCGGGAGCCGGGCGGTTGGACGCCGGCCGACGTACCGCTGCTGGACGAGGCCGCCGAGCTGCTCGGCGAGGACGAGCGGGCCGCCGCCGCCCGCCGGGACCGGATCCGGATGATGGAACGGGAGTACGCCGAGGGCGTGCTCGAGATCGCCCGGGGTTCCCGCTCGATCGACGTGGAGGACGAGGCCGAGGGCGGTGAGATCCTCGGCGTGACCGACCTGATCGACGCGGACCGGCTGCTGGAGCGGCAGGAGGAGGCCGACCGCCTCACCACCGCGCAGCGGGCCGCCGCCGACCGGAGTTGGGCGTTCGGCCACGTGATTGTGGACGAGGCGCAGGAGCTGAGCCCCATGGCGTGGCGGCTGCTGATGCGCCGCTGCCCGAGCCGGTCGATGACGATCGTCGGGGACGTCGCACAGACCGGCGCGCTCAGCGGCACACCCTCGTGGGCGGACGCTCTCGCCCCGTACGTGGCGCAGCGGTGGCGGCTGACCGAGTTGACGGTCAGCTACCGCACGCCCGCCGAGATCATGACTGTCGCCGCCGACGTCCTGGCGCAGATCGACCCGGCGCTGCGTCCGCCGCGCTCGGTACGGGAGAGCGGCGTACCCCCGTGGGACCGCACGGTTCCCGACGAGCGGTTGGCGGCGGAACTCGTCGCGGAGGCCACCCGGGAGGCGGCGGCGCTGACCGAGGGTCGGCTCGGTGTGCTCGTGCCGGCCGGCCGGGTGGGCGAGTTGGGCGCCGCGGTGACCGGCGCGCTGCCGGAGGCCGCCGTGGGTGAGCACCCGGAGCTGGAGAGCCGGGTGGTGGTGTTGACAGTCGCGCAGGCCAAGGGGCTGGAGTTCGACTCGGTGCTCGTCGTCGACCCGGACCGGATGGTGGCCGAGTCCCCCCGTGGTCGCAGCGACCTGTACGTGGCGCTGACCCGCGCCACCCAACGCCTAGGCGTCCTGCGCCCCACCCCCACCGCCGCCCGCTGAGTTGATCATGAGGTTGACGTGAACTGTGGTGTTCCACAGCCACGTCAACCTCATGATCGCGGTTAGTCGGTGACGGAGCGGTCTTGGACAGTCTTCGCCGGCTCCGGTGCCGACGTGGACTGGTCGCTGGTGTTGCCGCTCATCGGCGTACTCAGGCCGCCGGTGGTCGCGTCGCCGGTCGTCGTCGGGGCCACCTTGCCCCGGTGCCGCTCCGGCTGGCGGGCCACCCGGCGTACGCTCGCCGGCCCGGCGGTGCCACCGGTGGTGGTCACCGCGCCCTGCCCGCCCACCGGGCCACCGTCGCGCAGCACCTGTGGGTCGATCCGTTCCTTCGCCGGATCGAACGGGTCATCGCGCTGGATCTGACTCTCCACATCGGTGCGGGGCACCGTCACCTCGTCGAGGGCGCCCTTGCCGTACACGCCGCCGGCGATCCGATCCTCGGCCTCGCGGGCGGCGTCCTGCCGCATGTCGTCCTCACGCACGCTCATCACCTCGCAGAAGCTGTGGAACTGACTGCGTGCCCGGCCACCGGCTGGCCAAACCCGGCCTGACCGGGAGGTCGTCCACCGCGGTTCACCGTCGCGCCGCCCACTGGCCGCCTGCCCGCAGTCCGAGATGTCCATGCTGTCCCGCGACCGGGGGGAGATGCCCGCCGGCAGGAGGGGATGACAGCGTGCGCACAGTACGCCGTACCGCCGTCGCGGCCCTGGTGGCCGCGACGGTGACGACCGGGCTCGCGGTGCCCGCCCAGGCGAAACCGCGACCGGACCGGACATTCGACGTGCAGGCCCACCGGGGCGGCCTCGGGCTGCGGGTGGAGAACACCCTGGCCTCCTTCGGCAACGCTCTCCAACTCGGGGTGAGCACCCTCGAACTGGACGTGCAGATCACCGAGGACGGTCAGGCCGTCGTCACCCACGACCGCAAGATCAGTGGCGCCAAGTGCGCCGACACCAACCCGGTGACGCCCGGCGACCCGGAGTTCCCGTACGTCGGGAAGTACGTCAACACGCTCAGCCTGGCCCAGGTGCGCACGCTCGACTGCGGCTCGAAGACGCTGTCGGACAAGCCCGGCCAGCTCGCCGTCCCCGGTGCCCGGATGCCGCTGCTGCGTGAGGTCTTCGCGCTTGTCAACCGCTACCGGGCGAAGGACGTGACGCTCAACGTCGAGACCAAGGTCGAGGCCGGCGCGCCGACCGAGACCGCGCCGCGCGAGCAGTTCGTCCGGGTCACCGCTGCCGAGATCCGTGCCGCCGGGCTGCTCAGGCAGGTCACCATCCAGAGCTTCGACTGGGGCTCGCTGATGCGCATGCGCCAGGTCGAGCCGAAGCTGCCGCTTGTCGCCCTGACCAACTACGACTTCCTCCAGACCGGTCAGCCGGGTGCCTCGCCGTGGCTGGGCGGGCTGGACATCGACGACTTCGGCGGCGACCCGATCAGGGCGATCCGCAGCTTCGGCGCCAGCGCCTTCTCGCCGGTGCACGGCATGCCGCAGAACGGCATGGTCACCGACCCCGGCTACCAGCCGTACGTCACCAAGGAGATGGTCGCCCGGGCGCACCGCTACGGGATCAAGGTGATCCCGTGGACTGTCGACGACCTGCCGACCATGGCCAAGCTGATCGACGACGGCGTGGACGGCCTGATCACCGACTACCCGGACCGGCTGCGGGGCCTGCTGGCGCAGCGCGGCTACCGGCTGCCGAAGGCGTACGCCGCGCCGTTCGACATCCAGGCGCACCGTGGCGGTCGGGCCACCCGGCCGGAGAACACCCTGCCGGCCTTCGCGAACGCGTTGTCCAACCGGGCCATCTCCACGCTGGAGCTGGACACCGGCGTGACCGCCGACGGCAAGCTCGTGGTGCTGCACGACCGCACCGTCAACGGGTCACACTGCGTCGACACCCACCCGGTGCGCCGTGGCGACCCGAAGTTCCCGTACGTGGGCAAGCCGGTGCACGAACTGACCCTGGCGCAGCTCAAGACCGTCGACTGCGGCACGAAGACGCTGCCCGAACTGCCCGCGCAGGTGCCCGCGCCGGGTGCCCGGATCCCGACCCTGGACGAGGTCTTCGCCCTGGTGAAGGCGAGTGGCCGCGCCGACATCGGCATGAACATCGAGACGAAGATCAGCCCGGTGGTGAACGACACCGAGCCGTACCGCAGCTTCACCCGCAAGCTCGTCGACGCCATCCAGCGCGCCGGCTTCACCAACCGGGCCACCATCCAGTCGTTCGACTGGCGCACCATCACGTACGCCCGGCAGCTCGACCGGCGGATCGGCACCGTCGCGCTGGTCTGGCAGTACGGCCCGGCCGAGTGCGCGACGCTCGCCGACGAGTGCTCGTTGCAGGCGGTGTACGGCAACCCGGCGGTGAAGAGCCCGTGGACCGGTGGACTGGACTGGTGGAAGTACCAGGACCTGGGCAAGCTGACCCGGGCCGCCGGTGCGGGCACGGTGTCGGCCAACTGGCAGGTGCACGACCCGAAGCAGGGCACTGTCGCCTCGGACGACTGGTACCTGCGGGAGAACCCGGCATACTTCCACGGACCGGACGTCCGCACGCTTCAGGCCCGCGACGGACTGAAGGTGATCCCGTACACCGTCGATGACGCGACGGTGATGCAGCGGGTCATCGACCTCGGCGTCGACGGCATCATCACCGACGACCCGGACCTGTTGGTGAGCGTGGCCAGGCGCAACGGCCTGCGCTGACCCAGTCGTCCACCCGATCGCCGGCCGGATTTTTCCGGCCGGCGATCGGTGTTACCTGCTCCGTGGCCTCGGGTAGTCGGGGGTTGTCCCCGCCGTGCAAGCGAACCGTGCCGTGGCCGACACGCGGTAGCGGGGCGAGGGAATGCAGGTACGACTCATCGCATCCTGAGGAGGACCAGATGAGCACGCAGGCTGCTTCCACCCGGCCGATGAACCGGCCCATGAACGACCCGCAGAATCCCGCGTCGATGCGGGACATGCCGACCCAGCAGATGCCGGTCATGCACGACGGGCGTCGCAACGACATGCAGGCACCCGGTACGGAGACCAAGCAGGCGTTCAAGACCACCGAGTTCTGGATCTACCTGATCGCGGTGGCCGCCGTACTGGGCGCGTCGCAGGTCGTTGGTCAGAACTCCGCTGGGGTGGACATCTTCCGGGCCGACAACGCCTGGTTCCTGATCACCCTGCTGACGCTTGGCTACCTCGGTAGCCGTGGCCTCTCGAAGGCCGGCAGTAACTGGCGCAGCAGCGAGGAGCGCAAGGCTCGGCACTGACCGGTTCACGGTCGACGGCGGCCTCCGGGAGACTTCTCCCGGAGGCCGCCGTGGTGTTCGTACCGACTACTCGTCGCCGCCGAAGTCACCACCGAAGTCGCCCTCGAACGCATCCTCGATCATCTCGCCGGCGACCATGCCGCCGGCGACGCCGAGCGCCGCACCGGCCACCATGCCGCCCATTCCGGGCCCACGGCCATGACCGTGACCGCGGCTCGCACCGTACTGGGAGCGGAGGCTGCCGTAGCGGGACGTGGTCTCGCGCAGCCAACCGTCGACGACCTGCGCCCAGTCCACCCGGTCGACGTCGGTGTGCGCCACCTGGAAGCGACCGAACGCGTCGTGCCCGGCGCTGAGGAAGCCGCCCCGCTTGTCGCACTCCAGGATGACCTCGACGCCGCGCTGACTGGTCACGAAGGTCAGCTCGACCTCGTTGATCGTGCCCGCGTACTGCGGAGCGGCAAAGAACTCGATCTCCTGGTAGAACGGCAGCGTCTGCTGGACGCCCCGGATGTGACCGCGCTCCAGGTCGGCGTGCTTGAACCGGAAGCCGAGCCGCTGGAACGCCTCCAGGATCCGCTCGTGCACCGGCAACGGGTGCACCGCCACCTGGTCCAGGTCGCTCTTGTCGACCGCGCGGGCGATCGACAGCTCGGTGCGCAGGCCCATCGTCATGCCGTGTAGGCGCTGGCCGTACACGTCGGTGATCGGGGTCTCCCACGGCACCGGGAGCTGGAACGGGATGGAGAGCTGCTGCTTCGGGGCGAGCACGAACGCGCCGCTGACCGCCATCCGGTGAAACTCCAGGGTGCCGGAGTATTCGGCGTCGTGCCCCTCGACCTCCACCCGGGTCACCAGGCCGATCACCACCTGCTCGATGGCCGCCTCGGCGTCACCGCCGACGAGGTTGACCTGCCCGTCGAGGGTCAGGCCGGGCCGGGTGTTGGGGTTGGTCAGCACAGTGTCCACACTGGGACCGCCCACACCGAACGCGCTCAACATCTTCTTGAAGACCATCGGAACTCCTGTGCGACGCCGACCGCTCCTCCGCTGGAGTCGGACGTTGACTCGACCGGCACCCTATCCAGCACCCCTGTGAGATGGCTGTGAAGCGCTCGCGTCGCGTCGTCGGGCGCGTCGCTAGATCGACTCGGGTTCCTGGAAACCGGGGCATCGCCGCGACCGGGACACCCCGACTTCCGTGAACCCGAGTCGATCAGCGCTGGAGATCCGCGATGGCCAGCTCGGCCGCACGAGCCGGATCGTGCCCGGCCCGGTTGAGCAACCCGTCCAGAAACCAGTGGCCGGAGATGTCGGAACCGGCGCTGACGTCGAGGTACAGGCCGAGGTCGCACCGCTCGCCGAAGACCGCGACCCGCAGATCGGGTCGGAGCTGGTGCACAGTGGTCAGGACCTGCCACGCCGACTCGTCGCGCTCGCCACGGCGCACCGGATCACACTCCCGCAGGGCGTCGGCGACACCGTCGGCGGTGGGATCGAACCCGTCCAGCAGCGGCAACAGCGACTCGTCCGCCAGGTACGCGGCGGCCTGGAAGGTGAACGTGTGCACCTCCTCCTGCGCGAGCAGTTCGCGTACCAGGGGAAGCGCCCTGGGGTCCCGCCGTCGCGCCAACCCTCGGCCGCCCTCCGCGCGTACCTCGTCGTTGGCGTCGCGGGTGCGGTCCCACAGCGCCTGCCGGACGGCGTTCCCGTCCGCGGTGCTCACCCAACCGAGGCTGAAGGTCGCCCACTCGCGCACCTCG
Organism: Micromonospora sp. NPDC049171; assembly: GCF_040648275.1. Classification (NCBI taxonomy): domain Bacteria; kingdom Bacillati; phylum Actinomycetota; class Actinomycetes; order Micromonosporales; family Micromonosporaceae; genus Micromonospora; species Micromonospora sp. NPDC049171. Next base: position 191,855 of record NZ_JBEZDJ010000007.1, read on the forward strand.
GGGTCGGCGTCGGCGCTCAGGACGATCAGCGCTGCCACACCGTCCTCGGGAGGGTGATCGTCGATCAGCACCATCGGCAGCGCGGCCGCGACCTGGAACCGCACATCACCGTCGGGGCTGCCGGCGAGGGCGACCAGGGTGGGCAGGGCACGGGGATCGCAGGTGGCGCCCAGTGCGCGGGCGATCGACCAGTGCACCTCAGGATCGACTTCGGTGTCGGCCAACGCGATCAGGGCCGTCGCGGCGTCGCTGCGCAGGTCGTCCCCGTGCACGTTACTCGCGAAGCCGAGCAGGTCGCACGCCGCCGCGCGCACCACACGGTCCGCGTCGGCCAGGTGCGCGACCGCCAACCGCACGGCGACAACGCCCGAGCCGGCCGCGTGTCGAAGCAGGTCGGACCCGTCGTCGGAGTCGTCGGAGCCGCCCGAGTCGACGACGCGACGCAGCCGCTGCACCGCCCGGTCGAACAACTCCGCCACCTCGTGCGTCTGCACGACCGGAAGAGTGCGCGCCGGCCGGTAGCTGCCGCCACCCAATTTTGATCAACTCCACCTCGCCGATATCGGGGTATCAGCCCGACCGGGACACCCCCGCATCAGCGAACCGGAGTCGATCACGGATCGGTGCGGGCAAACGTGCCGTCCTTGACCCCGTTGACAAACGCCGTCCAGCCGGGGGCGCCGTAGACGAGGGTCGCCGCCGCGCGGTCCTTGCTGTCGCGCACCGCCACCCGACCAGAACCATCGAGAACAGGCCCCGCCTCGACACAGCTACCACCGTTGCTGTCACTCCTACTGCTGATGTGCCAGGCGACCTCGGACATGTCCTCGCTCATCACAACTCCTCCGCGATGCTCGTGATCAATTTCGTTGACTCGCTCTCGCTGAGCGCAGAATCCAGCAGACGACCGAAGGTACGAACGAAGCGCTCAGCCTTCGGCGACTCCAGGTAGAGCCGCCCGCCCAATGACTCCACATAGGCAACCGCAGGATACGGCTCCGGCAGTCGGAATATCCAGAACGTGCCGTCGAGCCCCTGGTGCAGAGCCACACCGAAGGGCATGACCCTGATTGCCACGTTGCCCAGCCGTTGCGCCTGCGCGAGGTGGCGTAGTTGTTGGCGTAAAACCTCCGGCCCGCCGACCATCCGACGCAGCGCCGCTTCGTCGATCACCGCGGAAATCGTGAGTGGGCGGCGTCGTCTCAGGACCTCCTGGCGGGTCATCCGAAGTTCGACCCAGCGGTTGATCGTTGCCTCGGAAACCCCCGGTTCTGCCGCGTTACGGATCACGGCCTCGGCGTACTCCCGGATCTGGAGCAGCCCCGGCACCAGGGTGAGATGGAAGCAGCAGACCTGCTCAGCGCGACCTTCCAGCCAGGGATATTCGATGAAGGACGCGTCCACGACGTCGCCATAGTCCTCGTCCCACCGGTCCGTGCGCCACACCTCCTCGGCAAGCGCCAGCAGACGCGCTCGCTCGGCTGCGTGGTGAAATCCGTAGAGATCCAGTAGCGCGATCACATCGCCCTTGCGGATCGGCCAGTCCGCGCGTTCGTAGCGACCAAGCGCGGACATGTCGCGTTGCAGATGCTCAGCGACCAACTTCAACGTCATTCCTCGCTCCTCGCGCAGAGCCCGCAACTGCTGACCCAGCCATTGCGCGCGAAGTGTCCGGATGAACGGCTTGTGCGGCATGGTTCACCTCTCAATCTGTTGGCGAGGCCCGTGTAGGAACCATTGCTCCAGTTGCAAGCGACTGGAAACGTGGCCTTCGGGTGAGGGTGATCGCCGGCCCCCGGGGAAGCCCGGTGCAAACACGGCAACCGCGGCTGTGCCAACAGCCGAGAAGGTGACGAGAGACGGCCTCGCGAGTGGCAGTCGCATACCGGATCTCGTCGGGTCTCCACTAGAGCGTCGGGAGGTGCGACTCCCGGCTCCGAACCGACTTGAAGAAATACCTACCACGGGAAGGGGCGCCGTCGCGACCCTGACTCACCCATCGACCGTCGAGAGGTGACACATGAGCAGAAGCACGCGGTACGACGGCAGCGGGCTGCATCCGCGGCACGTCCGCGACCACCACTTCGCCACCGTCGGCTTCGGCCGGCGGGGCCTCGATCCCGCAGAGGTACGGCGGTTCCTGCACCGGGTCGCGCTCGACCTGACCATGCTGCACCAGGATCTGGCGCTGCTCAGCGCGGAGAACGCCCGGGTGAAGCGGGCGCTGCGTGCCTGGCACGGCGCCGGGCCCAACGGGCGTCGGCCGTGACCCCGCCGTACGAGCCGCCGGGCGGAATCTTCGTGCCGCTGCCTCGGGCCGCCGTGCTGGCGTTCACCGAGTCGACCGAACCGCCGCCCCGACACGTGATCCACCTGCCGGTGGCGGTCGCCGACCTGGCCGGGGCGCTGGCCATGGCCCGTGCTCTCGCCGGTTCTCTGGCTCGGACGCCGCAGGTCGACGTCGGCGGCATCACGGTCTCGGCGGAGGACGCGCAGCACGTACGACAGTGGGTCTTCTGCGACCGAATCTTGCCCGATCGCCGCCGCTGCGCGCGGCAGGCCGACCACGACGAAGCCTGCTCGCCCGTAGACGATCCCTAGATCGACTCGGGTTTCTGGATACTGCGGTGTCCGGGTGACCGGGACCCCCCGGTTTTCAGGAAGCCGAGTCGATCAAGCGCCGGCGGCGGGCGCCTAACCGACCTCGACGATGACCAGTTCGCCTACCTGTTCGTCGATCGTGGTGCGGGCCTCGGCCGGCAGCCCACGGTCGGTGATCAGGATGTCGGCGGCCTCCAGTGGGGCGATGGTGGCGATGCCGATGGTCTCCCACTTGGTGTGGTCGGCGAGCACCACGAGTCGGCGGGCGGCGCCGATCAGGCACCTGTTGACCCCGGCCTCCAGCAGGTTGGGTGTGGTGAACCCGGTGCGTGGGCTGAGCCCGTGCACGCCGAGGAAGAGCAGGTCGACGTTGAGCGCGCTGATCGCCGCCTCGGCCACCGGCCCGGTCAACGCGTCCGACGGGGTGCGGATGCCGCCGGTCAACACCACCGTCTGGACGGCGCGCGGGTCCTGGTAGAGCGCGTCGGCCACCGGGATCGAGTTGGTGACCACGGTCAGCCCCCGGACGTCGGAGAGCAGGGTGGCCAGCGCCGCGGTGGTGGTGCCGGCGGACAGCGCGATGGCCATCCCCGGCTCCACCATCGTCGCCGCCCGCTCGGCGATGGCCCGCTTCTCGGCCTGCTGCCGGATCGACTTCGCCGCGAAGCCGGGCTCCTCGGCCGAACCCGGGCCGGCGAGTGTCGCGCCGCCGTGCACCTTGTCCACCAGGCCGCGCTCGGCCAGCGCCTCCAGGTCGCGGCGGATCGTCATGTCGGACACGCCGAACCGGCTGACCAGGTCGCTCACCCGTACGCCGCCACGCTGACGGATCAGATCGAGGATGGCGGTCTGCCGCTGCTGGGCGAGCATGGGGAACGCTCCTTCGCGCCGTGGACTGTCGTCAGCGTCAGGTCCGATCCTCACGGACGACCGCCACCGCACCGGCCGGCACCCTCAGCTCACCGGCACACCGCGCACCGGTCAACAGTTCGACACCGGTCGCCGGGAGCCGGGTCTCCGCCTCGGTGTGGTTGATGACGAACAGCCAGGTGCGCTCGCCGTCGCGCCGCCGTACCGCCTCCACCCCGGGCGGCGTCGGCGCCGCCGGGCGCACGCCGGCCTCGTCGACGAGCCGGGCGACCAGCCGATCGGTGGCCGGCTCGTCCAGCCGGGTGCCGACATACCAGGCGGCGCCGTCGCCCACCGGGTGCCGGGTCAGCGCCGGCACGCCCGGCAGGGGCCCATCGGTGTACGACGCGAGCACCTGCGCGCCGTCCGGGTGCAGCCACTCGGTCCACACGTCGGCGGTGCTGCCGTCGTCCAGGTGGACCTGCTCGCCCTCGCGCAGCGGGAAGAACTCCTCGGTCCGTACGCCGAGCAGCTCCCGGAACGCGCCGGGGTAGCCGCCGAGGCGGATGTGGTCGTTGGCGTCGACGATGCCACTGAAGTAGGTGACCGCCGCGGTGCCGCCGCCCTCGACGAAGCGGTGCAGTGCCGCGACATCGGCGTCCCGGACCAGGTAGAGGGTCGGCACCAGAACCAGCCGGTAGCCGCTCAGGTCGGCCGACGGGTGGATCACGTCGGCGGTCACCCCGGCCTTCCAGAGCGCGCGGTAGAGGGCGTTCAGTCGGTCGGCGTAGGTGACGTCGACGCTGGGGTGCGAGTCCAGTTCGAGGCCCCACCATGCCTCCCAGTCGAACAGGATCGCCACGTCGGCGTCCACCCGACTGCCGCGTACCTCCGCGAGGGCCTTGAGGTCCGCGCCGAGTTGGCAGACCTCGCGGAACACCTTGGTGTCCGGCCCGGCGTGCGGCACCAGCGCGGAGTGGAACTTCTCGGCGCCGAACCGGGACGCGCGCCACTGGAAGAACAGCACGCCGTCGGCGCCGCGGGCGACGTGCGCCAGACTGTTGCGGCGCAGTTGACCGGGCAGCTTGGCCACGTTGCGCGGCTGCCATTGGACGGCGCTTGTGGAGTGCTCCATCAGCAGCCACGGATCGCCGCCGGCGACGCCCCGGGTGTGGTCGGCGGCGAGCGCCAACCCGAGGTGCGCCTGCGGGTCGGCGGCGGTCAGGTAGTGGTCGTTGGACACCAGGTCCACATCGTCGGCCCAGGACTGGTAGTCCATGTCCTTGACACCCATGCCGATCATGAAGTTGGTGGTGATCGGCTGGCGGACCAGGGTCTTCAGCACCTCGCGTTCGGCGCGCAGTTGGGCACGCAGCTCGTCGGAGGAGAACCGCAGGAAATCCAGCTGCTGGGTGGGGTTGGCGAAGGCCGTCACCGTGCGGGGCGGGTTGATCTCGGCCCAGTCGCCGTAGCGCTGACTCCAGAACGCGGTGCCCCAGGCGTCGTTGAGCCGGGCCAGGTCGCCGTAGCGCTCCCGCAGCCACCGGCGGAACGCCTCGGCGCTGACGTCGCAGTAGCAGTGCGAGTTGTGACAGCCCAGCTCGTTGGAGACGTGCCACATCACCACGGCGGGGTGTTCGGCGTACCGGCCGGCGACCGCCCGCACCAACTCCAGCGATCGCTCGCGGAACACCGGGGAGCTGGGGCAGTACGCCTGTCGGCCGCCCGGCCAGAGGATCGTGCCGTCGGCCTGTCGGGGCAGCATCTCCGGGTGCGCGCGGGCCAGCCACGGCGGCGGGCTGGCGGTGGCGGTGGCCAGGTCGACCTGGATCCCGCCGTCGTGCAGGAGGTCGAGCACCCGGTCCAGCCAACCGAACTCGAATCGACCCGGACTGGGCTCCAGCAGGGCCCAGGAGAAGATGCCGACCGAGACCAGGTTGACCCCGGCTCGGCGCATCAACTCGACGTCCTCGGACCAGGTCTGCTCGGGCCACTGCTCCGGGTTGTAGTCGCCGCCGAAGGAGATGCCGTTTCCGTGCCATTGCCGCATGAGAGCTGAGGGTGCACCTCGCGCGCCAGGCAAGTCAACAGATTCCAACATCGATTCGTTTTCCACGCCTACCGGGTAACGGGCGTATCACCACTGGTTACCGGACGCGAACTGCCCTCTTGTACAGCGCCTGACCGAGGGGTAACTTGAGGCCCCACTGGCCGATCGTGTTGACCAATGTGGATTCTTGGTGGATCCCGATAGGTGCTCACGGTCACCTGACCTTGGGGGCCTCGAAGGGATGACGATCCTGCACCTGCGCCGCGGGCGGACCAGCCTGGTGCTCGACGCGCGCGGCCCGGGGCTGCCCCGGGTCGTGCACTGGGGCGGCGACGTCGGCGACCTCGACGACGACGCCCTGCGCCAGCTCGCCGAAGCGACGGTGCCGCCGGTGGTGCCGAGCAGCTTCGACGAGCCGCCACTGCTGTCCCTCCTGCCGGAGGCGAGTGCCGGCTGGGGCGGCCGGCCGGGACTGGCCGGGCACCGCGACGGACGGGACTGGTCCACCGCGTTCCGCCTCGATGGGTTGGACCTGCACGAGGACCCCGACCCCGGGCACCCGGCTGCGGGTGGGGAGGCGGTGAGCGTACTCCCGGCCGACGGTGGGCACGACGGGCCCGGCGCGGCGCTGCTGACCGTGCGGGCGTCGGACCCGGCCGCCGGGCTGACCCTGACCTGCGAGATCACGCTGGACCGGCACGGGTTGCTGACCATTGCGCACCGGCTGCGCAACGACGGCGACAGCGTGTACGAGCTGCGGGAGCTGACGCCGGTGCTGCCGGTGCCGGCGGTCGCCACCGAGCTGCTCGACCTGACCGGCCGGTGGTGCCGGGAACGGTCCCCGCAGCGGCACCCGTGGCCGCACGGCGCCTGGGTCCGCGAGGGCCGACACGGACGGACCGGGCACGACGCCACGCTGCTGCTGGTGGCCGGCACCGCCGGGTTCGGCTTCGGGCACGGTGAGGTCTGGGCGGTGCACACCGCGTGGAGCGGCGACCACGTCACCGTCGCCGAGCGCCGCCCCACCGGGGAGGCCACCCTCGGCGGCGGCGAGTTGTTGGCCCCCGGTGAGATCCGGCTCGGCCCCGGCGAGTCCTACGAGACTCCCCTGCTCTACGCCGTCTGGTCCGACGCCGGGCTGGACGGGCTCAGCGACGTACTGCACTCGCACCTGCGGGCCCGGCCCGGCCACCCGCGCTCCCCCCGACCGGTGACCCTGAACGTCTGGGAGGCCGTCTACTTCGACCACGACCTGGACCGGCTGCGGGCCCTCGCCGACCGGGCCGCGCAGATCGGCGTGGAGCGGTTCGTGCTCGACGACGGCTGGTTCCGCGGCCGGCGCGACGACACCGCCGGCCTCGGTGACTGGTACGTCGACGAGGGCGTCTGGCCCGAGGGCCTGCAACCGCTCATCGACCACGTGACCGGACAGGGCCTGCAGTTCGGTCTGTGGGTCGAACCGGAGATGGTCAACCCCGACTCCGACCTGTTCCGGGCGCACCCGGACTGGCTGCTGGCCGTGCCGGGCCGGCTGCCGCCGGCGTGGCGCAACCAGCAGGCGCTCGACCTGGGCCGCCCGGAGACCTACGACTACCTGCTGGAACGCCTCGACGCGCTGCTCACCGACCATCCCGGCATCAGCTACCTGAAGTGGGACCAGAACCGGGACCTCACCGAGGCCGGGCACCACGGCCGTCCCGGGGTGCACGGGCAGACCCTGGCGGTCTACCGACTCCTCGACGAGGTGCGCCGCCGGCATCCCGGCGTGGAGATCGAGAGCTGCTCGTCCGGCGGTGCCCGGGTGGACCTGGCCATCCTGGCCCGCACCGACCGGGCCTGGGCCAGCGACTGCAACGACGCCCTGGAACGGCTCAGCATCCAGCGCTGGACCGGGCTGCTGCTGCCACCGGAGCTGATCGGCACGCACATCGGCCCGGAGCGCTCACACACCACCCACCGCGTCCACGACCTGGGCTTCCGGGCGGCCACCGCGCTCTTCGGCCACCACGGCATCGAGTGGGACATCGCCTCGATCAGCGCCGCCGAGCAGACCGAGTTGGCCGCCTGGGTGGCACTGCACAAACGGCTGCGGCCGTTGCTGCACTCCGGTCGGATGGTCCGGGTCGACCACCCGGACCCGGCCGTCTGGGCGCACGGCGTGATCGCGGGCGACAAGACCCGAGCGGTGTACGCGGTGGCCCGACTGGCCACCTCGGTGGCGCAGACCCCGGGCGCGGTCCGGCTGCCCGGCCTCGACCCGGCCCGGCGGTACCGGGTGCGACAGGTGGCGGACGTACCCGCTCCGGCGACAATCGAACGGGCCGCGCCACCATGGCTGGCCTCCGGTGTCACCCTCAGCGGGGCGGCGCTGGCCCGGGTTGGCGTGCAACTGCCCGCGTTGCACCCGGAGCAGAGCCTGGTGCTGGAGGTCGACGCGGTCGGCTAGAAATTCTTCCGCCGGAGTGTCGAGAACGGCGCTGCCGGCTTCTACCTCAGGGTGAGAGCACCGACGACGGTGCGCGGGTGTGAGGAGCGAACCATGAAATACATGCTGCTGATGCAGTTCAGCGCCGCCGGGACCGACTTCCCGAGCATCGACACCTGGACCCAGGACGAGGTCCGGGCGCACATCGCCTTCATGGGCGAGGTCAACGACAAGCTCACCGCCGCCGGAGAGTGGGTCGACGCGCAGGGCCTCGGTGGTCCGCAGCAGGCCCGGATCGTCCGCGCCGGCGAGGGCGGTGCGCCGGTGGTCACCGAGGGGCCGTTCGCCGAGACGAAGGAGTTCCTGGCCGGCTTCTGGATCGTCGACTGCGACAGCCCGCAGCGGGCGGTGGAGTTGGCCGCGTACATCTCCACCGCACCCGGCCCCGGCGGCCGTCCGCTGAACATGCCCATCGAGGTGCACCCGGTGATGTCCGCCCCACCGCAGGAGCTGTGAGGGCTGACTACCGATCCCCGCGTCGAGGACCTGCTGCGCGAGCTGGCGCCGCAGGTCCTCGGCGTGCTCGCCCGCCGTTTCGGTGACTTCGCCACCGCCGAGGACGCCGTGCAGGAGGCCCTGCTGGCCGCCGCCACCCAGTGGCCGACCGAAGGGTTGCCGGCGAACCCGCGCGGCTGGCTGGTCCAGGTCGGTTACCGCCGAATGATCGAGCTGGTCCGCGGTGAGCAGGCCCGGCGGCGCCGGGAGGATCTGGTCACCCGCCGGAACCCCGACGACCGGCGGTACGCCCCGGCCGCGGACGAGGAGTTGACCGCCGAGCGGGACGACACCCTGGTCCTGCTGATGCTCTGCTGCCATCCGGCGCTCGCCCCGACGTCGGCCGTGGCGTTGACCCTGCGCGCCGTCGGCGGGCTGAACACCGCCGAGATCGCCCGCGCGTTCCTGGTGCCCGAGGCGACGATGGCGCAGCGGATCAGCCGGGCCAAGCAGCGCATCCGGGCATCCGGGTTGCCGTTCCGGATGCCCGAGGAGGCGGAGCGGGCCGAGCGGCTGGTCGCCGTCCGGCAGGTGCTCTATCTGATCTTCACGGAGGGGCACACCAGCACCGCCGGCCCGGACCTGCGCCGCATCGACCTTGCGGCGGAGGCGATCCGGCTGGCCCGTGCGTTGCACGCGCTGCTGCCCGAGGACAGCGAGACGGCGGGGCTGCTGGCGTTGATGCTGCTCACCGAGGCGCGCGGCCCGGCACGGACCGGGCCGTCCGGTGAGCTGATCTCCCTGGCCGACCAGGACCGCAGCCGCTGGGACGCGGCGGCGATCGCCGAGGGCGTCGCACTTGTCACCCGTGCGCTGCCGCGCGGGCCCATCGGCCCGTACCAGGTGCAGGCAGCCATCGCCGCCGTGCACGACGAGGCGCCGAGCACCGAGCAGACCGACTGGCCGCAGGTCCTGGCGCTCTACGAGGTGCTGGGGCTGCTCGTCGACAGCCCGGTGGTGGCGCTCAACCGGGCCGTGGCGACCGCCATGGTGCACGGACCGGCGGCCGGACTGGCCGCCCTCGACTCGCTGGCCGACGACCCCCGACTGGGCGGGCACCACCGGCTGCCCGCCGCCCGCGCCCACCTGCACGAGATGGCCGGCGACCGGGAGCGGGCGATCGTCGACTACCGGGCCGCCGCCGCCCACACGAGCAGCCTGCCCGAACAGCGCTATCTGACGATGCGGGCAGCCCGCCTCGCCGCCGAGCCCGTCGATCTCCGTGATGACCCGGTCTAACTGGCAATCTTGGACACTTTCCGTCAGCGCGGAACGGAAAGTGTCCAAGATCTACCCGGCCCGACGCGTTCATAGCTCATCGACGACCAGGGGGAACACATGGCGTACGTGCTGCTGGGGATCGCCATCCTCGCCGAGGTGCTGGCGACCAGCCTGATCAAGAGCACCGCCGGGTTCAGCCGTCTCTGGCCGACGCTGGGTTGCCTCGCCGGGTACGCGCTGGCGTTCCTCCTGTTGGCCCAGGCCGTGAAGGAGATACCGGTCGGTGTCGCGTACGCCCTCTGGTCCGGTCTGGGCACCGCGGCGATCGTGGCGATCGGCGCGGTGTTCCTGGGCGAGTCGGTCGGGCTGGTCAAGCTCGCCGGCATCGCTCTGATCATCGCGGGGGTGGTCATCGTGAACCTGACCGGGGAGCACTGACCGCAGCCGGGCGCGGTGGCCGGCCCCGGTGCGGGCCCGGCCACCTGGCGTCGGTCAGCCTGCCGTACAGCTCACCTCCGGTTTGGGGTTGCTGCCGGTCCAGCCGCCCAGGAATCCGAAGCTGACGCTGGCACCGGCGGCCAACCGGCCGTTGTAGTCCAGGTTGCGCGCGGTCACCGCCGCCCCGCTGCTGGTCAGGGCGGCGTTCCAGGACTGGGTGACGCTCTGACCGTTGGCGAGGGTCCAACGGGTGGTCCACCCGGTGACCGCCGCGCCGCCCGCGGTTACCCGTACCTCGCCCTGGAAACCGCCCTGCCACTGGTTGGTCACCGTGTAGGTCGCCGTGCAGCCACCCCCGGGCGGGGGCGTGGTCGGTGGCGGCGTGGTCGGAGGGGGCGTGGTGGGCGGGGGCGTCGTGGTCGGCGGCGGGGTGCCGCCGAAGACGCTGGCCTCCCGGGCGGTCTGCCGGATGCCGTTGGCGCCATTGAAGAGCCGCTGACCCCAGGTGGTCAGGTTGGCCGGGTTGAAGGTGGTGGCGAGGTCGAGATATTCCACGCCGCCGCCGTTGCCGCTCCACGACCAGCCCAGCCAGCCGATCCCGTTGGCCTGGCTGTAGGCGAGGATGGTGTCCTCGTCCGGGTCCCCGTCGGAGTGGTTGAAGCCGAACTCACCGACCACGATGGGCAGCCCCGCGGCGCGGAAACGACCCAGGTAGTCGCTGATCTCGGCGGCGGTGTCGAACACGCCGTACATGTGGATGGAGAAGACGGTGTTGCGGGCCGGGTCGGCGGCGAAGACCGACGCGGCGTTGTCCCGCATGGTGAAGGACCAGTCCTGACCCCAGTTCGGCGCGTCCACCATGATCGTGTGGGTGAACCCGCCGGCGCGGAGGCGTTTGATCGCGTTGGCGTTGTCGGTGGCCCAGGAGCCGTAGTTCTGGTTGCCGTACGGCTCGTTGCCGATGTTGACGATGACGTACCGTTCCTGGCCGACGAGAACGTCGGCGAGGCTGAGCCAGTAGTCGACGGCCCGGTCCAGGGTGATGGCCCCAGCCTGCTCGCCGTACCCGGTGGTGTCGTGTACCTCGAGCACGCAGATCAGCCGGTTGGCCTTGCAGACCGAGATGACGTTGGCGACGTCGGCGTTGGTGTTGCGGGTCCACCGGTCGCCGCTGGCGAGCACCACCCGCACGGTGTTCGCGCCGAGCGCCTTGACGTCGGCGAACGAGCTGGTCTGCTGCGGATACCAGGTGTGCGCGTGGTTGACGCCCCGCATGATGAATTCGGTGCCGTTGGCGTCGTACAACGTGCCGCCCGCGACGGAGAAACCAGCCGCGGCGTGCGCCGGCTGGCCGATCGCCAGGACGGCGACGAGCAACGCGAGCAGGGCCGCGCCGGCGGCGGTGAGTCGAGTCTTCATGGCCTTCCCTCAGGGGGGACCCCCGGTGCCCGACAGGGGTGGGACGTGACAGGGGGTTGCGGCTGCAGCCCGGCAGCCGCGCCCGACCCCCGGCGCGCACGCATCAGCGTAGGGCGATGGATTGGCCCTCGCAACCGGTTCAGTTGACACGCCCGAGCTCCGGACAGCCGCAACGGCCCGCGCGGACACGGGCCGTTGCGGGGCGGTCATCCCCACCACAAGGATGTGCGCCACCTCCGGCTCTTAACCGGTTAAGACCGACGGTAGGCAGGTCACCGTCATCCGTCAAGCAATGCCTTCCGCGAATCGGACGGGAGGGTTGACCCGGGCCGAACGGGGTATCCCGGGAACGATCAGTCGGTGAGAGGGGAAACCAGGATGGTCAGCGTCGGCTACACCCTGATGGGCGAACAGGCCGGTCCCAAACAGTTGGTCGACCACGCGGTCCGCGCCGAGGCCGCCGGCTTCGACCAGCTGGTGATGTCCGACCACTACTATCCCTGGCTGGACTCGCAGGGCCACTCCCCGTACGCCTGGTCGGTGCTCGGCGCGGTCGCCCATGCCACCTCCCGCGCCCAGTTGATGTCGTTCGTGACCTGCCCGATCCGCCGTTACCACCCGGCCGTGGTCGCGCAGAAGGCCAGCACCATCGGGGCGCTCTCGGACGGCCGGTTCACCCTCGGCCTGGGTGCCGGGGAGAACCTCAACGAACACGTGGTCGGTGGCTGGCCGCACGTGCAGCAGCGGCACGAGATGTTCGAGGAGGCGCTGCAGATCATCCGGCCGCTGCTCAACGGGGAGACGTTGACGTTCTCCGGCAATCACTTCGACGTGCCCGACGCGTACATCTGGGACCGCCCGCAACGGCCGGTGCCGATGGCCGTCGCCGCGTCCGGCCGGCAGTCCGCGACGCTGGCCGCCGAGTACGGCAACGGCATCATCTCCACCGAGCCCGACCGGCAGATCATCGAGATGTACGACGACGCCGGTGGCGCGGGCCAGCCCCGCTACGGGCAGGTGGCCATCTGCTACGGCCCCGACGAGGCGGAGTGCCGCAAGATCGTGCACGACCAGTTCCGCTGGTTCGGCATGGGTTGGAAGGTCAACGCCGACCTGCCCGGCCCGGAGTCCTTCGCCGCCGCCACCCAGTTCGTCCGGGAGGAGGACGTCGCCGAGGGCGTCCCCTGTGGCCCGGACGTCGACGCGCACGTCGAGGCGTTCCGCAGGTTCGTCGACGCCGGCTTCACCCACGTGGCGATCATCCAGGTCGGCGGGGAGAGCCAGCCGATGTTCCTGGACTGGGCGCAGGAGCAGTTGCTGCCCCGGCTGCGGGCGTTGTGAGGCCGAGGCCCGGCGGCCGCTTCGGCCCGGCGCAACTGCGGCTCGCCATGGCCGCGCCCCGGCCGGCCGCCGGGCTGACCAGCGAGTGGCGGCTCGTCGACGGGCTGCGCACCCACACCCGGCGCAGCACGGGCCCGCAGGTCGGGGCGCCGCCCGTGGTGCTGGTGCACGGCCTGGCCGTCTCGCACCGCTACCTCACCCCACTGGCCGTCGCGCTGTCCGCCACCCATCCGGTGTACGTGCCGGACCTGCCCGGCTTCGGGCTGACCGAACACCCCGTGGGCGCGTACGACGTCCGCGGGCACGCCGAACACCTGGCCGCCTGGCTGGCCGCGTACCGGCTGCCGCCGGTCTGCCTGCTCGGGCACTCGTTCGGTGCCGAGGTGGCCGCCTCGCTCGCCGCGAACCACCCGGACGCGGTACGCGCCCTGGTGCTGGCCGGGCCGACCAGCGACCCGGCCGCCCGGTCCCGCCGGGCCCAGTTCGGCAGGTGGCTGCTGGACACCCTGGGCGAGGCGCCGCTACAGGCGCCGGTGCTGGGCCGGGACATCTGGAACGCCCGGCCGTGGCGGGTCCTCGCGACGCTGTCGCACTCGGTACGCAACGCGATCGAGGCGGATCTGGTCCGGATCACCGCGCCGACCCTGATACTGGCCGGGGGGCGCGACCCGATCGCGCCGGCACGGTGGCGGGACCAGGTGACCCGGCTGGTGCCGGAGGCGGACCTCGTGGTCGTGCCGGGCGGCCCGCACAACGTGGCGACGACCCAACCGGTGGCGGTCGCCGCCGCGATCCGTCATCTGCTCGCTCCCCGATCCGCGCTCACGGACAGGTGATCATCATGCGCTTCGGTAACACGGAGATCCGCCCACTCGGCGGTGGCGTCGGCTGCCTCCTGATGATCCTCTTCTCGATCGTCGCCTCGGTGGTGCTCACCGTGCTCCTCAACCTGCTGCTCTGAGGCGTACTCGCCTCGACGGCACGGTCAGCGACGCAGGCCCAGGGTGTTGAGCACCTCCCGGGAGACCAGCCGGGCCGGGTCGAGCACCGCCCGGCGGGTCCACCGGGCCGCGGGCACGACGGTGGCCCGCCAGGTCGCCCGGACCCCGCGCGCCACCGGTACGACAGTCACCGACAGGACCCATCGGGCTCCCCGCAGCAGCGGGTGCACGCCGTGCCGCCACACCCAGCGCAGCCCCTGCCCGAGCGGGCGCAGCAGCAGGCGGTAGAGCAGCCGCAGCACCCGTCCGGCCACCCACCACGCACCGACCACCGCGGCGACGAGCAGCCGGCCGAACCCCACGACGACCCACCGGATCCCCCGGCCCAACCCGGCGAGCGCGGCGTTCACCGCCCCGGCGAGCGCGCTGACGCCACGCCACAGCAGCCGGCCGGCCGGGGCGAGCGCCACGCCCAGCCAGCGCAGCGGCCGCAGGACCAGGTGGGCGAGCCACACCAGCGGAGACCAGATCAGCGTGCGGGCCACCCACGCGAGGCCCCGCCCCAGCCAGAGCAGCGGAAGCCAGACGAGGGTTCGGGCCGCCCAGCGCACCGGAACCCAGAGCAGGGTGCGGGCGCACCACACCAGCGGGAGCCAGAGGAGTCGGTGCAGCGCCCAGGCCAGCGGGGACAGCAGCCAGCGGCGCAGGAACCGGCCGGCGGGGGTGAGCAGGCTTCGGTACACCAGCCGGCCGGCAGCCGCGATCAGCTCCCAGAGCAGGCGTACCGGCAGCACCACGACCAACGCCACACCCCGCGCGACGGCCGCGACGAGCGGGAGCGCGACGGCGGCCGGTTCTGCCGTGTTCGCGGCCGGAGTGGCCGGGTGCCCGCTCGGCGGGCCGGGCAGCGGCGCGCGGGCCGGCAGGGGGTCGGTCACGGTGGGCACGGTAGCCGGCCCGTGCCAGGTCTCAGGTGTCGGTCGCGGCCGGGCCGAGGTCGAGCGTGGTCAGCAGCGGATAGTGGTCCGAGGCGGTGTCCGCCGTCGCGCCCCGGATGACCCGGCACTCCCGCGTCCGCCGCGCCACCGCGTGGGTGCCGAGCAGGTAGTCCAGTCGCATCCCGGCGAACTCGGCCCCACCGAGGCGGGTGGGCACGGTCAGGCCCTCGGCCTCGGCCGCCGCGGCGTTGACCGACGGCCAGAGGTCGACCAGGTCGGCGTCGAGCAGCCGGGCGATCGCGCGGGTGTCCACGTCGCCACCGCCCCGGCGCAGGTGTCGCCGCCGGTAGCGGGTCGGCATCCCGGCCAGCCGCTCGGTGTGGTCCACGCCCGGGTCGAGCGAGTTGAGGTCACCGGTGACGACCGTCAACGGGCCCCGGGCCCGCCGCACCGCCCGGACCAGCCAGTCGGCCTCCATCCGCCGCCGCCCACCGGAGTACGGGTAGAGGTGGGTGCCGAGCACGGTGAGCGGGCCCGCGGTGGTCGCCACCACGACGCGGACGGCGGCGTGGTGGAACGGCCGGCGCAGCGTCCCCGCGTCGAGGACCTGGTACGGCGGCCGGACCAGCACCGCCACCGGCTGCCCGAGGCAGGACCGGGCCAGGTGCGGCGTCATCCCCACCCGACCCGCCACGGTGGCCATCAGCCCGTCGCGGTCGAAGCCGCGCAGCTCCTGGAGGGCCAGCACGTCCGGCGCCTGCTCGTCGACGACCCGGACCACCTGATCCAGCCGATCGGCGCCGCCGCGATCCCGACCGCCGGTGCGGATGTTCCAGGTCAGCACCCGCAACACGGCGGGCGCTCAGTCGGCTCGGCCGGCCCGCGCCAGCTCGTCGTCGAGGGTGTCCACGTCCTCCGACTCGATGGCCGGTTGGTTGCCTTCCCTCAGGTCGGCGTTCGGGCGGATGACGAGGTAGAGCAGCCCGATCCAGAGCGCGGAGAGCAGGATCGCGCCCATGAAGTCGGTCGGGTGGTGCATCCCCCGGTACATCCGGGAGGTGGCGACCCCGACCGGCATGACCACGGCCAGCGCCACGAAGAGCCACCGCCACCACCTGTCGGTACGCGGGAACACGATGACGGTGATCGCCAGCCAGACGCAGATGGTGGCCGCGATGTGCCCGGACGGGAACGACGAGGTGGGCATCTGCCCGTCGAGGTTCTCCACCGGCGGGCGCGGTCGGTCGACGGCGCGGGCCGAGGCGAGGAACAGGGTCAACTCACCCACCATCGCCAACGCCAGGAAGAGCACCGGACGCCAGCGCCGCCAGACCGCCAGCACCAGTGGGCAGAACACCAGCGAGATGATCAGGATCGCGTGGGTG
This sequence comes from Micromonospora sp. NPDC049171, assembly GCF_040648275.1. Taxonomy (NCBI): domain Bacteria; kingdom Bacillati; phylum Actinomycetota; class Actinomycetes; order Micromonosporales; family Micromonosporaceae; genus Micromonospora; species Micromonospora sp. NPDC049171. The sequence goes on from NZ_JBEZDJ010000007.1 coordinate 208,018, forward strand.
TCGCCGAACTTGCTCCACCACCAGCTCACGTCGGTCAACACGTCCGTGTGCCGCTCGGCGAACCAGCGCGGCACCTCGGTGTCGAGAGTGTCGAAGAGGGTGCCCTTGGCGTGGTAGCTGACGTACGTGCCAAAGGCGTACAGCGCCCCGAACACGAGCACCCAGCCGACCAGCAGCTCGGCCAGCGCCGAGCGGGGGTGGGCCAGCACGTGCTCCTCGGCCGGGGCGGCGGCGATGTCGTGCCCGGCCTCCGGCTCCAGGCCCTCGCTCAGCGACGGCACCGGTCGCCCACGCTCACGACGCCACAGCCGGAAGGCGTACGCGGTGACGCCCAACCAGGCCGCGCCGAGCAGCCAGCCGGCCAGCACATCCGAGATGTAGTGCACGCCCAACGCGATCCGGGTCAGGCCGATCACCGCCACCAGCACGCTGAAGCCGACGATCGCGGGCTTGCGCCAGCGCGGCGCCATGGCCGGCAGGAACACCAGCAGCAGGGCCCCGTACGCGACGATCGAACCCAGCGCGTGTCCGCTCGGGAAGCTGTTGCCCGGTGCGCTGGCGATCGGCACGTCCACCACCGGACGGAGCCGACCAACAAGCGTCTTCAGCGACGGGTCGAGGATCAGACCACCGACTCCGGTGACGATGAGGTAGACGGCCAGCCGTGGCTGTTTGCGGATCAGCAGCCCGACCACGGCGACGGTGACCAACCAGATGTAGATCGGTCGGCCACCCAGGTCGGTCACCGCCTGCAGGACGGTGACCAGGGCGTGGTGCGGGGCGACGAGCCCGTTGAACCACTCGGCGACGGCGTGGTCGGCGTCCTGCAACGGGCTCCACCGCACCCGCACGAGCAGCAACAGCAGCCCGAAGGCCACCCCGGCGCCGGTGACGGCCGCCAGACCCGCGATGCTCCGCTCGGCGAAGTGACCGATCGGACGTCGCGCCATCTCCTTGACCGCGGTCACCCCGCACCTCCTTGTTCGGCTCTGGCGGGGCCGCTTTACCCGATCCGCGTTCGTCGTACACGCCGGTGCCGTTAGAGCGCCGACATGTCCCCGGTGTCGAGCAGCTCGACGCGGTCCGTGTCGGGCTCCCACAGGTCTGGTTGGGCCGGCTCCCGCACCCCGATGCGCAGCGCCTCCAGTTGGGCGGCGAAGGACAGCCCTCCGAAGAGCGCCATGCCGGTCAGGTTGGCCCAGAGCAGCAGCGCCATCATGCCGGTCAACGCGCCGTAGGTCTGCCCGAAACCGTCGCTGAAGCGCACGTACGCGGCGAGCAGCAGGCTGGCCAGCCACCACAGGACCGTGGCGATGCCGGCACCGAAGAACAACCAGGACAGGCCGGGCTGGTTGCGTCGTGGCGCGTGCCGGAACAGCACGGCGACGGCGAGGACGGTCAGCCCGAGGCTCAGGGGGAAGCGGACCACGTCCCAGATGCCGTTGGCGAACGCGCCCCACTCGTAGTGCTTGCGTACCGAGTCGCCCATCGCGCCACCACCGACCAGGATCAGGAAGCCGGCGAGCGCGGGCAGGCCGGCGGTGACGGCCAGCACCGCGGCGCGGAGGTACTTGCGCAGCGCGGGGCGGTCCCGTTCGACGCCGTAGATGCGGTTGGCCCCCCGTTCGATCTGGGCCATGGTGGTGGTCAGCGCGAACAGTCCGGTCAGCAGACCGAGGGTGAGTGCCAGTTCGCCCGCGTCCTCGACGCGTTCGCCCTCGCCCAGCAGCTCGCCGACCATCTGCGCGCTCTGGCCGGGGGTGAGCGCCAGGACGGTGTCGGCGACGACCTGACCGCCCTCCTCGACGCCCAGCTCGCTGATCAGGCCGGTGAGGGCGATCAGGAACGGCACCACGGCGAGGCAGAGTTGCAGGGCGAAGGCCCGGGAGTGGCTGAACCCGTCGCCGTAGCGGAACCGGATGAAGGCGTCCCGCAGCAGGTGCCAGGTGTTCTGCCGCCGCAGTGTGTGCCAGGCGTCGTCGGCGGACAGTTCCTCGTCGGCCATCAGCCGGGTCTCCGGCACGATCCGGGTGCTACTCACGGCGTGCTTCCTCGATCAGCTGCTCGCCCCGCTTCCCGGCGCTTCGCGCATCGTCGGCCAGGTCGGGGGCGTCCTCGGGTTGGGGGACGCAGAGCCAGAGCGCCTGGGGCCGGACTTCTGCCTCCAGTTGCCGGTCCGGGGAGATGAGGTCGCCGTCCAGCTGCCGGGGTTGAGCCCGGTTGCTGGTGATTACCACGCGTCGGGCCCGGAACACCTCCATCCGGGGCACCTGGCCGCTGCGGCGGATCACCGCCCAACCGAGCGCGAGCCAGTGCCGCAGGCTGCGCGGGGTGAGCACCGCGACGTCGAGCCAGCCGTCGTCCGGCTCGGCCTCGGTCAGCAGGGTGACGCCGCCCTGGAGTCGGCCCACGTTGGCGATCAGGACGGAGCGGGCCCGGCGGCGCAGCAGCGGGCGGTCGTCGATGCGGATCTGCACCCGCATCGGCCGGTCGCGCAGGTGCCGGGCGGCGCCCACCACGTACGCGGGCCAGCCGATGCGGGCCTTGGTGGTCTCGTTGGTGGCCTCGAGCATCTGGGCGTCGAAGCCCATGCCGGCCATGACTGTGAAGTATTTGTCCTCGACGGCGCCGACGTCGAGCAGTCGTCGGCCCCGCTCGACGGCGACCTGGAGCCCGGCGGCCAGGTCGGTGGAGAGGCCGAGGTTGGCGGCGAGCAGGTTGCCGGTGCCCTGCGGCAGCACGGCGAGGGCTACGTCGGTGCCGACAAGCCCGCTGACGCAGGACATCACGGTGCCGTCGCCGCCGCAGGCGAAGACCAGGTCGACGCCGGCCTTGACGGCCTGCTCGGTCTGACCGCGGCCCGGGTCGTCGACGGTGGTCTCGTACCACTGCGGCTCGGGCCAACCGGCTGCGGCGAGGGCGTCGTTCACGATTCGGCGCAGCTCGTCGAGATCGTCGACCTTCGTCGGGTTGACCACCACGGCGGAGCGCAGCCCACCGTCGCCACCCGAGGGCCGCCTGTCCTGTCCAGCATCCACGGCGTCAGTGTGCAGCACCGGGACGGCTTCAGCGACCCGGTGACCGGCCGGCGTCGGAAGTGCCACAGACAGGTTTCAACACGAGCCCACGCGTCAGGCCGCCGCCCGGAGCGCGGCCTCCACCCGGCGGCGCAGGTCGTCGAGGTCGATCCCCGATTCGGTGAGCACCAACGCGCCCAGCCCGTGGCCCTCCCGGAGCACCCCGAGCAGGATGTGCTCGGTGCCGATGTGCTTGTGGCGCAGGCGCAGCGCCTCGCGCAGGGACAACTCCAGCGCCTTCTTCGAGCGGGGCGAGAACGGCCCGCCGAGGTAGCGCTTTCGCCCCCACCGGCGGCGCGGTGCCGGCACGGCCTCCCGCAGCGCGTCCGGGCCGAAGGACTGCTCGATGCGGGCCACGATCGCGGCTAGGTCGATGCCGATCTCCCGCAGGGCCGCCGCGTCCGCGTCGCCGAGGCCGGCCCCGCCGCCCACGGTGTGCTGGCGGACGCGCTCGCGAAGGTCGTCGGCGCGTACGCCGGCGTCGGCGAGCACCCGGCTGGCCAGGCCCGCGTCGTCGTCGAGCAGGGCGAGCAGCAGGTGCTCGGTGCCGACCGGCCGTTGGCCCTCGGCCCGCGCCTCCTCCAGCGACCGTCGCACCACGTCGCGCGCCCGGTCGGTGAACCGTTCGAACATCACGCCTCCCAGGATGAGTTGACCGCCGGTCGTCCGGCGTGCTTCTTGTGCACCGCCTGCCGGCTGACCTCGAGCGCGTCGGCGATCTCCTGCCAGGACCAGCCCTGTCGACGGGCGTTGTCCACCTGGACCACCTCGAGCCGCTCGAGCAGCCGGCGCAGCGCGCGGACGGCGCGCAGCCCGACCCGGGGGTCGGTGCTGCCGGCTGCCGCCGCGAGTTCTGTCGCCTGACTCATGCCGTCAACATACGTTGACAGCACCACTCGCGTCAACCCCAGTTGACGTCTCCGGGAGTGCCGGAACCGGCCCATCACCGTGTCGCCCCGGCTACCCTCGGTCAGGGACAGCTTGGTCAGGCCGGGCGTGACGCCCGGGAGGTGATATCGATGGCCGCACCCGCCGACGCAGCGGTGCTGGTCGGCCTCGGCTCGATCCTCGACCTTCCGGTCGTCGAACAGGCCGCACAGGAAGCCGCCGGGCACGGTCGGCCACTGCACCTGCTGCACATGTTCGACTGGCAGGCGGCCTTCGCCGCGGACAGCGTCGCCGCGCCCCGCGACCGGGCCGAGGAGCTGCTCACCCGAGCCGCCCAACTCGCCCACCAGGTCGAGCCCGAGCTGACTGTGGGCAGCGAGATCATCGAGAGCGGCATGCTCGCCACCCTCATCCGCCGGTCGGAGACGGCCTTCCTGCTGGCCGTCGGCGACAGCGGCATGGCCGGCAGCGGCCAGTGCGTCCCGGCCGAGACGCCCGCCGTGCAGTTGGCCGCGCGGGCCGGTTGCCCCCTGCTGGTGGTCCGCCACGAGCCACCACCGCAGGGGCCGGTGCTGGTCGGGGTGGACGGCTCACCCAGCTCACACCTCGCCCTGCGGTGGGCCGTGGAGTGCGCGGCCCGCCGGGACGCCCGGCTGCTCGCGCTGCGGGTGGTGGAGCAGGACGAGGACGCCGACGCGGTCACCGAGCAACTCGTCGAGGCGGTGGCCCAGCACACCGGCCGCAACGGCTCGGTGCCCACCGAATGCCGGGTCGTTCGCGGCGACCCCGGTCAGGTCCTGATCGACACGTCCCGCACGTCGCAGGTGGCGCTTGTCGCCGCCCGCGGCGACGAACCGGGGCGAGCGATGCTGGGCGCGGTCGCCCAGTCCCTGCTCTACCACTCCCCCGCACCGGTGGTCGTCGTCCGTGGCCTGGCCGAGGCGCCGCTGACCGGGCCGGTCACCCCGACGGCACGGGACCAACGGCCCTGATCCCTGGCGTTCGCGGCGGCGAAGCCGCACGCCCCACTCCTACCCGCGAGAGGCAGCCTGATGGACACCGCTCTCGACGTGCACCGCGCCCTCACCGACGACGAGCTACGCCGGCTGGACGCCTACTGGCGCGCCGCGAACTACCTCACCGTCGGGCAGATCTACCTGTTGGGCAACCCGCTGCTGCGGGAGCCGCTGACCCGCGACGACATCAAGCCCCGGCTGCTCGGGCACTGGGGCACCAGCCCCGGGCTCAACCTCGTCTACGCCCACCTCAACCGGGTGATTGTGGCGCGTGACCTCAACGCCATGCTGGTCACCGGCCCCGGGCACGGCGGCCCGGCCATCGTGGCCAACACCTGGCTGGAGGGCACCTGGTCGGAGCGCTACCACGACGTGGCACGCGACGAGGCCGGGATGGCCAAGCTGTTCCGCCAGTTCTCCTTCCCCGGTGGCATCCCCAGCCACGTCGCGTCGGACGTGCCGGGCTCGATCCACGAGGGCGGCGAGCTGGGGTACGCGTTGAGCCACGCCTACGGCGCCGCGTTCGACGACCCGGATCTCGTGGTGGCCTGCGTGGTCGGCGACGGTGAGGCGGAGACCGGACCACTGGCCGGCAGTTGGCTCTCCAACGTGTTCCTCAACCCCGCACGCGACGGCGCGGTGCTGCCCATCCTGCACCTCAACGGCTACAAGATCGCCAACCCGACGGTGCTGTCCCGGATCCCCGAGACCGACCTGCTCGACCTCATGCGCGGTTCGGGCTACCAGCCGTACGAGGTGGCCGGCGACGACCCCGCCGTGGTGCACCGCACGCTCGCCGCGACGATGGACCGCGCGCTGGACGAGATCGCCGAGATCCAGCGGCGGGCCCGTTCCGGAGGCGCCGCCGAGCGCCGCCGCTGGCCGATGATCATCCTGCGGACGCCGAAGGGCTGGACCGGCCCGAGCGAGGTCGACGGCGTCCAGGTGGAGGGCACGTACCGCGCCCATCAGGTGCCACTGTCGGGGGTACGCGACAACCCGGCGCACCTGGCCGAGCTGGAGCGGTGGCTGCGCAGCTACCGGCCCGAGGAGCTGTTCGACGCCACCGGCGCGCCGGTGGACGAGCTGCGGGCGTTGCCGCCGCACGGGGACCGGCGGATGAGCGCCAACCCGGTCACCAACGGTGGTGTGGTGCTGCGCGACCTGGCCCTGCCCGACTTTCGCGACTACGGCGTGGACGTCCCCGAACCGGGCAAGCCGATGGCCGGTGCGACAGGGGTGCTCGGCCCGTGGCTCCGCGACGTCATCAGCGCCAACCCGGAGACGTTCCGACTGTTCGGCCCGGACGAGGTCGCCTCCAACCGGCTGGGCGCCGCGTTCGAGGTGACCGGGCGGGCGTGGGTGGCGGCCACCGTCGCCGGCGACGACCACCTCTCCCCCGACGGCCGGGTCATGGAGGTGCTCTCCGAGCACCTGTGCCAGGGTTGGCTGGAGGGCTACCTCCTCACCGGCCGGCATGGCGTCTTCACCAGCTACGAGGCGTTCATCCACATCGTCGACTCGATGCTCAACCAGCACGCCAAGTGGCTGAAGGTGACCCGGGCCATCCCCTGGCGGCAACCGATCGCCTCGCTGAACTACCTGCTGTCCAGCCACGTCTGGCGTCAGGACCACAACGGCTTCTCCCACCAGGACCCGGGCTTCATCGACCACGTGGTCAACAAGAAGGCCGAGGTGGTACGGGTCTACCTGCCGCCGGACGCCAACACCCTGCTCGCCACCATGGACCACTGCCTGCGCAGCCGGCACTACATCAACGTGGTGGTCGCCGGTAAGCAGTCGGCACCGAGTTGGCTGACGATGCCCGAGGCGATCCAGCACACCCGGCGTGGCCTGGGCATCTGGGAGTGGGCCAGCAACGACGAGGGCACCGAGCCGGACGTGGTGCTCGCCTGCTGCGGCGACGTGCCCACCCTGGAGACGTTGGCCGCCGTCGAGCTGCTCCGCCAGAACCTCCCCGAGTTGAAGGTGCGCCTGGTCAACGTGGTCGACCTGATGCGCCTGCAGACGGACACCGAGCACCCGCACGGCCTGACCGACAACGAGTTCGACACCATCTTCACGGCGGACCGGCCGGTCATCTTCGCGTACCACGGTTATCCCTGGTTGATCCACCGACTCACCTACCGCCGCAGCAACCATGACAACCTGCACGTACGCGGTTACAAGGAGGAAGGGACCACCACCACCCCGTTCGACATGGTGATGCTCAACGACCTGGACCGTTTCCACCTGGTCATCGACGTCATCGACCGAGTGCCCGGCCTGGGGGCCCGCGCCGCGCACCTGCGCCAGCGGATGGTCGACGCCCGGCAGGCCGCCCGCGACTACACCCGCCGGTACGGCGAGGACGATCCCGCGGTCGCCGAGTGGCGCTGGGTCCGTGCGACCGACCCGACGAACCCCTGAGGAGGACGACGTGCGCGACGCGGAGATCCTGGTCGGCTTCGACGGCTCCACCGACGCCTCGGTGGCGGTGGACTGGGCGCTGGAGGAGGCACGGCACAGCGGCCGACCGGTGCGACTGGCGTACGTCTTCGAATGGCTGACCGTGGCCGGCTGGGTCGGTCCGGGCCTGGCGCCCGGGGTCTGGCCGGACGAGACCGTCCGCCGGCAGGTCGAGGACCTGGTGCGCAAGGCCGCGGCGAACGCCGCCGCCACCCACCCCGAGCTGCGGATCACCGGCGAGGTGTACGACGGGCCACCCGCGCTGGTGTTGCAGGAACGCTCGGCCGAGGCCGGGATGCTGGTGCTCGGCAGCCGAGGCCACGGCGGTTTCGGGGGGCTGCTGGCCGGGTCCACGGCCGTGTCGGTCGCCGCGCACGCGCACTGCCCGGTCGTGGTGGTCCGCGACGGCACGGCCGGCCGACCGGACGGCCCGGTGGCGGTCGGGGTGGACGGTTCGGCGCCGTCGCTGGTGGCGCTCGGTTTCGCCGCCGAACGGGCGGCACGGCGGCAAATGCCGCTGCGCGTGCTGCACGCCTGGACACCGGGCCCCGGTGGGGCGGCCGGGGTGCCCGACGAGCGGGCCGCCGTGGAGCAGGCACTGGAACCGTGGCGACGGACGTTTCCCGAGCTGAGCGTCACCGTCGACGTGATCCCGGGCAGCCCGGCGGCGATGCTGATCGAGGCGAGCCGGGCCGCGCAGGCGGTGGTGGTGGGCAGCCGAGGTCGGGGCGGACTGGCCGGGATGCTGCTCGGCTCGGTCAGCCAGCAGGTGATCCAGCACGCCAGCTGTCCGGTCGCGGTGGTCCGGGAACGCTGAGGGCGCGGGGATCAGCCGCTGAGCACGGCGGCCTCCCGTTCCGGGGCGAGACCGATCGAGCCGCGGTCCGGCCGCCCGGCGCGCGGCGGGACCGTGCCCACCTCGCGGAGCCACCGCCAGGTGTCCGCGACGGTCTCGGCCACCGGCCGGGAGGTCAGCCCGGCGGCGAAGACGCGGCTGACGTCCCGCTCCAGCAACCCCCGGTACGGGTGACCGACCGGCAGCCAGATCGGTAGGTCGCTCCACGGCTGCACACCGGCGGCGAGGATCGGCGCCGGATCGGTCCAGCACAGCCGGGCGTCGGCACCGGTGACTGCCACACACGCGTCGAGCAGCTCGCCCATCGTGGTCTGCGCCCGCCGACCGATCGCGTTGAACGTGCCGCCCACCCGCCGGGCGCCCGCGTCCAGCATCCAGCCCGCCAGGTCACGGACGTCGACGTACTGCACCGGCAGGTCCGCCGGCCCGGGGGCGAGCACGTCGCCGCCCCGCTCGACACGCCGCAACCACCAGGGCAGCCGACCGATGTCCTCCCCCGGGCCAAGGATCAGCCCGGCCCGGGCGACCAGCGCCCGCTGCCCGAAGACCTCCCGCACGGCACGCTCCGCACCGGACTTGAGCTGCGGGTAGTCGCCGTCGACGGAGTCCGGGTCGGCGTCCACCACCGGGGAGTCCTCGTCCAGCCCGGCAGCGGCCGGGTCGGCGTAGACCGACCCGCTGGACACGTACACGTAGTGGCCGACCGCGTCGACCAACGCGCGCGCGGCGTCCCCGGCGGCGCGCGGCGCGCCGTCCCAGGTGTCCACCAGCAGGTCCCACTCGCCGCCGGCCAACGCCGCCAGGCCGTCCGGCGCGCTGCGGTCACCCCGCAACCGGTGTACGCCCGGAGGCACCGTCCCGTGCAGCCCCCGGTTGAAGACGGTCACCGACCAGCCACGGCGGACCGCCTCGGTGACCGTCGCACCGCCCACGAAACCCGTACCGCCGAGCACCAACAATCTCATCCGCCCACCCTGCCGGTGCGGGCCGGCGATCGACAGCCCTGTTCACCGGTAGCAGATCTGCCGGTGGCAGAACCGTCAGCCGAGCAACCGATCCAGTGGTCGGGGGATGGCGCCCGGGTCGACGGCGCGGACGAGCGCACGAGCGTACCGGGCCTTGCGACCGCTCATCGTGCCCAGGAAACGGCGCAGTTGCCGCTCGATCGTCCGCCCGCGCTGCGCGGGCTGCCTCTGGAAGATCCGGAACCTGGCCAGATCCCGCTCGGCATCGATGACCCGCTCGACACCAGCGCTGCCCAGCGCGCGGATCAACTCGTCCTCCAGGTCGGTCACGCACACACCGAAACCGAGCGCCTCCATCGCCGACCGGTCCAGGGCGGCACCGAGGCCCGCCTGCTCCAGGCCACGGCGGAAGAAGCCCTCCTCGGCCTCGTCGCACAGCCCCCGTACCGTGATGGCGAGGCCCTGCGGTCCGAACAGCCGCAGGTACCGGCCGACGCTCATCGCGCCGCCGAGCGGCACCACGCAGACACCCTCACCGGCGAGATCACGGTGCCGTCGTTCCGCCAGGGCCTCCACCGCGTGCTGGTCGCTGACCCCCTCGACGAGGACGACCATACGCAGACCGGCCGCCGACTCCCGGGCCGCGGCTGCGGCCGTCGCGGCGGCGGGACCGCCGGCCGCCCAGAGGTGTACGGCGGCTCGGAAGCGGTCCGGCTCGGGCACGGGCACGGGCACGGGACCGAGTCTCGCAACGGTTGGTCCACCCCCGCCACCGAATTCACGACGGTCGGCCAAAGATGTCGAACGTCCTCGAGGTCGGTCTGCGGTTGCGGGAGCAGTCCGCACCGAGTCACCGCACCACATCCGGGCCGGTGAGCAGGCCGAGCTCCGCGCGCGTCGGCAGACCCTCCCAGTCACCCGTGGTGGACACCGCGAACGCCCCGCAGACAGCGCCGCGGGCCAACCGGCCCGCCGGGGGCAGCTCGTCCAGCAGACCCGACAGGTAGCCCGCGACGAATCCGTCGCCCGCCCCGACGACGTCCACGGCCGTCACCGCGACGGCCGGCACCCGTGCGACGTCGCCGCCGGCCAGCACGAGGGCGCCCGCCGCACCGAGCTTCAGCACGACCTCCTCAGGGCCGAGCTCGGCCAGGCCGCGGGCCAGCTGGACCGCGTCCACCGGCTCTGGCCGATCGAGCACGAGGGCGGCCTCCTCGGCCCCGGCGAACACTGTCGCAGACCCCGCGACCAGTCGACGCAGCACCGGCCGAGCCTCGACCTCGGACCACAGGCGACGCCGGTAGTTGACGTCGAAGGTGATCCGGGTGCGGGCCCGGCGGGCCGCCGCCACGATGGCCTCGACCGCGGCGCGTGGTTGTTCCCCGAGCGCCGGGGTGATTCCCGTCAGGTGCAGCACGCGCGCCGTCGGCAGCACGTCGGCGGGAACGTCGTGCGGCCCCACCGCCGCCCCGGCACCGCCCGTGCGGTAATAGGCCACAGCCGCCCGGTCCGCGGTACGGCGGTGACGGACCAGCAGACCGGTGGGCCGGTCCGCGTCGCGAGCGACCGCGTCGACAGCGACGTCTTCGGCGCGCAGCGCGGCCAGGATCATGTCACCGAAGGCGTCCGAACCCAGACGCCCGATCCACCGCGCCGAGTGGCCGAGCCGCCGGACCCCGATCGCGACCGTCGACTCCGCCCCGGCGAACGACAGCTGCGCCGCGGCGCCGGGGCGTGGCGGGCCGACGGCCGTGGCGCGCACGACCGCCATGGCCTCGCCCAACGTGACCAGATCAGGCATCGGCCGGCTCCGGGCGCAGCGTCCGTACCAGGGTCTCGGCTCGGCCGGCGAGCGCGGCGAGGTCGCCACCGTCGACCGCGTCGCCGACGAGCGGCCCGCCGATACCGACCGCCCGGGCCCCCGCCCGCAGATAGGCGACGCTCTCGGCGGCGGAAATGCCCCCGGTCGGCACGAGCGGGATGTCCGGCAGCGGCGCACGCACCGCCCGCAGATAGCCGACACCGCCGACCGTCCCGATCGGAAACACCTTCACGAGCGCCGCGCCGGCCCGGACGGCAGCGAGGATCTCTGTCGGGCTCAGCGCGCCGCACACGACCGGAACACCGGCGTGGACGCCAGCCGCGATCACATCGGGCACCACAGCCGGCGTGACCAGGTACCGGGCGCCGGCATCCACGGCCGCCCGGGCCTGCGCGGCATCCAGCACGGTGCCGGCCCCGACGACGAGCCCCGGCGTCCTGGCGGCACCCGCGATGGCGCGCAGCCCGCCGGGCGTCGTCAGGGCCACCTCGACCGCCGTGACCCCGGCCTCGGCCAGGACATCGAGCACCGCCGGGACGTAGCGGACCGACCGCGCGCGGACGATCGCGATCGCCGGACACCGGGCCAGCGCACCGGGCAGCGCGCTCACCACACCACCGTGGGCGGTACCGAAACCGGCGCGACCGACCGCACCCGAAGCGGCCCGTCCTCGACCGACGCCACCGAATCGACGGACTTTCGTGCGGTCACCGTCCACAGCGGAGCACAGAAACCGACCGCCAGGGCGGACCGCTCGAGCCACGGCCCAATGCGCAGGTCGCGGTCGCCCGACCAGTCGAGGACGCCGCGCTCCTCCTCAGCCGCCGCTCCCATCCGCGGATGCGCGTCGAGCGGCGGATCAGGTTCCGTAGCGGTAATCGTGGACACTCAAGGAGCTCCTCGCTGAGGATGGGCGGGCCGGCCTGCGAGATCGCGCGGCACGGTTCGGTCCAGGCGGCGCCGCAGCGGGCGCCGAGGGCCAGGTGATCATGATTTACCCGCCGGGTCCGGGACCGCGGCGCGACGCAGGACCGCTACGGCGCGCGGTGCCAGGACTGCGGTCCCGGCGCCGAGCCGTTCGCCGCCGACGGCGGAGATGTCGAGGGGCTGCCCAGTACGGTTGATCAGGAACCAGTACGGTCCGCGTACGGCCAGTTCGACGCGACCGCGCAGGCCCGGCGGGAGTTCGCTGTGGATGCCGGCTCGTTTCGCCAGGTCGGCCAAGACGACGCTGAGCCCGTCGGGCCGCAGGCGGGTGGAGACGTAGGCGGCGGATCCGGAACCCACGGCCCGACGGGTGATGGCCGGGCGGCCAGTCTGGCCGCCGTGGCTGTACCGGGCCAGGACCTCGGTCGTGGGGTCCGTGAGGTCGATGCGGTCGGTCCACAGGGTGCCGACCGTGCCGTTGTCGAGATCGACGCACTCCTCGTCGGGCAGGGGAGCGAACTCTTCGATCCTGATGCCGAGCAGATCGCGCAGGGCTCCCGGGTAGCCGTCGAGCCAGACGTGGTCGTGCTCGTCCACGATGCCGGAGAAGTAGGTGGTGACGAGGTGGCCGCCGCCGGCGACGTAGCTGCGTAGCCGGTCGGCGAGTGCGCCGGGCACGACATGCAGGATCGGGGCGACGAGCAGACCGTAGCGATGCAGCGGCGCGTCGACGGGGACCACGTCGGCGCGGATACCGAGTTTGAGAAGGGCGGTGTACCAGTCGAGGGCCTCCTGCCGGTAGCGGAGCCGGTCGCTGGGGTGTGCGTCGTGTTCCGCCGTCCACCAGGATTCCCAGTCGAAGACGATGGCCGTGCCGGCCGGCCGGCGCGTCGTGCCGGCCACCTCGGCGAGATCGCGCAGCGTGGCGCCGAGATCGGCGACGGCGCGGAAGATGGTGCTGTCGACGCCGGCGTGGGGCACCATCGCCGAGTGGTACTTCTCGGCGCCCGCCGCGGACTGGCGCCATTGGAAGAAGCAGACCGCGTCGGCGCCGTGGGCGACGTGCGTGAGCGAGTCGCGGGCCATCTCGCCTGGCTCCTTGGCGACGTTGATCGGCTGCCAGTTGAGCGCGCTGGTGGAGTGCTCCATGAGATACCACGGCCGCCCGCCGGCCAGGTTCGCGGTGAGGTTGGCCGAGAACGACAGTTCGTCGTGCGCCTGCGGGCCCGGCGTCGTGTAGTGGTCGTTGGCGATGAAGTCGACCTCGGCGGCCCAGTCGGCGTAGTTGATGGCCTTGGACCAGCCCATGACCATGAAGTTGGTGGTGACGGGAATGTCCGGGGTCACTTCGTACAGCACGGATCGTTCGGCGCGCAGGTGGTCCTTGAGCGCATCGGAGGAGAACCGCTTGAAGTCCAGTTGCTGCGTCGGGTTGGGGTGCGTGGTCGCCAGCCGTGGTGGCAGGATCTGCGCCCAGTCGCTGTACTGCTGCGACCAGAACGTGGTCGCCCAGGCCCGGTTGAGGGCCTCCAGGGTGCCGTACCGGCGGCGCAGCCAGTGCCGGAACGCGGCTGCGGCGTCGTCTGAGTAGTCGTAGGCGTTGTCGCCGCCCAGTTCGTTGTTGACATGCCAGGCGGTCAGCGCCGGGTGGTTGCGGTACCGCTCGGCGAGTGCGCGGGTCAGGCGGAGCGCATGCGATCGGAAGATCGGCGAAGTCGGCCGCCAGTGCTGCCGGGCGCCGGGCCAGATGGTGCGGCCGTCTCGGTCGATCGGCAGGATCTCCGGGTGCATCGTGGTCAGCCAGGGCGGCGGGGATGCGGTCGCGGTGGCCAGGTCGACGGCGATGCCGTGGGCGTGCAGCAGGTCCATGACGTCGTCGAGCCACGCGAAGTCCCACACGTCCGCCTGCGGCTGGATCCGGGCCCAGGAGAAGATCGCCAGGGAGACGATGTTCACGCCGGCCACCTGCATGGCTCGAACGTCCGCGTCCCAGATGTGGCGGGGCCACTGCTCGGGGTTGTAGTCGGCGCCGAACGCGAGACGGCTCCGGGACGGATCCGATGGCCAGCGCAGCCATCGGTGATTGGGGTGCGGCTGCATGCCGGCTCCTCCTTCGCGGTGCTGCTGATGGTGACGTGATCCCGGTCGCCGGCGGGTCGGCTGTGCCCCGCTCACCCGCTGAGCGGCTTGGCGGCAAACCTCAGCTTCTCGGCCTCATGGAACGCCTGGCCCCCTTCGTGGCCGTTGAACGGGTAGACGCGGATCTCCTTCGGTCCCGCGTAGTGGTTGTACGAGGCGAACACGGTCGAGGGTGGGCAGGCTTGGTCCATCAGCCCGACGGAGTACAGCGCCGAGGCGCTGGCCCGCTTGGCGTGGCTGACCGTGTCGAAGTACGAGAGCGTGCGCAGCACCTGATCCCGTTCGTCTCGGCGGACCTTGAGATAGCCGGTGATCTCGGCGTACGGCGAGGCGTCGGTGATGGTCAGCGCACGGGAAAAGTCGGCGAGGAACGGGACGTCGGGCATTGCGGCCACAAGACCTGACGCGAGGCCGGCCACGGCGGTGGCGATTCCGCCACCCTGGCTGGTCCCGGTGACGGCCACCCTGCTCGGGTCCACCTCGGACAGCTCACGTACGGCGTCGACAGCACGGACCCCGTCGGTGAAGACCCGGCGGTAGTAGTAGGTCTCCGGACTGGCGATGCCTCGGGTGGTGAAGCCCGCGATCGCGGGGTCACCAGTGGGGTCAGGATCGGGTGTGTCGCCCCTGGGGCCCTTCGCGCCCTGACCCCGGGTGTCCATGATGAAGTGGGCATATCCGGCCATGGCCCACAGCGGTCTCTCATGCGGCAGGCCGCGGCCCCCGCCGTATCCGACGTACTCCACCACGGCGGGCAGTGGACCGCTGCGGGTGACGGGCAGGTGCAGCCAGGCCTTGACCGGGTTGCCGTCGTAGCCGGCGAAGGTGACGTCAAGGGTGTCGATCACTGCGAGCCCGTTGTCGGCCGGTGTGACGGTGAGATCCAGCTGATGGGCGCGCGCGTCCTGGAGCGTCGTGGTCCAGAAGCTGTCGAAGTCCTCCGGCTCCGCGACGTCGGGCCGGTAGCTGCGCAGAAGGTCTTCGGGCAGGTCGAACAGTGCCATGGCATCTCCACGGGGCTGGTTGGTCGGGAGTCGGGCGGGTCGTCACCACTCGGTGAACGCGCCGTCCGGGCCGCGCCAGACGGGGGAACGGAACCGGTGGCCTCGTGCCGCCGCCTCGCGCACCGCGTTTTCGTCGACGTCGATGCCGAGACCGGGTGCGCCGAGTCGCTCCACGTGCCCGTCGCGCAACCGCAGGACGTCGGCGTCGACGAGATAGTTCAGGCCGTCCTGGCCGTTGTTGTAGTGGATGCCAAGGGCCTGTTCCTGAATGAGAAAGTTGGGTATGGCCAGGTCGATCTGCAGGCATGCGGCCAGGGCGATGGGGCCGAGCGGGCAGTGCGGGGCCAGGACGGCGTCGTACATCTCGGCGACCGCGGCGATGCGCCGGACCTCGGAGATGCCTCCGGCGTGCGAGAGGTCAGGTTGGACGACTGCCACACCGGCGTCCAGGACGTCCCGGAACTCGCGCCGCGTGTAGAGCCGTTCGCCAGTGGCGATCGGCAGTGCGGTCGCCGTGACGATCCGGGCGATGTCGCTGGAGTACTCCGGCCGCAGCGGTTCCTCGACGAACAGGGGCACGTACGGCTCCAGCAGCGGCAGGAGGCGACGGCTGGCGGGGATCGAGGCTCGGCCGTGCAGGTCGATCGCCACGTCGTTGTCGGGACCGATCGCCTCCCGGACCATGGCCAGGAGATCGACGACGGATCGCAGGACCGCGGGTGTGTCCAGGAACGCCATCGCGCCCGGCGGCGCGATCTTGACGGCGGTGTATCCAGCTGCGATCGCCGCCGCGGCGGCTTCGGCGACCTGTTCGGCGGTCTCGCCGTACGCCCAGCCGTACATCCGGACGCGGTCGCGTACCGGCCCGCCGAGCAGTTCGTGGACCGGTGCCCCGCGGACCTTTCCGGCGATGTCCCACAGCGCCTGGTCGATGCCGGCGACGGCGCTGGACAGCACGGGGCCGCCACGGTAGAAGCCGCCGCGGGTGAGGACCTGCCAGTGGTCTTCGATGCGCATCGGATCGCTGCCGATGAGCAGGTCGGACAGCTCACCGATCGCGGCCCGGACGGTCTCGGCGCGGCCCTCCACGACCGGTTCGCCCCAGCCGACGACACCGTCATCGGTGGTGATCTTCAGAAAGAGCCAGCGGGGCGCCACGAGGAAGGTCTCGACACGGTCGATTTTCACGGGGCCACGATCCCGCCGTCGAGATGCCGTACCTGGGCCGACCACCGTTCGTGAAGGTGCTCCACGGGCGGGTACTTGGCCGCCTCCGCCTCGTCGAGGCCGATGCCCCACCCGGGTGCGTCCGACGGAAAGAGGAAGCCGTTGCGGGGTGCGAGCGTGCCCGGGAACACCGCGTGGACGGCCGGTGCGTACTCGTGGCCCTCCTGGACGACGAACGCCGCGCTGGTCACGTCGAGCGCGACGTTCGCCGCCGCGCCGACCGGGGACACGTCGGCCGGCGCGTGCCAGGCGGTGCCCACACCGTGGAGTTCGCACAGGGCGACGAGCTTGCGCGCCGGGCTCAGGCCGCCGATCGAGGAGATGTGCAGACGCAGCAGATCGACGCCGCCACCCGTCACGAGCCGGGCCGCGTCGGCCACCGACGCCACCTGTTCCCCGGCGGCGATGGGCATGGGTGCGGCCGCGCGGACCTCGCTCAGCCGGTCGTAGAACTCCGGGGCGATCGGATCCTCCAGGAAGAACAACCGGTACTCCTCGAGCCGGCGGACCAATCCGACAGCCTGCTTGACGGTCAGCCGGGAATGGACGTCGTGCATCAGGTGCGGCTCGGGCCCGAGGGCCGCGCGGGCCTGCGCGAACAGGTCCGGAGTGTCGCGCAGGTAACGGTGCACGTCCCACCCGCCGGGATGCGGTGTTCCGGTGTACTCGCCGGGCGTGGCCGGAGCGCCGTAGGTTCCGGCGCCGGGGCCGCCGACCTGCAGCCGGACGTGCCGGTAGCCCCGATCGAGCAGGACGCGGGCCTGCTCCAGGGTGTCGTCGACGGTGGCCCCGCCGGCGTGCAGGTACGTGTCGGCCGCCGCTCGGACCCGCCCGCCGAGCAACTCGTAGACGGGCATGCCGGCCCGTTTACCGGCGATGTCCCACAGCGCCTGGTCGACGCCGGACAGGGCGTTGTTGGTGACCGGGCCGCTGCGCCAGTACGACGAGAAATGGATCATCCGGAAGATGTCCTCGATGTCGGCCGGATGGCGGCCGACGAGCAGCGGCGCGACATGACGGTCGACGGTGGCGGCGACCGCGTGGAACCGCTGGGTGAATGTCGCGCATCCGAGCCCGTACAGGCCGGGATCGGTGGTGTCGACCCGGACGACGACGAGGGGCACGCCCTCCGGGGCGGTGACGATCGACCGGACGCCGGTGATGCGCAGCCGGTCACGGCCGGGCCAGGGCGCCTGCGTCTCCGGCATGGGACTGAGGGGCACGGACGTGGTCTCCTGTTCGAGGATCGTTGCTTCGGTGGACTGCGACGGCAGACCGTCAGGCGTGGGCCCGCACGGCGATCAGCTGGGCCGACCCGGTGCCGTTGGTGGCGGTGACGACAACCCTGATCCGGTCGGTCACGATCGGGGCCGCGAGACTGTGCGTGCGGCGCCGCTGCCGGTTGTCGGCCACCGACACGAGCGGTTGCCAGCCGGCCCCGGCGGCACGGGCCTCGATCCGGTAGTCGCGCACGAGCGTCGGCATGAGCGTGAACGGCATCCGGTGATGGGGCAGATTGATCAGGTCCTCGTTGACGTCGTCGTTGGCGATGATCTCGACCCGGCTCACCGTCACCGGCTCCGCCCAGGCCAGTTGCAACCACGGCTCGCCGTCCGTGGCGAGGGGCCGCGACATCCACAGGTGCGGTCCGGCGAAGGGGCGCAGGTACCCGTCGACCACCTTGTCGGCGGAGTAGGCCGCGGTCGGACCGGTGCGCAGGCAGAAGGTCCGGCGGCGGAGGGCGCCGCTCTTCCACTCGAGCACCGGTTGCCGCTCCTCCAGGTCCGGCGTCGGCGGCACGTGGGACAGGGACAGAACGCCGGGGACGGTCGTGTCCGCGATGTGCAGGGTCACGGCGCGGTTGGCCCGCACCCGCAGGAAGGCGTTGCGCGCGGAGGGCGGCGTCCACTCCAGCGGAAGGCGGACCCACTGCCCGGCGCCCGCCCCGACCGGGACCTCCGCGCTGTCGACAAGCGTGCCCGGTACGTAGTTCTGCCCGAGGCCGGGGTCGTAGAGGTCCACCACGAGCGTCGTGGCCTCGGCCGCGTCGACGAGAAGTTCCAGCCCCGCCAGGACGGGATCGACCGGCAGCACGATGCCGGCGTCGGCGGTCAGCGGCCACTCCGCACCCGGTTCGGTCACCTCGATCCCGTCCAGCGTCGAGGACGCCGTCACCAGGGCCGTGCGGGCCTGATCGGTAGGGTCAGCCGCGGCCACGCCGATGAGGGACGCGTCGGAGCGCAGGAGCGTCTGTTGCAGGTGACCCACGTCGAGTTCGCGTGGGGCCACCTGCCGGTCGAGGCACAGGACGGCGGCGGTTCCCGCCGCCTGGCCCAGCGTCGCGCAGGTGGCCATCACCCGGGTCGACCCGAATGCGATGTGGCTGGCCGAGACGTTGCGTCCGGCGAACAGCAGGTTCGTGGTATTCACCGAGTACAGGCAGCGGTAGGGGATGTGGTACACGCCGTCCGGGTGCAGGTGTTTGGAGGCGGCCTCCGTCGCGTACATGCCCTGCGGGGGATGCATGTCGATGGACCAACCGCCGAAGGCGATCTGGTCGGGGAACTCCGTCTGGCCCATGATGTCGTTCTGGGTCAGCACGTGGTCGCCGATGAACCTCCGGTACTCCCGCTTGCCGGGGACGGCCCCGACCCACTCCAGGGTCATCGTGTCCGCGTCGAACCGGCCGGAGTTCTTGATGTGGTCCCAGATGCCGTAGATGACCGACCACAGTTCGTCGCGGATGACGTCGTTGTCGTGGACGGTGTCCAACTCGCCGCCGTACTCGATCCACCAGTACGCGGTGCCGTTGTCGCCGGCCCGGATAAGGCGCTGCTGCGGGATGCTGGTCCGCGTGATGTCCTTGGCGAACGACGGCGCCACGTAGGTGACCGGCTCACCTGCGTCCTTGGTGTAGAAGAGCAGGGTGCTGCCGAGGGTGATGTCGTCGGCCTCGGCGGGCGCCCAGGGTTCGCCGTACTGGCCGCTGGCCTCGCGGCCGATGCGGTACTCGGCGCCGGCCAGGTGTCCGATCAGGCCGTCACCGGTGCAGTCGAGAAAGATCGGCGACGAGAAGTGGATGAGCCGCTCGGAGCCCATCATCCACCCGGTGACGGCGTGGATCTGCCGCGCCTCGGGCGGCCCGCCCGCCTCGACGTCACGGACGTCGGTGTTGAGATACAGGGAGATGTTCGATTCCGCCCGCACCGCGTCGAGCACGACCGTGTCCCACACGTACGGGTTGCCCTGCGGGTTGCGGTACTGGTTCTCCACGAACAGCTCACCCATGATCCCGCCTTCGCGGGCGTAGTGGTTGTCGCCGTGGCTCGTGGCACCCACCACCCAGACCCGCACCTCGCTGCTGGAATTGCCGCCCAGCACCGGCCGGTTGTTGATCAGCGCGACCGTCCGGCCCAGGCGGGCGGCGGCGATGGCGGCGCACACACCCGCCAGACCACCGCCGACCACTGTGATGTCGTGTGCGGCGTGTTCAACACGCATCGTTGTGAGCCTCCGTCGGTGTCACTTGAGCCCGGTGCGGCTCAGTGCGGACAGGAACTGGCGCTGGAACACGAGAAACACGATGATCATCGGCACGACCGACGAGGTGGCCGCGGCCATGGACAGGCCACCGGCGAGGCCGCCGTCGCCGTCGACGAAACGGGTCAGGCCGACGGGAAGCGTGTAGTTCTCGTCGGTGGAAAGCATGATCAGAGGCGTCTCGTAGCTGTTCCACGACCACACGAAGCCGAGAATCGCCAGTGCCGCGAGGACGGGCCGCGCCATCGGAAGGTAGATACGCCAGTAGATCGACCACTCGCCGGCACCGTCGATGCGGGCGGCCTCGGCGAGCTCTCCGGGCACGGCGGAGAAATGCTGGCGCATCAGGAAGGTGCCGAAGACGGTGAACATGCTCGGCAGGATCAGCGCCCACAGGGTGTCGTACAGGCCGACGGCCTGGAAGAACATGAACCGGGGCACGAGCAGCAACTGGGTCGGCACGATCGAGGTCGCGATGTAGAGCAGGAAGAGGCGGTCGCGACCTTTGAACCGCATGCGGGCGAAGGCGTACCCGGCGAGGGAGGACGTGAACAGCTCGCCGGTGACGGCAACGGTCGCCACGATCAGGGAGTTGCCGAAGTAGCGCAGCAGGGGCGGGTCGCCGGCCCACACGTCGACGTAGTTGACCCACCGAACCGGGTCGGGAATCCACGTCACCGGAAGCGTGAACACGTCGATGTTGCGTTTGAGCGAGGCCGAGATCATCCACAGCAGCGGAAGGGCGAAGAGCACCGCGATCGCCCACATGAGAGCGCTCAGCACCCAGGTTTGCAGGGTTCGGGCATTACGGCTGCGGGTCATGTGTAGAGCCCCCGTCCCTTCTGGAACCGCCACAGCACCAGCGTCAGCAGCAGCACCGCGGCGAACGTGACGACGCCTATCGCCGCGGCGTAGCCGAACTTGTAGGCCTGAAATCCGGACTGGTACATGTAGTAGGCCAGCACGGTGGTGGACTCCCCCGGGCCGCCGCCGGTCAGGAAGGCGATCAACCCGAACCCCTGCGACGTGCCGATGAACGACGTGATCGCCAGGAAGATGGTGGTCGGCATGAGGCTCGGCCACGTGATGGTGCGGAACCGGCGCCACGCGCCGGCGCCGTCGATCATCGCCGCCTCGTGCAGGTCCTGAGGCAGTTCCTGGAGAGCGGCCAGGTAGATCACCGCTTGGTAGCCCATGCCGGCCCACACCTGGATGAGCACGAGCGCCGGCAGAGCCCAATCCTCGGACACCAGCCAGGTCGGCGGCTCGGACAGACCCAGGATCCGCAGGGCCTGGTTGAGCAGCCCGGCGCTGGGGTTGAGCACGAGCAGCCAAACCATACCGATGGCGACCGTGTTGACCATGCTGGGTACGAAGAACACGACCCGCAGCGCGGCCCGGCCGACCAGCGGCCGGTTGAGGGCCAGTGCGAGCAGCAGGCCGAAGGCGATCGACATCGGCACGCCGAGGCCGGCGAAGAACACCGTGCGGCCCAGGGCTTTCCAGAACTTGGGGTCGGCGAACAGTTCGGCGAAGTTGTCCAGGCCCACCCACTCGATTCCGCCCAGGCCGGACAGCACGTTCCAGTGGGTGAACGCGATGCCCAGCCCGGCCAGCATCGGACCCAGAGTGAAGGCGATCAGTCCGACGAGATTGGGGGTGATGAACAACCACGGCAACCAGGAGCGGACCTCGGAGGGCCGGCGCCTGTTCTCCCGTACGACGGGCGGTACCGGCGACCGGGCTGGGCCAGCCAGAGTCTGCATGTGTCTCTAGCCCGCCTTTTTGATCGCCGCGTCGCACTGTTCCTTGGCGGTTCGGGCCCACTGATCAAGGCTGATGTTGCCGAGCAGGACCCGCTGGTTGAGCCCGTTCACGATCGTGGAGATCTCCGCGTGTGCCGTCTGGATGGTGTCCACGGGGATCCGCGCGTCCGAGGTCAGCAGGTTGGTGACCAGCGACCGGTCGTCGAACAGCTTCGCGGCGTCGGGTCCGCCCAGATCGGCGGCCAATTTGGCGGTGTCGCCACCGGGCAGCGACGGCAGCCGGCCGCCGGGCACCATGTGTGCCGCGCCTTCGCCGAGCCAGAACTGCAGGAGCGTGAAGGCGGCGTCCTGGTGGCGGGACTTCTTCGTGATGGCCACGTTGTCGCCGTAGCCACCGGTGTTCCAGAACCGCGCGCCCTTCTGCGGCGCCGGCATCGGCAGCAGAACGGTCTGGAAGTCGTGCGGATACTCCTTGGTGTCCTTGATGTAGCGCAGGACGAACGGCTGGGAGATCCACATCGCCACCTTCCCCGTGAGGAACGGGGTCTGGGCGAACGCGTCCCACTTCTGCGCGACGATCTCGGTCATCGGCGCGGCGGATTTCTCGGCCATCATGTCCAGCCGGAGTTGGAAGTTCTCCCGGAACGCCGGGTGGTCGAAATTGGACTCGCGGCCGCCGGCCTTGTAGGTGAAGTCCGGGCCGATCTGCTGACGGGCAAGGTCCGGCGGGATCAGACACCCGTACACGCCGTTGCCGGACAGCTGTTTCGCGATCGCGCGAAAGTCGGCGGTCGTCCAGTCCGCCGGGACGGTGACGCCGGCCTTGTCGAGCAGGCTCTTGTTGGCCAGCACCGTCTCCACGCTGCGGCTGGCCGGAGCGGAGTACGCCTTACCGTCGAAGAAATTGTTGCTGGCCGGTTCCGTGCCAGGGGCGAAGACCTTCAACGCCGCGTCACCGGCGAGCCGGTCGGTGAGGTCGGTGAGCAGACCCGCCTCGACGCGTTTGGCCAGGGCCGAGCGCGCGTACGACACGACGACGTCGATGTCGAGACCGCCCTGCAGCGCGGTGTCGAGCTTGAGGTTGCCCTGGTCGTCGTTGACGTAACGGGTGTAGTTGACCTTGATGTTCGGGTACTTCGCGGTGAACGCGGCGAACAGGGCGTTGGGTCCGCTCTCCGGAGGGACTCCGCCCCACACGTTGAGGGTCACCGTGCCGGCGTCACCGGACTCGCCGCCCTTGCCGCAGGCCGAGAGGACGGCGGCGGAAGCCAGTCCGGCCGCGCCCGCGAGCAGGCGCCGGCGGCTGATCGTACGTGTCATGGCGTCACTTCCTGATCTGAGGATGGTGGCTGTCCGGGTAGGGACAGTGGGTAGAGGTGCTCGGGGGTGAAGCCGAGCAGCCGCCTGGCCCGAGCGGTGTCGATGGCGACGCCCCGGCCGGTCCATCGCGTCCGCCGGGGCACCCCCGGCAGGTGCTCGTCCAGCAGCGCCTCCGTATCGGTGGCGCTCAGGGTGTCCGGGGCGGCGACGAACACCGCGTGGAATCCCGTCACGGGGGCGGTGAGGGCCAACAGGCCGGCGCGGGCGGCGTCGCGGGTGTCCAGATAGGCCCACAGGTCGGTGGCCCCCCAGGACGGGTGTTCGGCGTAGTTGCGGGCGTAGGTGTCGAACTGGTCGCCGGGACCGCCGAGCAGCGGCAGGCGCAGTGCGACGACGGTCATCCCGTGCCGGCGGGCCATCATCGCGCCGATCGCCTCGTCGGTCTGCTTCGACAGCGCGTACGGGTCGGCCACCTGCAGCGGCAGATCCTCGTCGATGGGCAGGTAGGCCGGTGTCTGCGGGTACGGCGACCAGGGCAGACCGGTCACCGAAAGGCTGCTGGCGATGACGGCCCGGCCGACGCCCTGCTGAGCCGCCTCCTCCAGCACGGTGAACGTGGCCCGGGTGTTGGTGGTGAACACCTCGTGCGGTGTGCCGAGGGTGGGCGCGGGGATCGCCGCGCAGTGAAATACGGCGTCGACCCCCGCGAGGGCGTCGCGTACCACGATCGGGTCCCCGGCGGATCCGGTCACCATCCGGCCCGCCTGG
Organism: Micromonospora sp. NPDC049171; assembly: GCF_040648275.1. Classification (NCBI taxonomy): domain Bacteria; kingdom Bacillati; phylum Actinomycetota; class Actinomycetes; order Micromonosporales; family Micromonosporaceae; genus Micromonospora; species Micromonospora sp. NPDC049171. Next base: position 231,802 of record NZ_JBEZDJ010000007.1, read on the forward strand.
GTGTCGCCCGGGTCGTGCAGGTCGAGACCGGTGGTGGGGATGTGCCGGTTGGCGAACAGCGTCAGCGCCGCCCGACCCAGCCGTCCGGCCGCACCGGTGACCAGGACCCGCCGGGGCCCGCTCACGGCGCCATCACCTGCACCGGCCGCATCTCCGCGGTGTTCTTGGCCAGGACGATGCCGCCGCCCCACTGGATCCAGCCGGCCCGGCCGATGCCGTCGTCGTCATCGTTGACCACGAAGGACAGGGCGACCGGTGCGGTGGGCGGACCGGTCAACCCGAGGGCGGACCAGGGCACCGACACGCGGTAGGAGGTGGTGGTTCCGGTCCGGACGATCGCCGCCGTCGCGCCGGGCGTCGCCCCGGCCACTCCGCCGGCCGGTGGCGTGAAGGTGTACACGGCCGGACCGGTGCCCAGCAGCGCCGCGCCGATCTCGACGCGGGCGGTCGACCGCCCCGGAAGGTCGGGGCTGATCGCCAGTTGGATGGAGTCGCCGTCCCACATACTGCCGGCCGTCTTCGTCTGGGCGTGGACGTTGTCGGTCACGTCGGCCGTCAACCACAGGGCCTCCGCGGTGCGGGTGAGCTTGACGGTGCCCGACAGGTCCGACGCACCGCCATAGGGAACCCGCCGGTAGTCGACCGCTCCGTCGGCCGTCAGATTCACGGGTACGACGGCGTTCTGTCCGTCGGCCTCGATCGGGTTGAAGCCGACGGCCCCACCGGCACGGAACGCGCCCAACTGTGCCGTGTCGACGCGCACCGACATGTCGGAGGACTTCCACGCGACGATCCCCGTGACCGGGATGTCGACCGAGGTGACGGAGTTCGGCGGGACCGGGGCGACGCCGGTCACCGTGCCGCTCTGCGTCCCCACCGTCCACGCGATCTGCGAGACGTCCAGAGCCGTCGCCGATTTGTTGTTGGTGATCTTCACCCGCAGCGAACCACCGAGCGGCCCGACCGACGTCACGATCGGATCGACTGTCGCCACGACCGGATCGGTGATCATCGCGTCGTCGCGCAGCACCATCGACGCCGATCCCCCGGACCCGGCCCGCACGTGTACCGTTCGCGGGCCCTTCACCGTGCTACCGGGAACGGTGACGGTCTTCGTTCCCACCTGCCCGGCCGGCGCGTACACCGCGTAGGTGTTGTCCTCGACGTGGAAGTTGGTCCACGTGCCTCCACCACCGTGGGTCCGGTCCACCTTCAGCGTCACCGGGATGTCGTCGCCCACGGCGACCGTGTCCGGAACCGAGACGGAGTACACCTTCGGGTTGCTCACCGCGAGGGCCGTCGGCTTGCCCTTGGTGAAGACCGGGTGCTCGGTCAGGTCCAGCGTCACCTTGCCCTGTAGGGGTTCCAGGGTGTTCGACCGGCCGTAGGCGTTGGTGACCGTGACGGGGGTGGTGGTGCTCAGCTCGACCTGGGTCGGTGTGGTCGCCCACATCACCCGGGCCGGCGCCTTGCCGGGCCCGCCGGCGAACTCGTACGAGTAGACACCCGACCCCAGGTTGTCGGCGGCACGGAAGTCCAGACCGGCGAGCTGGCGGATCAGCACCGACTGCGTGACCAGCGCCGGCTTCGGGGCGTAGGCGTTCATCCCCAGGTACCCGGGACGGCGCAGCACGCCGAAGTTGTACTCCTGGTTCGACGCGGTGGTGCCGTCGTTGAGGAAGTCGTACCAGTAGTAGCGGCTGGCCCCGTTGGCCACGGCCAGGCTGGCCGCCCGGACGAGGTAGTCGCCCTGCTGCAGCTCGGTGACGCCGCCGTTGGTGTGGGTCGGGAATCCGTTCTCGGTGATGTCGATCGGCATGTCGCGACCGTTGTTGTAGCGGCGGATCAGGTCCCTGAACGTCGGGATCAGGGTCAGGCCGCGGACCTCCGGCGGGGCCGGAAAGCCGTAGAGATGCGCGCTGAAGCGGTCCATGTACTGCAGGCCGCCGATCTGGAACAGCTCTTCCCACCACGCGGGTCCGCCGCCGGCCGGCGCGACGACCTCGGCCTGCGGGTGGTCGGCCTTCACCTTGGCGTAGGTCGCCTGCAACAGCGGTAGGTAGCACTGCGGGGTACGACCGCACAGGCCGTTGTTGAAGCCCCCGTCGAACTCGTTGTACACCTCGACCTTGTTGGTACCGGAGAGGGTGAGCATCGCTGAGGCGTAGGCGGCGAAGGCGGCGTGGCCTTCCGGTGTGCTCGGCGTCTTCCCGCCGTCGTAGAGCGGATTGGCGAACGCCGCGACCAGCAGAGGCTCCATGCCGTTGGCGGCCAGCCCGTTGAGGAACGGGGCGCCGTAGGTGGGCATGGTGTAGGTGCCGGCGGTCTTCTCCACATGCTGCCAGGACAGGGCGTCGCGGACGTGGGTGTAACCGACCTTCGCCATCGTGGGGACGAGACTGGGCGGGTCGCTCTGGGAGAAGTGGGTCCCGACTCCCCACGGCGCCCCGGGCCGCCGGGCGTCGGCGGGAAGCGCGTCCAGCAGCGCCACCGGCGTGTACCGGGTGACCGGGAGTCCACCCACCTCGGCCGTGACGCCGAGGGTGTAGTAGCCGGGCTTGACCGCGGCGAGGTCGACCGCCGCCGTGCCACCGGACACCGCGGCCGTGCCGCTGGCCGCCGGCACGCCCTGCTCGTCGGCGGCCGCCCAGCGCACGCTGGCGGCGCTGGAGGTCACCGGGATGGTCCGCGGCTCAGATCCGCTGAAGACCAGGTTCGTCGCGGTGATGCGCACCGCCTCGGCGGTGCTGAAGCTGACCGAGACATCGGCCACGCACAGGTCGGTGGCCGACCGCCCGAGCCGGCTGTCCCAGGAGGCGATGCGGAAGTCGGCGCCGGACGGCAGATCGCCCTTGAACTCGGCGTCGGCCAACTGGAAGACGTAGGAACGCCAGACGTTCCCGCCGGTCAGCGGGACGGCGTCGCCGGCCCGGTTCTGCCCTGTGCCGTCGTACTGGATCGTGAAGTGTCCGGGGCCGGCGTCGAAGTAGCTGACCTTGACGAACGCGTAACCGGTGGTGGCCGGCTGCCGGGCGGCGTCGACCCGGAAATACAGGAAGTCATTGGTGATCGGCGTCTGCGTGGTGGTCCAGCAGGGGCGGCCGCCCCGCTCGGTGGCCGCCGCGGAGATCTGGCCGGAGGCGTCGCCGGGATTGCCGGCCATACCGTTCCACTGTGGGGTCGCCGAGAGCACCGCGGAGGCTGCGGCGGCGTCGGCGGACGCTGGATGCGCGACGCCGATCATCGGCAGACCGATGAGGACGGCCAGTCCGGTCGCGACGCGCATCCGCCACCTGTGGCGGTGCACGTTCGAGGGTCGTGTCAAGGTCATCACCTCTCGGCTCAGCCACGGTCGACTCGTTGGCGCATCGTCGTCCCGTGACTCGGGTCCGTGGCGAGCCGATCGGCTCGCCACGGTTCGGAGCATGTGGCGCCCTTCCGTCCATGGCGGCAGCCCGCCGGACCCACCCCGTGATGTGGAAAACCGACCCGGGCAGCAGTCATCGCGCCTGCTGGAGCAGGGTCAACTGCGGCGACCGGGCGGGATCGTTGGTCAAGTGCGGCGAGCGTAATGGTGCAGTAATAGCACCGTCAAGATGCTCCGCCGAAACCCACGCGACACGAATCCGTAGCATCCCGCCCCGGAGTGATGCTATAAATGCAACATGCTGCCGTCTCAGCCGAACAAATCACTCCAGGACGGGCTCGACTGCCTGCAGTTGCTGGCCAGTTCCGCTGAGGCCCTCGGCTCACGCGAAGTCGCAAGACGGCTCGGACTGGAACCTTCTCGCGCAAACAGGCTGCTCAAGACCCTCGCGCACATCCGGCTGATCGAACAGGACGAGCGGCGCCGCTATCGTCCCGGCCCGGGAATCCATGCCCTGGCCGCGCAGAGCCTCTTCGGGTCCGGCCTGATCCGCCGTGCGCTCGGGCCGCTCGGCGAGCTTCACGTCCACGGTCACACCGTGGCCATGGGCGTGCTCTGGCGCGACCAGATGTCGTACCTGTACCACGCCGACCCGGGCATGGACACCAGCACGGCCCTCGGCCGGATCGGCCTCTTCCCGGTCACCCGATCCGGGCTCGGGATGGCCCTACTGGCCGCTCAGGACGACGAGGACGTCCGCGCCATGTGGACAACCAGCGCGAACGAGACCCCGGTCGAGCAGGTCCTCACCGATCTTGCGGAGATCCGCGAAGCCGGTTTCGCCCTGCGCGCCGGTAAGACCGAACGCACCGTTGCCGTCACCGTCGGCTCAGCACCGTACGCCGCGATCGGCATGTCCGGCCGCTTCCCCGACACGCAAATACCTGAACTCGTAAGCGCACTCCGGCACGCGGCAGAGAAGATCGACAAAAAAGGCTGAGGCGGACCTGAACCTCGGTACCCGCCCCGCCGCGAGGGCAGTCGCGCCAGCACCTCTACCGGAGTCATGCCTCGTACCCCTTCCGCGGCAGTTCGTGGCGTAACAACGCGCGGGTCCGGTTGAGCCGCGACTTGACCGTGCCGACGGGTACCGCGCAGATCTGCCCGCAGGCGTCCAGTGGCAGATCCTTCAGGTAGGACAGCAGGAGCACCTCCCGTTCCCGGGCCGGAAGCGCCGCCAGCGCGCCAGCGACCGTCCCCCGGTCGGCGAACGCCTCTCGCTCACCCAACTGGCAGCGAACCACCAGCAACGCATCGCTCATCGGCCCTCCTTCGCCCATTCAGTCGGGGTGGGTGCCCGGTAGGTTCACGACCCACCACAGCGGGAGCCGGCCCGCCGACACAGTCACCGGCCGGACCTCGTCCAGGATCAAGAAAAGCCGGCCAGAACCATGGTCAACGAAGCCGCCGATTGCGAAACTGCTTCAATCTGCGTCAGCACGGGCAACCGAGGCGCTTACCGAAACCCCGCGTGCCACCTGGGCGACACCACGTGCCCGCCCACCACCGAGACCGACTCGACGTCGGCACAACCCGGACGGAGAACGGCATGCCCAGCACCCCGCTGTCCCTGCCGCAGCCATCCGCACGGGCACCCGAGTTCGGCCGGGACGCGCTCATCGTCTGCGAGAACCTGGTGCGGATCTACCAGACCGGTTCGATCGAGGTGCAGGCCCTGCAGGGACTGGACCTGGCCGTGCGGAGCGGCGAGTTGGTCGCCGTCGTCGGTGCCTCCGGGTCGGGCAAGTCGACACTGCTCTCCATCCTGGCCGGCATCGACGCCCCCACCGCCGGGCGGGTCCGGGTCGACAGGTGGAACCTGCTGGCGATGTCCCGCGCGGACCGGGTGGACTACCGGCGGCACACCGTCGGGTTCGTGCGGCAGCAGACGGCGAGCAACCTGATCCCGTACCTGACCGCACGGGAGATGGTGGACCTGCCGATGACGGCGGCCCGGACCCCGAAGGAGGAGCGCCGGGAGCGCGCGGCCGAGCTGCTGGACAGCCTCGGCGTCGCCGACTGCGCCGATCGGCGCCCCGGGCAGCTCTCCGGAGGGCAGCAGATGCGGGTCGCGATCGCGGTGGCACTTGCCAACCAGCCGCGGGTCCTGCTCGCCGACGAGCCGACCGGTGAGCTGGACGCCGCCACGTCCGCGGAGGTCTTCGGCGTGCTGCGGGACGTCAACCGGCGCTACGGCGTCACAGTCGTCGTGGTGACCCACGATCCGGAGGTCAGCGGCCAGGTCGAACGGACCGTCGCGATCCGGGACGGGCGCACCAGCAGCGAGGTGCTGCGCCGCACCACCACCGACGCGGAGGGTGACACGCACGTGATCGCCGAGGAGTACGCCGTGATGGACCGCGCCGGGCGGGTCCAGGTGCCCCGCGAGTTCCGCCAGGCGCTGGCGCTGACCCGACGGGTCCGGCTGGCCCTGGAAGCCGACCACATCACCATCCACCCCGACTCGGGAAGCGGCGAATGAGCAGCGAGCCGCTGCTGCGCGTGCGCGGTGTCCACCGGCGCTTCCGCACCGGGCCGAGCGTCGTACACGCCCTGCGCGGTGTGTCGTTCGACGTGGCCGCCGGTTCGATGGTGGCGCTCGTCGGCCGGTCCGGCTCGGGCAAGACCACCCTGCTCAACGTCATCGGCGGCCTGGACCGCCCGGACGCCGGCACCGTGCACGTCGACGGCACCGACGTCACCGCGCTCGACGAGGATGGCCTGTCCCGGCTGCGGCGCGAGAAGGTGTCGTACGTCTTCCAGAGCTTCGGGTTGATCCCGGTGCTGTCGGCCGCGGAGAACGTCGCGGCCCCGCTGCGGATGGCCCGCGTCGCCCCCGCCGAACGCGAGCGGCGGGTCGAGTTGCTGCTGGAGCTGATCGGCCTGGCCGACCACGCCGGGCAGCGGCCGGCCGAGCTCTCCGGCGGGCAGCAGCAGCGGGTGGCGATCGCCCGCGCGCTGGCCGCCTCGCCCCAGCTTCTGCTCGCCGACGAACCCACCGGGCAACTGGACGCCGAGACGGGCCTCTCGGTGATGGCCCTGCTGCGCGGGATCGTGGAGTCCGAAGGTGTCACTGTCCTGGTGTCGACGCACGACGCGGTGATGATGGCCCTGGCCGATCGGGTGATCCGCATCCACGACGGGCACCTCGACGAACAGGCCCTCGACGAACAGGCCGCCGGGTGACGCGACGATGAGGCTGGTCAGCCGGCGCGCCCGCGCGCAGTGGCCGTTGCTGGCGGCCCTCCTCTTGGTCGTCACGATCGGCGCGACCCTGCTGGGCACCTGCACCCTGCTGATCACCCGCACCGCCGAGCGGGCGCTGGAGGTCGCCATGGCCCGCGCCGCCCCCGCCGCCGTCGACGTGACCGTCTACACCGGCACCGTGGAGGGCCGGGACACGTCGTCCGTCGCCGCCGACACCCGCAGCGTGGTGACCTCCGCGCTCGCACCGTTCCCGTCGACGACGACCGCGCGGGCGTCGACGGTGCTGCGGGCGCTGCCGCCCACGCTCGCCAAGGGCACCAGCGTTCCGGCCCAGGCGTACCTGTCGGGGATGGACGACCTGCCGACCCGAGGCGAGCTGATCACCGGGCGCTGGCCACAGCACCCTGGTGACGCGGTGCTGCTGGAGTCCACCGCACAACTGCTCGGCCTCACCCCCGGAAGCCGGGTACGCCTCGGCGCCGAGCTGGCCCACGCGCCCGTCCCGGCCATCGACGTGACAGTCGTCGGTGTGGTACGCCCGCTGCCGGGGCGCGGCTGGGACCGCGACCCGCTGGCCGCGGCCGGCTCCGCCCCCGGCTACCGGGACGGCCGCTTCCTGCAGCCGGTCAACGCCTACGGCCCGTTCCTCGTCGACCTCGCCGACCTGGTCACCACCGGTGCCACGGTCGACCGGATGGAGGTCACCACCCATCCGGACCTGTCCCACCCCAACCGCCACGACCTGGAGACCGTGGCCGGGGCCGTCCGCGACGCCGACCGCCGGCTGGCGGGCACCCTCGGCGACCGCGTCCGGCTCGCACGTGTCTCCTCCGAGCTGCCGCTGACCCTGCGGTCCGCCGACGACCAACGGCACGTCACCGCCGCCGTCGTGCTCGCCATCGCCGTCCTCGGCGGTGTCCTGACCGCGACGGCACTCGTCCTCGCCGGCCGACTGACCACGGGCATCCGCGCCGAAGAGACCACCCTGCGGTCCGCCCTGGGCACCAGCCGTCGCCAACTCGCCGCCACCGCGACATTCGAGGCCGGGCTCGTCGCCGCCGTCGCCGCCGCGCTCGCGATACCTGCCTCGTCGGCCCTGCACGCCGGCCTGACCCACCTGCCGCCGCTGGACGGCGCCGGCCTGACCGCCCGGCCGACCATCGCCGGTGCCCAGGTCCTCGCGGTCGTCGGCGGCGCGCTGGTGCTCGCCGCCGTCCTCACCGTCCTGGCGATCCGGCCCGTCCCGGCAGCCGGTGACCAGCGCACCCGCCGTGAACTGCTGGCCCGATCCGGTGCCGACGTGCTGCTCGCGGCATTCGCCGCCGCCGGCTGGTGGCAGCTCTACGCGCAGCCCACCGCCGCCAGCCCACGCGCCGACGCGGTCCGGGTGCTCGCGCCGGCGCTGCTGCTCACCGCGGGTGCCGCCCTGGCCCTCCGGGTGGTGCTGCCCGCCCTACGCGGCGCCGACCGGCTGGCGTACCGCGCCCGCGGGCTGGCGCTTCCGCTGGCGGTCGCCGAGGCCGCCCGCCGGCCACAGGCGGTCGCCGCCGGGCTGCTCGTCGGCCTGGCCTGCGCGGCCGGCACCTTCGGGCTCGCCTTCGACGACACGTGGCACCAGTCGCAGCGCGACCAGGCCGCGCTCACCGTCGGCACCGACCTGGCACTCACCCTCGGCACGGCGCCGGTGGCCGGAGAGGGCGCAGCCGTCGGCGCGGCCACCGCGGGAGCCGTGAGCCCGGTCCTCGACCGGGGCACCACAGTCGGTCAGTGGCTCGGCAACGCGGGCGTCGCGCCGCGCCTGGTCGCCGTCGACACCACCCGCGCCGACGCGCTGCTGCGCGGACGGCTGGACGGCGACCGCGGATGGGCCGACGTGGGCGCCACGCTGGCACCCCGTACCCGGGTCACCGGCCTCGCCGTACCGGCTGGCGTCCCGCTCGTCCTGCGGGGGACGGCCGGCGGCGGCACCCCGCTCGCCGTGACGCCCCGGCTGCTGTTGCAGGACGCCACCGGCCTCCGCACGTCCTGCACCGGTCCCGCCGTACCGCTCGACGGCCAGGAGTTTCGGCTGCCCGCCTGCGCGACGGCTGACGGGCAGCGTCTCGTCGCGGTCGCCCTGCCGGTCACCACCGACACGGTCGGCCGACCCGTCGACGTAGCCGTCACCCTCACCGTGCCGCCCACCGGGGCGGTGCAGACGTCCAACGGATCGGACTGGACCGCCACGTCCGCGCCGCCGATCCCGAGCAAGGTGAGCGACCTGACCGTCGGGGTGTCCGCCACACCGACGGGAACCGCGCTGCGGATGGCCGCGACCGTCGACGTCGGCGGCGCCGACGACGCCGCCCGGACCCTCGTCGCCACCGCATTCCCGGACCCGGGCCCGGTGCCCGTCGCCGTCTCCGCCCGCTTCGCCAGCGAGGTCGGCGCGAAGAGCGGCAGCCAGCTCAGCGTCACCGTCGGCATCACGCCCGTCCCGATCGTCGTCAGCGAGGTCGTGCCGAGCGTGCCGTCCGCCCCCGGCGCCGTCGCCGTCCTGGCCGACCTGGACACGCTCTCGCGCGCACGGGCCGTCACCGGCGACCTGACGTTCCCGGTCGACGCCTGGTGGGTCGGCCACCCGGCCGGTGCCGGTGCCGCCGAGCGGGCCACCAACCTGTATCTGGGCACCGTCACGACCCGCGAGGCGGAGACCGCCCGCCTCACCGGCGGCCCACTGCGCGTCGGGCTGCCGGCCGCGCTCCGGCTCCTCGTCCCGGCCGCGGCCCTGCTGCTGCTCGCCGGCGTCGTCCTGCACGTCACCTGTGACCTACAGGTCCGCGCCGTCGAGGTGACGCGGCTGCGCGGCCTGGGGATGTCCCGGCGCGGCATCCGGGCCGTGCTGCTCGGCCAACACGCCGGCGTTCTGCTGCCCCTGCTCGCGGCGGGCGCGGCCGTCGGCGCACTCGCCACCCGTGTGGTCGCTCCCCTGCTGGTGCGCTCCGACACCGGTGCCGCGCCCGTCCCGGCCACCCAGCCACACTGGCCGTGGCCAGCCGAGGCCGCGCTGCTCGCCGTACTGGTGGCCGGCTGCCTGCTGGCGGTCACCGTGGTGGTCACCGTCCAGGTCCGCCGGGCCGACGCCGCGCACCTGCGGGTGGGGCCATGAAGCGGTGGCTGACCCGCCGGTGGCCGGCACCGCACTGGCCCAGCATCCGCGGCCGGGGCCGTGCCGACGCCGGGGCGCTGCTGCTCACCGCCGCCGTCATCGCGGCCGTCGCGCTCCTCGCCGGGGCCGTGCCGACGCTGCTCCGCGCCGCCGCCGACACCGCCGTCCAGGACACGGTCCGCCGCGCCGGCAACGACTCGAACGTCCTCGTACAGGCCGACTGGGAACGCGACGACGGGCCGACCGGCGGACGCGTCCGGATGCCCCGCCTCGCCGACGAGGTCGACGGCTTCCGCGCCCGGGCGACCTCCGCGCTCGGGCCCGACCTGGACGCCGCGTTACTCCCGCCCGTCGCCGTCGTCAACGGCCCGATCCTCACCATCACCGACGCCAGCGTGCCGCGTACCTTCCAGCTCACCTACCTGGCCGGTGACCTCGGCAGCCCGGCCGTGACCTGGATCGCCGGCAACGCGCCCGGCTCCACTGTCTCCGACGAGTACGTCGAGACCCCCTACGACGGACCGCCCTGGCCGGTGCAGGTCGGCCTCTCCGAGGCCGCCGCCGCCGCACTGCACCTCGGCCCCGGCGATCGGATGCGGGTCAAGGACGCCCTGGGCAGCGACACGGACGTCCGGATCAGCGGGATCTACCGACCCGCGGACAGCGCCGACCCGGCCTGGCGACTCGCCCCGGCGCTCCTGCGCCCCGTGCCCGGCGCCGACGGCACGGGGACCACCCGGTTCGCCGGCCTGCTGTCGCGCGAGTCGTTGCCGGACGCCCGGCTCGCCGTCGCCGAGGGCCAACTACGCCGCACCATCCACTTCGCCCCCGACCCCGACGCGCTCACCTGGGACGCCACCGCGCCGCTCGCCAGCAAGGTGGTCAAGCTCAAGGCGGCCTCCGGCTCATCCGGTGCCCGCGACCAGTCCCTGAAGTGGGAATCGCAGCTGGACGCCACCCTGCGCGACGCCCGTGCCCGGAGCAGCGCGGCTTTCGCACAGGCCGCCGTCCTGCTCGCTGGCGTGCTGACCGCCACCGTGCTGGTCCTGCTCCTCGCCGCCGACCTGCTGGTCCGCCGCCGTACCCCGGTGCTGAGCGCCGCCCGGCAGCGGGGCGCGGCACTACCCGACCTCGGTACGGAACTGACCATCGAATCCACAGTCGTGTCCCTGTCGGCCGCCGCCGTCGGGCTCGCGCTCGCCCGCGCCGTCGCTCCGGGCGTCTCCTGGACCTGGGCCGTTCCCGTGGTCCTGGCCGGTACCCTCGCCGGGCCGGCGTTCGGCACCCTCGCCGCCGCCCGTGCCAGCCGCGACCGGCGCCAACCCGCCAACCAGGCCGCTCGGCGCTGGATCCGGGCCACCGGTCGGTTGCGCCGCGCCGCCGTGGAGGCCGCTGTCCTGATCGCCGCGGTCGCCGCCCTCGTCACACTGCACCAGCGCGGGCTGCTGCCCGTCGCCTCCGACGGCGCCACCGGTGAGCTGACCGGCGACCTGATCCTGCCGATCAGCGCCCCCGCTCTGGGCGCGCTCGTCGGCGCGCTCGTCCTGCTCCGGCTCCTGCCCCTCGGGGCGCGGTTCGCGCTCCGAGGGGCCCTGCGCTCACGCCGCCCGCTGGCCGTGTTCGGTGCCGCCCAGGCGGCCACGACGGCCGGGCGGGCGCTGCCACTGCTGGTTCTGGTCGGCACCACGGCGCTCGCGTCGTTCGCGCTCATCCTCGGCACCACAGTCAACCGGGGTCTGGCCGACGGCGCGTGGAGCACCGTCGGCGCGGACGCCCGCGTCGACGTCGGCGCCGACACCGAGGCCGCCACGCCCGCACTCGCCGAGCGCATCGCCGCCGCGCCCGGGGTAGGGCAGGTCGTCGTCGCGCAGGTGACCGACTCGGCACGCGTCTCCACCGATTCGACACCGCTCACCCCACGCCTGGTCGTCGTGGACGCCGCCGCGTTCCAGCGGCTGCTGGCCACCACTCCGCTGCCCGACGCACCGGCGCTGGCCCGGCTCACCGCACCCGGTCGTGGCTCCGGGGACGTCCCGGCGCTGGTCCGCTCGAGCGACGGCGGTCTGCGGACCGGCACGCGGCTGCAACTGTCCCGGGACGACGCCCCGGCGATCGGTCTCGCCGCGGTCGGTACCGCTCCCTCCGTCGGCGGCGCCGACGACGTCGTCATCGTGGACGCCACGGCGCTCGCCGACGCCGGGCTGCCCGCCGTGGCGAACACCGTCTGGGTGACCGGCCCCGGCGCGGCGCGGGCCGTGTCGAACACCGGCGTCGCCGCCGACGTCGTGCTGCGCGCGGACGTCCAGCGGGCGCAGCGGGTGTCGCCGCTGACCGCAGGGCTGCTACGGCTGGCATGGACGGCCGCCGCGGTGCTGCTGGCGCTGGGGTTGCTCGGCCTCACGCTCGCCGCCGCCGCCGGCGCGTCGCAGCGGTGGCAGACCCTGACCCGGCTGCGGACCCTCGGCCTGCGGCCACGCGACGCCCGCTGGGTGGCCGCCGGAGAGCTGCTGCCGCCGGTCGTGGTCACCGCGGTGTGCGGCCCGCTGCTCGGAGCCCTGCTCGCGCGCCTCACGCTCGGCCCGCTAGACCTGCGGCTGCTCACCGGCCAATCCGCCGACCCGGCGGCGGTCCTGCCGTGGTGGTTGCTGGGCCTGGTGAGCGTGGCGCTGCTGGCGACGGCCGCCGCGGTCGTGCCTGTCGAGTCGGCGCTGCGACGCCGCGACCGGCTGAGTGAGGTGCTCCGCGCCGGCGAGTGACCAACCCGCTTGCCTGGATGGTGGGCGATACTGGGTTTGAACCAGTGACCTCTTCCGTGTCAGGGAAGCGCGCTCCCACTGCGCCAATCGCCCGTGGTGCCCCCGTGGGGCGCATCGAGAGCGGACGACGGGATTCGAACCCGCGACCCTCACCTTGGCAAGGTGATGCGCTACCAGCTGCGCTACGTCCGCACGTCCCCGACAAGCGCCGGCGACAGGTGAACTCTACCCGATGCCAAGATCGCTTGGCACGGCACCCTGTCCGGTCGCGGTTGCGCTGGTCCCTGCCGGGGTACTGATGGGCTCGACAGCGCACCACACCCCCCTAAGGAGGCTGTCGTGGGTATCGGCACCAGCATCTTCCTGATCGCGCTCGGCGCGATCCTCACCTTCGCACTGGACGCGAGCGTCGGCGGCATCAACCTCGACGTGGTCGGCTGGATCCTGATGGGAGCCGGCGTGCTCGGCCTGATCATGACCACGCTGATCTGGGGCCGCCGCCGCGAGGTGGTCACCACCACCGAGCAGCCGGTCGAATACCAGCGGGTCGAGGAGCGGCGGGACATCGCCCCGCCGCTGTGACACGATCATTCCCCACCGCCGACGCTGCCGGGCCGGCCGTCCCGATGAGGGCAGCCGGCCACCGGCGGGATCAGAACTCGATGACCAACCTGCCGCGTACCCCTCCGGCTTCCAGGAGCTGATGCGCGCGGGCCGCCTCCTGCGGTGGAAACCGGCCGGCGACACGAAGGCTCAGCGCACCCTCCTCGGCGAGCTGCCGAAGCAGGTCGAGCTTGTCGCGGCGCCCGTCATAGTCATGCACGTAGGCAGCCACCATCCCGATCCCCCGTTGGTTGGCCTGGGCCAGCAACAGCGGATCCGGCCCGCCGCGCAGCAGCGCCACGGCGCCACGGTCGCGGACCGCGGGCAGCAGCGCGCCGCCGACCAACGCCGCGTCGACCGCGGCGTCCACGCCGTGCGGGGCGTGTTCCCGGAAGCGGTCGGCGACACCCGGGCCTCGGGCCACCGTCACGTCGGCGCCGAGCGCGGCGACCAGTTCGACGTCACCGGGCGCCGCGTCGGCCAACACGCGGTGACCGGCGGCCTTGGCGAGTTGTACCGCGTACCCGCCGACGGCGCCGGCCGCACCGGTCACCGCGAGGGTGCTGCCCGGCGGCAGCCGCAACTGGTCCAACGCGTGCAGGGCGGTCAACCCGTTCATCGGCAGCGTAGCCGCGTGGGCGGGTGAGACGCCCGCCGGCGCGGGCACCACCCAGGTTTCCGGAAGCACCACCCACTCGGCGTACCCACCGCCGGCCTCCCGGGTCGGGTTGACCATGGCCATCACCGGGTCACCCGGGGCGAGCGCACCACTGCCCCCGGGACCCACCTCGTCGATCGTGCCGGCGATGTCCAGACCGGGCAGCAGCGGGTCGGTGCCGCGCAGTCGCACCGGCGTCATACCGGCCCGGATCAGGGTGTCCGCCGGGTTCACCGCCGCCGCGCGTACCCGGATGCGGACCTCACCGGGGCCGGCGTGCGGCGTTGGCAGCTCGACCACCCGCAGCACCTCCGGCCCGCCGTAGCGCAGCAGTCCGACCGCTCTCATCCTCGGGCTCCTCGTCATGCGGGTCGGGCCAGGGACTGGGTCGTGCCGGTGGCGGAGGCCCGCTCGATCGCGTCGATGAGCCGGTGCCGACCCAGGGCGTGCGCGAAGTCGGGGACGGTCCGTGTGCCGTCGGCCAACTCCCGGCCAAGCTGTCGGTAGAGCCGGGCCACACCCCCGGCCACGGAACGACTCAGCTCGGCCGGCACGCCGTCCAGGTAGGACGCCGGCACCTCCAGTGGTTGGACGGCGCTGTCGGCGCCCCGGCCTCCGGCGAGGGTCAGCTCGGCGACCTGCATGTTGCCCCAGCCGGCGGTCAGCACCAGGTCACCCTCGCTGCCGTTGATCTCCCACCGGAAGTTGTCCCCCCGGGACACCCCGCCTCGATAGAAGATGGACGCCGCCGCCCCAGCGTCGAGGGTGCCGATCACCGAGACCTGGTCCGGCACGGTAACCGGAATGGCGCTGCCGTCCGTCGCGAGCGTCGCCTGCTTGCGGCCGACCACGAGGTTCGCGGCCACCGAGTCGAACTCACCGAGGACGAAGTGCAGCGGGTCGAGGGCGTGCAGGGTGGCGGAGGTGAGCGGTGTGGCGCCGTTGGCATTGTCGAACCAGTACGCCTGGCTGGGGTCGGCGACCTCACCACCCCAGACCATTCCCGAGCCGACCATCGTGGTGCCGAGCACCTTGCCGACGTACCCGTCGCGGATCAACTCCCGGGCGTACTGGACCTCGGGGGCGTACCGCCCCTGGAGGCCGACCACCGTGCGGATGCCCGCCTTCTCCGCCCGGTCTGCCAACTGATGGGCCTCGGCCAGGCCATTGCCCAGCGGCCACTCGCTGTAGACCATCCTGCCCGCGTCCAGGGCCGCGGAGATGAGCGTGAAGTGCTCGGTGACCTTCACCGCCACGACGACCAGATCGACGCCGGGATGGCGAATCAGGTCGCGGTGGTCGTGGTACGCGGGCACGCCGTACCTGGCCGCCGCGGCCTCGGCGCTGCTCGGGCGGGACGTGCTCACCGCGCGGAGCGTGAACTCGGGTGTCGCGGCGATGGCGGGCACATGTGCGGTGGAGGCCCATCCGCTGGTGCTCGCGCCGATGATGCCGACGCCGATCGTGGACATGGCAATCCCCTCATGACGGGACAAATTGGAAATTCATAGGTTGGTTTGATCGACAGGCCGACCACGTCGTCCGGCGGTCAGTCCAGGCAGGTGAGCGCGACCTCGGCGTACCGGGTCAGCGCCGCCCGGTCCGGGTTGATGGCACCCATCACCCGCAGCCCCTGAAGGCTGGTCACCAGGAAGCCGGCCAGGTCGGTGGCGCTGCGATCGGACGTGATCTGGCCCCGCAACTGCGCCTCGGCGAGCAGGTCGTAGAGCGCCAACTCCAGGGACTGGGTGGTGGAGCGGAGCCGCTCGGCGACCCGCAGGTCCTGGTGTGCCCGTTCCATCGACGCGCCGACGATGAGGCAGGCGAGGTGCCGGCCGTCGCCGGTGATGTCGTCCACCGCACCGACGAACACCTCACGGAGGACCGCCCGCGCGTCGTTGCCGGAGCGCAGCAGATCGACCATCGGTGCGGCGTAACGCTGCCGGTACAGGTCGAGCACCGCGAGGTAGAGGCCGTCCTTGCTGCCGAAGGCGGCGTAGATCGAGCCGCTGCCGAGGCCTGTCGCCTCCGCGAGGTCGCGCATCGAGGTGCCCTCGTAGCCCTTCCTCCGGAACACGTCCATCGCGGCGTCGACCGCGGCGTCGAGGTCGAACTCGCGGGTACGTGCCATGCCCGAACGCTACCCGTTATCTGGAACGATCGACAAAGTACCGCCGGTCACAGTCGTCGCATCGATCCGTTTCCGCAGCTGAGGGTGGCTGAGGCGACGCGCTAACATCCGGATCATGGGGTCTCTCGACACGCTGCTGGCCGCGCACCGGGCGTACCTGCTCGGTTGGAACATCGGGGTGGCCGGCGGGCCGGACCTTCCGACCTACCGCAGCGAGGTGCCGCACGCGACCCTCAACGGCGTGCTGCGCGTGGCCGGGCGCACGCCGCGGGACGCGCTCGTCGAGGCCCGGCAGCGCCTGCACGGCGTACCTCGGGTCTGGTGGGTTGGCCCGGACAGCGACGCCGGGACCGCCGACGGTCTGCTCTCCCTCGGCGCGGCCGAGATCGCCCGCCTGCCGATCATGACCGTGACGATCGACGCGGCGGCCAAGGTCCCGACGCCGACGGGCCTGCACATCACCGAAACCACAGACCTGGCCACGTTCGTCGCGGCCTACGCCCGGGTGTCCGGAATCCCGGCCGGCGCGCTGACCGCGACGACCGAACGGGAGAAGGCGTTCACCGGGGACGGCACCGTGCTCAGACTCGCCGGCCGCCTCGACGACGGCCAGGTGGTCGGAACGGCCGTCGCCTGGCTCAGCCACGGGCTGGTCACCCTCTACTTCGTGGGTACGCAGCCCGAGCACCGCCGCCGGGGCATCGGCGCGGCCATGACCCGGGCCGCACTCAACCTGGCCAGCGAGCGCGGCGCCCGCACCGCCGCCCTCACCTCGTCCGCGATCGGCGAGCCGGTCTACCGTCGCCTCGGCTTCCGGCCCGTGGGCGAGTTCCGCATCCTCACCTTCTAGGAACCCCGTACTCCACTCGGTTTCGCGGAAACGCGGTGTTCGCGTGGATCACGGCCGCGACGGCTCCGCCGCCATCGGGTTCTTCCGGGGTGCGGCGGCGGTGTAGGTCGGGTGGGCCCGGTGCAGCGCCCGGAACGGCAGGTAGCAGAGCATGATCAGCCGGCTGGTCAGCCAGGCCCGCCAGTAGCTGGCGCTACCGGCCCGCCCCGAGTGGCTGGCGTAGGAGGCGTCGATCATCCGCAGGTACGCCCAGAAGTCGGCCGGGTCGTTCCGGAAACGGCGCGCCGAGGTGCCGGCCCGGAGGTCGGCGGCGAAGCCCACCCGGTGGCCGGCCCGCCGCAGGTGGATGCCGAGGTCGAGGTCCTCGTGGTAGCGGCGATCGTCGCAGAGGTCGGTCCGGATGGCGTGCCAGGCCCGAGCCCGGACCGCCATGTTCGCGCCGAACAGCCAGTCGAGCCGCTGCCGGCTCGGCAGTGTCCACGCCCGGCGCAGTGTCCGGTCCACCGCGTTGAGGGCCGCCGGAAAGCGGATGTCGTAGTAGGTCACCGGACCGGTCACCGCCGCGACGGTGCCGTCCGCGAAGACCCGGCGGACCGCCTCCACCCAGTACGGCGGCAGCCTGGTGTCCGCGTCGATCCGACCGATCACGTCGCCGGTGGCCGCCATCAGGCCACGGTTGCGGGCGGCCAGGACACCCAACTGCGGTTCGGTGAGCAGCACGACCCGATCGGTGTACCCGGCCAGCCGGGCCCGCGTCGCGTCCGTGGAGGCGTTGTCCACCACGATGATCTCGTCGGCCGGCGTCGTCTGCCGCAGAGCCGCATCGAGGCACGGCCCGATGTTCTCCTCCTCGTTGTGCACCGGCACGACGATCGAGACCCTCGGTGCGCGGGCGGGACCCGCTCCGGCACTGTCGGATGGTTCGGCGCTGTCGGATAGTGCAGCCGCCCCGGTCATGGTCCGCCCCCCGCCCGTGCGCGTCGATGGATCGTCGCGCGGGAAGCGTGCCATGCGGAGCCGCACCGGCGCTGTCCCGGTCGTGCGCGGGTCGTTCGTCGAACGCCTCGGGTGCGGCCCGAACAGCAGCAGGCCCGTTACCGGAAGCCGGTAACGGGCCTGCTGCACTGCCTATCTAGCCGGTGGGCGAAACTGGGTTTGAACCAGTGACCTCTTCCGTGTCAAGGAACGGTCCCCGATGCCCTGACCAGGAGCAACACGACCATGTCGGTGGTCGGCTTCCCCGGCGCCCTGGTGCTCGACCTGGCCCTGTGGGGGCGCCGCAGACCGCCGACCCCGCCCAGCATGCGGTCGCCCCCCGCGGCCGGTCAGCTCGCCGGCTGGAGATCGTGCTCTTCATAGAGCCGACGGAACGTCCTGGAGGCCGACCACTGGACCGCACCGACGGCGACGCCCGCGACGATCGTCAGGTTCACCACATAGTGGGTCGCTACAAAGAAGGCCAGGAACGCCAGTCCACGCCGGCGGAAGACGAACCTGTACATGCCCGCATCGCACGCGATCGACACTGCCAACATCAGCACAGGGCCGAGCAGCCCAGCCGGCCCCAAGATGAGCGGAAGCAGGAATGCGGGCAGCGATGCCGCCGCCGCGAGACTAGCCCACGCTCGTTGACGTGTTTCGAACCCGTTGGCGAAGTGACGGGCATCCGCGTAGAGCGGCACGCGTAGTCGGGCCCGGTGGAACAGCTTACGGAGGAGGATCCGCAACCTGGGATCGTGGGCGTGCCTTCCCCGCACCGCCTGGCTGAGCCGGAGGCGGTACCGCTGTGACAACCGGTAGCCGAAGTCGACCTCCTCCGTCTGCTTCAGCTTCGGGTTGAAGGAGCCGATCTCGGTGTGCACCTTCGTCGGGATGGCACACAGCGAGGGAAACATGAACGACACGTCGCCTACCGAACTGGCCGACCAGTAGTGGTATTGCAAACCTCGGTACTGGGCGACCAGCGTGCGGTTCACCAGCGGCTCTGCGTCTTGGACGCCACAGACCGCACCGATGGTCGAGTCACCGCGCAGAATTGCCACAGCGGAGGCCACGGCGTCACTAGCCAACGCGATGTCCGAGTCGACGTAAAACACGATCTCCCCGGTGGATCGCGCTACGCCCGTGTTTCGTGCCACGCCGCAACCCATGTTGGAACCGGTGCTCGTCACGGTGACACCGAACCGCTTCGCAATCGCCAGCGAGTCGTCGGAACTACCATCATCGACGATGATGATCTCGATGTTCGGGTAGGTCTGACCCTGTAGCGAACGCAGACACAGGGGAAGCGTGTCGGCCCCGTTGTAGTTGGGCACGACGATCGAAACCAGCGGCTCCATGCGTTCCTCCGACATCCGGATGACGATAGGTACCGCCAGTAAAACCCATCACTCTATCTATCGACTATCCTCGTTCAATCCTTGACCGCCTCCGCACTCTCGATCGTCTACGACACGGCCGATAACGCAACGACAGCACAGGAATAGCCGGCTCCACCATAGTCGTAGCGAACCACGAACGACGCTGACGACCCACAGGAGGGGCGCATGGCGAAACTCATCGATCTGGGGCAGGCGGAAAACCTCGATGTCGACGAGGTGCAGGAGCTGTACCGCAAGTACGTGAACAGGTCGCAGGTGAAGCTCATGACTTCGTTCGGCTTCGGTCGCGAGTTGATCGACCGGGCCGAGGGGGCGTACCTGTACACGAGAGAAGGTCGCCAGATCCTCGACTTCACCGGCGGGGTCGGCGTGCTCAACCACGGGCACAACCACCCTCGGCTGCTCGCCGCTCGCCGCCGTTTTCAAGAGCGCCATCGGATGGAGGTCCACAAGACGATCTTCTCACCGTACATCGCGGCGCTGAGCCACAACCTCGCCCAGGTCCTGCCGGGCGACCTCAACATGTCGTTCTTCCCCAACTCCGGCGCGGAGGCGGTGGAGGGCGCGGTCAAGCTGGCCTACAAATACCATGGGGGGCAGCGCGGGACCGTACTGCGTGCCGACATCGCCTTCCACGGCAAACTGCTCGGCTCCGGCGGTCTCACCGGCAGTGCGCAGGCCCACTTCGCCTTCCCAACGATCCCGGGAATTCGCACGTTCACCTACGGCGACCTGGAGTCTGTCCGCGAAGCGGTGGCGTCGTCGCGGCGAACGGACGGAAGCTGCGACGTCTACGCGCTCCTCATCGAGCCGTTCAGTGCCTCCACCATGCAGTGGTGTTCGCCCGAATTCCTGTATGGCTTGCGTGAGCTTTGCACCGCCGAAAAAATCATCCTCATCTTCGATGAGATCTACACCGGCTGGGGCAAAACAGGCACGATGTTCTACTTTATGCGGCACCAGGATCTGGTGCCCGACATCCTCACCACCTCGAAGTCTTTCGGCGGCGGCAAGTCGTCGATCTCCGCCTTCGTGGCCCGGGATGCGGTGTTTCGCAAAGCCTACGACAACATGAAGGACGCTCTCCTGCAGAGCACCAGTACGACCTATTACGGCTTTGGTGAGGAGACCGCGACCGCCATCGAAGCGATCTCCATAGCTGTGGAGGACGACTATCCAGGGCGCGCTCGGCAGATCGAGCGCCTGCTGGCCCCGGGGTTGGCCAGGATCCAGAAGGCCCACCCGGAAGCGATCGCCGACGTACGCGGGTCCGGCGCGCTCTTCGGAGTGTTCCTGTGTGGCGGGCCGCGACTCCTCGACCTTGCCGGAAAACTGTTGCCGGTGTCGGTCGCCCGCGACCCCCTGTTCCGGACCAAGGTCATCACCTCCGCAGTGATCGACGCTCTGCACCGGGAGCACGGCATCTACACGTACTACACGCTCAATGGGCTGAGTCCGCTGGCGATCAGCCCGCCCCTGATCGCCGGGGACACCGAGATTGAGTACTTCCTCAGCGCCTTCGAGCAGGTGTTGGAGGTCGGGATGCCGAAATTGTTGACGCGCTTCGTGCGGGAGCAGGTGAGTCGGCTGTGGTGAGCGGAGGACACATGACAACTGTCGCAGTAACCGGAGCCGCCGGCGTGTTGGGTTCCGAACTCACCCGCCGGCTCCTCAGTGACGGGGTTCGCGTGCACGCGGTCGACCTCCGCGCCGTGCCGGCCGTTCCCGGACTGGTACCGCACGTCGGGGACGTGCGGGACAGCCGGGTGGTCGCTGGGGCCTTCGACGGTGTCGACGCCGTCGTGCACTGCGCGGCCGCACTGCCGAGCTATCCCGAGGGCGAAATCCGGTCCGTCATCGCCGACGGCACGGCGAATGTGCTCAGCTCGGCGCGCGCGGCGCGGGTCTCTCGGATCGTGCACGTCTCGTCGACGTCGGTCTACGGCCTACCGCAGGTGGTGCCGACGCCGGAGAGCCATCCACGGGCCCCGGTGGACGTCTACGGCCGCGCCAAGGCCGAAGCGGAGGAACTCGCCGAGCAGCACCGGCAGGGCGGTGCCTGTGTCACTATCCTGCGTCCCAAGACCTTCCTGGGTGTCGGTCGCATGGGACTGTTCGCGATGCTGTTCGAGTGGGCCGACGAGGGGCGGCACTTCCCGGTTCTCGGTCGAGGCGACGTCCGCATCCAGATGTTGGGCCTCGACGACCTGGTCGAAGCGGTGTGCACCTCGCTGCGCGCCTCGGAGACGGCAGCGAACGACACCTACAACATTGCCGCGAGCAGTTTCGGAACGTTGCGCGAGGATTTTCAATCCGTACTCGATCACGTGGGCCACGGCAAGCGGGTGATTTCCGTCCCGGCGCGCCCCGCGGTGGCCGTCCTTGAGTATCTCGAACGTTGGAAGCTCTCGCCGGTGTACGGCCGGTTGCTGCACAAGCTGCTGGCCGACTCGTACGTCAGCACCGAGCACGCCCGCCACAGGCTCAACTTCGAACCTCGCCTGTCGAATGAGGACGCCTTGTTGCGGGCCTTCGACTGGTGGCGCGCCAATCGCACTGTCCGGCCGGCGCGGCGTGGTGTCACGAGCAGCGAGCCATGGAGCCAGGGCGCCCTCAAGCTCGCCAAGGTCTTTTTCTGATTCGTACCGGCTCAGTGGAGGTGATCTGCATGTCTCAGGTGTACCTCGACCGGGATGAGCTCGCGTTGGTCGTGCGACAGAGAACGAGGCTGCGCGACCTCGTGACTTTGATCCGGCCAGTGCAATGGGTCAAGAGCCTACTCGTGGTGCCGCTGCCCCTGCTCGAACGCGGTGCCTGGACCCTCGACGGACTGGTGCATCTGTTGGGCGCCATCATGATGTTCATCCTGGCTTCCGCAGTGGTGTACGTGGGAAACGATATCGCCGACCGTGAGCGGGATCGGCGACACCCGACCAAACGACAACGTCCCATCGCATCCGGGCGGGTCTCCGTGGCGGTGGCCGCCGGATACTGGGTAGGGCTGCTGGCGCTGCTGGTGGTGCTGGTCGTCACGGTCATGCCCGTGCTCATGTGGCCGCTGGCCGGATACCTCGTCCTCAACATCGCCTACAGTCGCTGGCTGAAGCACGTACCGATGGTCGATATGATCGTCGTTGCCGCCGGCTTCGAACTCCGCATCCTCGCCGGTTACCTGGCCGTCGACGTGCGACCCTCAGGTTGGCTGCTCCAGTCGATCTTCCTGCTGTGCCTGCTGCCCATCCTGGCGAAACGGCGACGGGAGTTCTCCCTCCCGGAGGAGGCCCGCCGCCCGGTGATTGGTGTGTACTCCGCGGAGTTCATCGATCAGCTCCTGGTGCTGTGCGCCGGGCTCACCACGGTTACCTTCCTGTTCTACATCAACGAGCGCATGAGCTCTCACGCCGATTTGGCGTCGGTGCTCCTGTTGCCCCTGCTGCTGTTTGGCCTGTTCCGCTACCTGCACGTCGTCGGGGTGAAGGGTGGTAGCGCCGACCCGGTGCATTCGCTGCTCCGCGACCGGGCTCTCGTCATTGGCGCCGGCCTGTTCATGCTGGCCGCCGCGAGTGCGAGCTTCGTGCTGTCCTGACCCGTCGGCCTGATTGGGGAACTCATGACCACCACCACGTCATCCAATGCCGGGCATCCGGAAGAAGCTGGCCCAGGCGGCAACCGGGGCTGGCTGCGCCGAGCCAGGTTCCGCCGCCTGCGTCAACGACTGGTGCTGGCTGCGGCGTTCGGTTGGGCACTGTTTCTACTGGCTCACCTTGTTCTCACCGGACGCTGGTGGCTGTGGATGTTCATCGAGCCCATGCCGCCGTTCCTGTTGGTGGCCGTTCCGGCCGCCCTGCTTCTCCTCGTCCCCTTCGCCCGCGCTGTCGCCAAACCGGTTGCCCTGCTGCTCGTGGCCACGTTGGCGATCGGCGTCCCGTTGGCCGGCTTCCCGACAACAGCGGGCACCCAGCCGGCGCAGGCCGCGACCGGAGGGCAATCCGTCAAGGTCTTTGCGTGGAACACGGGGTACTGGCACTCCGGAACGGGGTACCTGGATTATGGGGGCGACATCGACAGCCCCCAAGCATTCTACGCGTACCTGCATCAGCAGAACGCCGATGTCTACCTGCTCAGCGAACATCTGTTCTGGCGCGGGGGGCCGATCGCTCTCGACGACCACAACGAGATTCAGAGTCAATTCCCGGATTATGAGGTGAATGTGGAGGGGGAACTCGTCACCCTCTCCCGAGTACCCGTCGCGGCCACCCATCCGCGAGCCGTGGGAGAAAATTCGGACGACTGGTACTGGCGTGGCAACAAGGCCCAGCGGACCGACCTGCGGGTGGGCGGCTGCATCCTCTCGGTGTACAACGTCCACATTCCGCAACCCATCGACCCTCGGCTCAATCCGCTGACTGCGAAGTACTACTCGTTCGCCCACGGTCAGTACAACCGGCAGCAGCGGGAGCTGGAGGCGCTACGGGACGACATAGACGGCAACGCCAACCCACTGCTGGTAGCCGGCGACTTCAACTCGCCGTGGATGGGCAGCCTCGTGCAGGTCGGCGACGATCTGCGACGGTGGAATCCAGGCAACGTCCGAGGACTTCCGGTCACCTTCCCGGCCGCGGACACCGGGTGGTCCCTGCCCAAGCTCTGGCGCCTGGACTGGACCTTCACCCGCGGCCCGGTCCAGCTCTCCGACTACCGGCTGCGCCAGAGCCCGCGTCTGTCCGACCATCTGGCTCAGGACATGACCGCGTCGGTACGCTGCCAACCGGCAGCACGAGAGCGGGCCGCCTCATGACTGGTTCAGCTCGAGTCGGGGTCGCTCGCACCTGGATCCGAAGAGGGCTCGTGGCCACCTTCCTGATCGCTGCCGGCGTGGGCGTGGTGCGCGCGGTGACCGGTGAGGACATGCAGGTCATGCACTTGCTCGGTCGATCAGAGGTGCGGTGGTACCTCTTGGCGGCGGTGGCCGCGAGTAGTTGCTGGTTGCTGCTCGGGATCCAGGCATGGCGCTACGTCCTGGCGGCCCTGGGCTCCCAGCTCAACCTGTTCGACGGCGCTCTTGTGTGCTTTGCCGCGATTGTCGGTACCTACCTGCCGGGGCCCTGGTTCCAGGCTCTGGCCGCCGTACACGTCGGACGACGCATCGGGGTTGAGCCACGCCGGATGGTGGTGGCATACCTACTCGTGGCGGTGGTGAACCTCCTGTCCGCCGCGTCCGTGGGCCTGCTCGCCGCCCCGCTGGTCCTGCACGGCCACTGGGCCTGGCTGGTGGTTCCGGTGGTGCTCAGTTGCACGGTGGTGTGGCGCCCTCGAGGTGTCATCCAGGCGACCGCCTGGGCCGCGCGCCTGCTCCGGCGTGAACCCGTCACCCAACTGGTGGAACCCAGGGCACTCCGGCTCGCCATGCTGTGTCAGATCTGCGCGTGGACGGTGGGCGGGGTGCACCTGTGGCTGCTCGCCGTAGCGCTCGGTGGCCCGCCGCTGAAGGCGCTGTCCATAGCGGTCGGCGCCTACGCCTTCGCGTCTGCGGCGGCTGCCCTGATCCTGGTGCTGCCCGACGGCGCCGGGGCGAAGGACCTGCTGATCGTGGGCGCCTTGACGGTCGCCCTGCCGGTTCCCGCGGCGGTGGTAGCTGCCGTGGCCAGCCGCGCCTGTGTGATCGTGGCCGAGCTGCTCGTGGGCGCCGGGCTACTGCTGGCGTGGCGGATCAGGCGGGGCCGCCAGGTCGGTCGGCCGGCTGTACCCAGCACGGTTCACACTTGACCGGGCCTGCCGGATCTCATCGATGAGCCGGAAGGCAATGGCACGCCAGACCGCCGCGCTCTTCTCGCCGAAATTCTTCACTGCCCGATCAGCCCAGTAGGTTGCTCCGTCGTAGTCACCCAGCATGCTGTCCATTTCGGCGTAGGCGACATAGAATCGTCCGACCAGAGTCAGGTCGGTGCCCGCCTCAGCGAGAGCGTAGCCATGACGCAGTGTCCGCGAGGCGTCCTCGAAATGACGCAGGCGTACCTGCGCCAGCCCCAAGCCACATAGCACATACGATTCCTCTGCCTGATCCCGCACCTCGCGCACCATGTCCAGCGCCTGCCGGAATTCCTTCTCGGCCGCTGCCGCCTGGCCGCGAGACAGACAAATGTCACCGTAAGAATGATGCACCTGCGCCTGCACGCGCCGGTTACCTATACCCACGGCTATCGCCATGGCCTTGTCCAGCATCTCTTCGGCGGCATCCAAATCGTCGGAGTCCATTCGAAGTTGCGCCACGTTGCTCAGGATATGCGCCTCGCCGACCGGGTCCTGCACCTTGCGCATCAACTCGAGCGCCCGCTGATAGCGCTGCTCCGCGAGCTTCGATCGGCCCCCGACTCGGTCCAGGAAAGCCATGTTTCGCAGACACAGCGCCAGCCCGTGCACCTCACCCACCTTCTCGAAGACCCGCCTGGCCAGGGAGAAACGTGCAGCCGCCTCGTCGTAGCGTTGCTCGAACATGCTCAGGGTTCCCTGCGAGTAGAGCATCACCGCCTCACCGCGCTGATTATTTGTCTGACGACAGGCGGCCAGTGCGACAGCATGCGTGTCACGCCAGTCGTCGAAGTAGCCGCGCGCCTCGAACAGCGCCACAAGCGTGATAGCCAAGTCCCAGCAACTTTCGGACAAGCCAACCTCGGCCGTCTGACGAACACTGTCGACGAGGGCCGTCCGCTCGCTCTCCAGCCACTCCAACGGATCCCTGAGCAGCCGGTTGACCACCTCGGGCGGCAGAGACCACCGGGCCGCGGCGCCGTGGAGAACGATGTAGTCGCCGCCGTGCAGGCGTCGATGCGCCTCGTCGGCCAAGAACTGCCAGGCACCAGTGGCGCGCTCGATGGCCAGGGCACGCAACCGATCGCTCTCCTGGTCGGCAAGTAGCTCGCGGGCGTAGACCTGAATCAGCTTGTGGAGGTGGTATCTGGCCATGACGCCGTGGTCCTGCCGGGCCTCTATCAAGCGAGCATCCACGAGGTGCTCCAGATCCTCGCCGGCCGACTCCGTCCCCAGCACCGGTCCGGCGATCCAGCCGGGAAGGTCCGGGACGTCGAACAGCGACAGAAGCCGGAAGAGGTTCTGCGCCGAGGGTGGGACGCTGGCGTAGGCGGCCGCCATGCCTTCCCGCACCCCGAGGCCGCCATGGACAAGCTCATCCAGCCGGTGTCGTTCGTCGGCCATCCGCTCGTTGAGCTGTGCTATCGCCCAGTGTGGCCGAGCGGCGAGTCGCGCGCCGGCGATCCGCAGTGCCAACGGCAGACCGCCACACATGTCGATCAACTCCAGGACCGCGGCAGGTTCGGCGGAGGCCCGCGCCCCGCCGACGAGCACGGTGAGCAGTTCGGTGGCGTGCTGGAAACTCAGATCGTTGATCTCAATCAACTGAGCCCCGGGGATCCGGACCATCCGCTGTCGACTCGTGATGATGACCGCACAGGTCGACGATCCGGGTAGCAGGGGGGTGATCTGAGCCTCGTCGCGTACCTCGTCGAGCACGATGAGGAGCCTGCGCCCGTTCACCGCGCTGCGGTACAGCGACGCGACTTCTTCGGTGTCGTCGACGCCCCAGCAGCCCGACACACCCAACATCCGCAACATGCGGTTGAGCGTTTCCCGCACGCCGGCCTGCTGGCCCTCCGCCTTGTCGAGCCGCAGGTAGATCTGGCCGTCCGGAAACTCCGTCGCCAGCCGGTGTGCGACGCGGACGGCAAGGGCGGTCTTGCCCACCCCCGCACGCCCAGTGATGACGCTAACGGTGAGCGAACGTGCTTGCCCGGAATCGCCCCCGAGGTGCCGCATCATCTCGACCACGGTGTCGTCGTGCCCGGTAAAGGCGGGATCATCCGCAGGTAGCATGCGCGGTACCCGAACACTTTCCACGACTGCCGGCGGTTCGGGGGGACAGGCAAGAGCCCACGCCTTTGTCTGTTCCGAGGCCCCCGGCACGTCGAGCTCCGGGTCTGCGAGCAGGATCGCCTGTTCCAAGCGGCGCAGATCCTCACCCGGCTCGATCCCCAGCTCAGTGACGAAGGTATGCCGCGCCTCCCGGTACGCCTCAAGCGCTTCTGCCTGTCGTCCACAGCGGTACAGCGCCAGAACCAAATTGCTACGGGCCTGCTCGTGCAGCGGGTGCCTCTGCACAAGGTGCATCAATTCGTCAATCAGATCGTGGTGGCGCCCCAGTTTGAGCTCCAGCGTATGGCATTCCTCCAAGGCATTGAGTTGACGCTCCGACAGGCGGACCGCCGCAGCCTTGATGGCCAAGCTGTCGATGCCGCTGAATGGCTCGCCGCGCCACATGCCCAAACCCGCGCGAAGTTTTTCCACCGCGGTGTCCAGCCGGTTGTCGGCGGCGGCGGCCCGCCCGTCCGCTATCGCCCGGTTGAAATGGAATACATCAAGCGTTTCCTCGGCCGCCTGCAGGAGATAGCCGGGCCGGTAGCTCGCGATCTGCGCCTCCAGGCCGGCGTCGCTGAAGGCGCGCCGGATGCGCGAGATGCAGATTTGGATCTGTGTGCGCGCGGTGGACGGCGGCACCGCGTCCCAGACCGCCCGGACCAGGTCGTCGATCGGTACGACATGGTTGACGTCCAGCAACAACTTGGCGAGAACGATCTGATGGCGCGGCGCAGTAAGGCTCACGGCTGATTGGGGAGTGGAAATCTCCAACGGACCTAAAAAGCGAAAGACCGGCGTCAATGCCCCACCCCCGTAGGTGATGTCAACCGTGGACGATCGCCACACACCCTACATAAGTTGACCGATTGTTGCTACGCCGTCACTCTGGGTTGCCTTGGGTGGTGTGACATAGCGGCCATCGGTAGGCTGGACGATCGGTAGGCGAAGGGGGCGAACAATCCGCCAAAGACTGCATTGACCCACGTCACTTCACCTGACCGCGTTGGTGCTGGGGCCGGCGGACCGGGGCGGGGCGCGGAAGTTCTTCCCTGGGCAAGGCGACTCTCCGCAGCGACAAGGCCGGTGCAGGTCGGATGAATTGCTGTTGGTTCTGGGCGGCTCGGGCAGCGGTCCGTTGCATGACCGCATTGCCGGCGTACTCCGTACGGCGATCCGCGAGGGACGCCTGCCGCAGAGACAGGACCGCGTCTGGTTGGTTAGATCGACGGGCCGAAGATCTTGCGCCGCAGGGTGGGGATAATCGCGCTAGCACGGAGAAGCGCACGGAACGCGGTCCGATTCGCAGGTGTGTCGAGGGCGGCGTTGGTGGCGTTTCGGGTGGAGAGGGCTAGTCGAGGAGCTCGTTGACCGGGATCCGGTCCTCGGTCTCTCCGCCGGGGTAGTCCTGGCTCTGAAGGAACACGGCTACGTCGGCGTTCGAGCCGCTCGCCGTGGTCTCGGCCGTTTGCCGCCCCGGCGTTGGCAGCTGCTTCCGCGACGGGCGCACGCCGCGGCCGCCGCCATACCCCGGATGAACCCATTACCTCGCTGGCACGGACGCGACAAGCCCCAGACCGGCTGATATCGCGTCGCTCGACCGCTGACGCTCCAACCGAATCCCAGAAACCAATCATCCCGTTCCACCAGGCCCATCCAGCGGCCGGCACCTCCACGGCGCCGGCCGCTTTCCATGCCCGCCGGCACCACCAGCTCGGTTGGAGGAGATTTCCGTGGCTGCGCCATCACACGCTCACCGACCCATGGCATACAGGAGGTATTCGACAGCCACGACCCCGACCAAATCTTCTGCGGCGCGCGCGGCGCCTACCTCCGCCGCTCCAACATATCCCGCCGCGCCCACACAGGACCTGTCATCGAAGGCATGCACTTCCACGACCTGCGCCACACCCACAAAACCTGGCTCATCGAAGACGACATCCCCGAAATCGCCCAAGTCCAACGACTCGGCCACCGCATCCCCGGCGTGCGCGGGATCTACAGCCACGTCACCCTCGCCATGCAATCAGCGCATCACCCACGCCCTACAACACCGCTGGCAGACCACCCAACCCATCAACGTCTACCCCGGTCACACCCGCGCCGCTCGACCCGATACCCCGACACCCGCCTGCGGAAGATGATCTAGTGCTCCCAAGTTGCTCCCAACGTAAGGGGCGCAACAGCAACGGCCCGTTACCGGACTTCCGATAACGGGCCGTTCAACCTGCCTATCTAACCTGTGGGCGATACTGGGTTTGAACCAGTGACCTCTTCCGTGTCAAGGAAGCGCGCTCCCACTGCGCCAATCGCCCGTGCTTGTTGCCGAGGTGGGGACGGGATTTGAACCCGCGTACACGGCTTTGCAGGCCGTTGCCTCGCCTCTCGGCCACCCCACCGAGGTTGCCCCCGTCATGCGTGGCGGCAGCTCCGAGCGGACGACGGGATTCGAACCCGCGACCCTCACCTTGGCAAGGTGATGCGCTACCAGCTGCGCTACGTCCGCACGTCCCCCGGCGTTCCCGGGTGACGGATGAGAACTTTAGCCGAGCCGGTGAAAGACTGCCAACTCGGGGTCACCTCGGCGCGTCTCCTCCTCGCGAGGCGGGAACGGAGACCACCACCCGCTAGCTTCCTAGGGGGCTGGCCTGGTGCCGACCGGCGGCCACCGACCGTCACCCTCGGGCGCCCACTCGACAACGACGGCCATCATTGCGCCAAACGCCCACCACCAGGGCCTTGTCCGCCACCTCATCGCGACGGACCTCGACGAACACACCCACAGGAACGACTGACGGCACCCCGGGGAATTGTCCGGCTTCCGACTGTCGCGGCGCGGATCCGGGCACAGCCGTCACTGTTCGTGTTCAATCGGATGGGCTACGGTAACGGTCGTGACGAGACGTGCGGCCGAGATCCGCCTGGATGCCCTGCTGCGCACCGCCTGTGACGTGATCGTGGAGCGCGGTCTGGCCAACACCCGGACGGCCGATGTGGCACAGGCCGCCGGAGTGAGTCAGGCGTTGGTGTTCTACCACTTTGCCACGAAGGAGCGACTGCTCGCGCAGGCCTTCGCGTACGCGGTCGAGCAGGATCTGGCCCGACTGGACGTGGTGACCCGCTCCTCGGCGCCACCGCTGACCAAGCTCCGCCGGATCCTCAAGCTCTACACGCCGGCCGGGCGGGCAACCTCCTGGTCGATGTGGATCGACGGATGGTCCGAGTCGCTGCGCACCCCGGAGTTGGAGAAGGTGTCCCGCCGACTCGACCTGCGCTGGCGGCAGGACCTGGCCGCGGTGATCTCCGCCGGGGTGGCCGACGGCACCTTCCAGTGCGCCGACCCGGACGGCGCCGCCTGGCGGATCAGCGCGGTGATGGACGGGCTTGCCGTCCAACTCGCCGTGCACGACCGGGTGATCTCCCGCCGGCAGTTCGGCGAGTGGGTCCGGCTGGTCACCGCCCGAGAGCTCGGCCTGGATCCGGTCGCACTGGACTGAGCCGACCGGCCACCGGTCCCGCACCCCCAGGGCAGGCAAAACGGCGCGGCATCCCCCGACTACCGGAACAATCGGCAGCATGGACCTGCTGGACGCGTACCGCCGGAGCCTGGCCGAATTCGTCGACCGGGTGGACCAGGTCGAGCCCGGCCAGTGGTCCGACCCGACACCCTGCTCGGACTGGGACGTACGCGCGCTGGTCAACCACGTGGTGAGTGAGGATCGGTGGAGCGTCCCGCTGCTCGCGGGCCGGACCATCGACGAGGTGGGCGACCGGCTCGACGGCGACCAACTCGGCACCGACCCGATCACGGTGGCGCGGGAGGCGGCCGCGCAGGCCGAGATCGCCGCGACCCACCCCGGCACACTCGACCGCGCCGTGCATCTCTCCGCTGGTGAGACCCCGGCCGCGGAATACCTCCAGCAGCTCCTCGCCGAGCATCTCGTCCACGGCTGGGACGTGGCGGTGGCGATCGGGGCGCAACCGCGCCTGGACCCGGACGCGGTGCACGTGGCCGCCCGCTGGTTCGCCGGCCAGATCGACGACTACCGGAGCAACAACCTGGTGCAGACCGGGGTACGGGTGCCCGACGACGCCGACGAGCAGGACCACCTGCTGGCTGCCTTCGGCCGCAACCCCGACTGGACACCGGACAACTGACCACCCGCGGCCTGCCGCACGGCTGACCAGCCCGCTCCCCCTCCGGCCCAGCTCACCGCCTGTGTCGAGGGCGATGCCGGCGACCCCACCGACCGCGGCGACCAGGCCGGGTCTCGCCCACGCGCTGGGCTCGACGACCGGGCGATTCGCCCCAGAGCTTGCCGCCGCCCCAGCCGCCTGATATCCACAGATGCACATGCGTGATCGCGCGCGGCCGGCGGACCGCCGGCCATTTCGCTCCCACGAGGAGGTCCCGTGCCACGACCCGAATGGTCACCCCCGATGAGCCGGCGTCGACGCCGGCTCATCGCCGTCCTGGCGACGACGGCCACGGTCGCCGCGTTGCTCCCCACCGGCGTGAGCACCGCGGCCCCCACCGGCAGCACGCCGTCGGCCGAGCGCCGGTCCGGACCGTTCAGCGAGGGGCACGAGCCCGCCGACGCCGACAACCGCACCGGTACGGCGGCACCCGACGCCCGGCAGCGCGGCCTGGCCCGCGCCGCCGACCCCGACGTCCGGTGGAACCGACTCGGCACCCCGCAGGCCCTCGGCCCCGGCCGTACCCCGCTCGCCACCGGGCTGCCCGCCGACCCGGAGGCCGCCGCCCGCGCCTACCTGCGGGCCAACCGCGACCTGTTCGGCATGGACGCCGACGCGGTGGCCCGCATGGAACGGGTGCTGGTCCGGCCGATCGGCAGCGGTGCCGTGGTCACCCTCCGGCAACGGTTCGGCGACCTGCCGGCCGGGCCGGACGGTCTCGTCACCCTCGCGGTCGCCAACGGCTCGGTGGTGTCGGTCAACTCCTCGTTGGCCCGCGACACCGGCACGCCCGCGCCGGCCACCCGCACCGCCGAGCAGGCGTACGCCGCCGCGCTCGCCGACGCCGGGCTGACCGCCGGCGCGGTGGCCAGCCACACCATCCGGCAGGTGGCCGTACCCACGCCGTTGGACGGGCCACGGGCCGCCTACGAGGTGACGATGATCGGCGCGGACACCGACCAGCCGGCCGCGTTCACCAGCTACGTGGACGGCGGCACCGGGCAGGTGCTGGTCCGTGAGGACCTGGTCGACTTCGACTCCGACAACCCGAGCTGGGCGGTCTTCCCGGCCACCCCGCCCCGCGACCTCGACCCCGGGCAGGATCCCCGGGTGCGCTGGTGCGGCGACTCCGCGCCCGGCTGCCAGGCCGCCTTCCGCGACCCGGCCACCGGCCAACCCTGGGACGTCGACGCGGCCACCGGCACACCCACGTTCACCTCACGCGGCAACTCGGCCAACACGGTGCTCTCCTGGGGTGCGGGCACCCCGATCGTCCCGGCCACCACCAGCCCGGACCGCCGCTACGAGTACCCGTTCACCGACCAGTGGCACCAGGCGAAGTGCAACCCGGAGGTGTTCACCTCCGCCCAGCGCAACGACGCGGACGCGTCGATCGCCAACCTCTTCGCCATGCACAACCGGATGCACGACTGGTCGTACCAGTTGGGCTTCACCGAGTCGGCGTGGAACCTCCAGGCGGTCAACCTCACCCCGGCCGGGCTGGGCGGTGACGCCGAGCAGGGCCGCGCCCAGCAGGGCGCGCTGACCGGCAACCGCAACAACGCCAACCAGGGCACCGGGCGCGACGGGCTGCCGCCGACCACCAACATGTACCTGTGGCAGCCGCAGGCCGGCGGCCCGTACCCGCCGTGTGTGGACGGCGACTACGACATGACGGTGATCGGCCACGAGTACACCCACGCGATCACCAACCGGATGATCGCCGGCCCGGACAGCGGGATCAGCGGCCACCAGGGTGGCGCGATGGGCGAGTCGTGGGGCGACCTGCTCGCCGCCGAGTACCTGTTCCAGAACGGGCTGCGCGCACCCGGCGAGACGCCCTTCGTCACCGGCGGCTACGTCACCGGCAACCTGGTCAGCGGCATCCGCAACTACGACCTGAGCCGCAGCCCGCTCAACTACTCCGACATCGGCTACAACACCGCGGGTCCCGCCGTGCACGCCGACGGCGAGATCTGGGGCGCCACCAACTTCCGGGTCCGCTCCGCACTGGTCAAGCGGTACGGCCTCGGCACTCCGCAGCGGCAGCTCGACTGCGCACAGGGGAAGGTCGCCGCCGACAAGTGCCCGGGCAACCGGCGCTGGTCGCAGTTGGTCTTCGACTCGTTCCTGCTCCAGGCCGCCAGCCAGGTCAGCATGCTCGACATGCGGGACAACATGCTCACCGCCGACCTGCTCCGCTTCGGCGGCGCCAACCAGGACCTGATCTGGGCCGAGTTCGCCCGCTCCGGGATGGGCCGGGACGCCGCCACCAACGGCGCCGGCGACACCGACCCGACGCCGAGTTTCGCCTCGCCGCGCGGCGGCAACGCGACACTCACCCTGCGCCCGCGCGGGGACAGCGTCGACGCGCCGATCCGGGTGTACGTCGGGGCGTACGAGGCGCGGGCCACGCCGATCGCGGACACCGACCCGGCGACGCCGATCCCGGACACCGTGGAGCTGGTGGCCGGCACGTACGACCTGCTCGCCGTGGCACCCGGCTTCGGGCACCAGCGGCTCGGTGTGGTCGCCAAGGCCGAGCAGGACGGGTACGTGGACCTGCGGATGAGCCGCAACCTGGCGTCCACCGCGTCCGGGGCGACGGTCACCGGCGACGGGGTCAACCTGGACCGGATCGCCGACGACACCGAGGCCACGAACTGGGCCTCCCTGGACGGGGTGGCCGGACGGCAGCTCACCGTGGCGTTGCCCGGGGACACCCCGCAGACGGTCAAGCGGCTCAACGTCAGTGCGATGCTGCGCCCGGCGATCACCGGGGACGCCGACACCGGCAGCCAGAACGCGCTCAGTGCGTTGCGCTCGTTCGCGGTGTCCGCCTGCGACGCGACCACCACCGACTGCGCGGACCCGGCCCGCTGGCAGCGGATCTACACCAGCGCGGGGGACGCGTTCCCCGGCGGGGCGTACCGGTCGTACAGCCGGGACATCAACCTGCGGACGTTCGCGGTGCCCTCGACCCTCGCCACCCACCTGCGCCTGGAGGTGCTGGCGAGCCAGTGCACCGGCGGCCCCCGGTACGCGGGCGAGCAGGACGACGACTCGGCGGCGACGACGGACTGCGCGACGGCCAGCCCGGCCCGGACGCAGGTCAGGATCGCCGAGTTCCAGGCGTTCTCGCAGTGACGCCGAGGGGCCGGCGGGTAGTCCGCCGGCCCCTCGGCCCCCGATCAGCGGCGGGCCGGTCGCCAGCGGTCGGCCGGGGCCGGCCGTTCCCAGCGCCGGTCCACCGTCGGGTCCTCGCCCTCGTCGGACGCGGGCCGGGTCAGGTGTCGCAGCCGCAGCAGCAGGCCCATCCCGAGGAAGAGCAGCAACGCGCCGAGCAGGAACGCCGCCTGCACGATGCCGAACCCGCCGGACTGCGAGACCTGCCGGCCGGCCGGTGGCGCCGCGTCGGCCGGGTAGTCCCCGACCGGCTCCTCGGCCGTCGTGCTCTCCTCCACGGCCGGCTCACTCGGCGGGTCGCTGGGCCGTGACGGCGTCGCGGTCGGCTTCGGCGTACCGGTCGGGGTGCCACCCGCCCCCACCACCGAGCGGGTGGCGGTCTGTCGGGCCAGCAGGCGCCGGTTCGCGTCGTACGCCTCGGCGGCGAGGGTGACCCGCCCCTGGGTGACGTCCTCGGCGAAGGCCACCCGGTAGCGGGCGGTGACCGTGCGGCCCGGGCAGAGCGTGCCCGGGTCGAGCTGCCGGTCGGTCAGCCGGGCCACGTCACCCTCGGTCTGGATCTCCAGCGGGAAGTCGCCGGCCTCCTCCACCCGGTCCATCTTCACCTGGTCGAGTCGGAGGCCCTGCACGCTGAGCACCATCGACCAGCGCACCTTCGCGCACCCGCCGCGCCGATCCGTCTGCGAGACCACCGCCGAGATCGTCCGCACCTGGTCACCGGCGGTGAACCGGGCCGGCAGGCCGCTCATCTCGGTGGCGAAGGCCGCCTGTGCCGGCGCGGCCAGGGTCAGCACCGCCCCGGCCACACCGGCAACCAACGCCCCGATCCGCAGCGCGTACCGCCACACGATCACCATCACCTCGCCTCTTCTCGTCTCCTGCGCAAAACGCTAGGAGGAAGCGGGCGGGTCGGACAGAGGGGTGTCTTCGCACCGGACGTCAAGGACGAGTGGTGATTTCACCGACAGTGGTGAACCCCTTACCCGTACCGGTCCACCTCCCCGCGCCGCCCGGGATGACCGGTGCGCGAGAATCGCCGGGTGTCCGAGCTCTCCAGCACGTTCGTCCGGCTGCACGCCCGGCTGGCCCCGGTCCCCTTCGTTCCCGAGGTGCGACTGCACCAGGCCGACGAGCCGATCGGGTTGTGGGAGCTGACCGAGGGCGAGTTCTCCACCGACCGGCCGCCGCCGTTCTGGGCGTTCGCCTGGGCCGGCGGGCAGGCGCTCGCCCGCTACGTGACCGACCACCCGGCGCTGGTCGCCGGCCGCCGGGTGCTCGACCTCGCCTCCGGCTCCGGCCTGGTGGCCATCGCCGCCGCCCGCGCCGGCGCGGCGTCGGTGCGGGCCGTCGAGGTGGACGAACTGGCGGTCGCGGCCGTCGCGCTCAACGCCGAGGCCAACGGGGTACGCGTCGACGCCGAGTTCGGCGACATCCTCGACTCCGACGCCGGGGACGCCGAGGTGGTGCTCGCCGGCGACGTCTTCTACAGCGACGCGATGGCCCGGCGGGTGCTGCGGTTCCTGCTGCGCGCCGCCCGGGCCGGCGCACCGGCACTTGTCGGTGACCCCGGCCGGGCGTTCCTGCCCCGCGACCGCTTCGACGAGTTGGCCGTGTACGACGTGCCGGTGCCGGAGGCGCTGGAGAGTGTCCGGGTGAAGCGCACCACCGTCTGGCAGTTGCGCGCCGGGCTGCCCGGAGCCGCCCGCTAGCGTGTCGGCGTGCTGTTTTCCGGTTGGGGGTCCGCGGTCGGGGCACCCTGGCCGGACGTCGCCGAGGTGACCGACCACGTCGGCGTACGCCATCTGGTGGTCACCCGGCACGCGCTGGTCCGGCAGGTGCTGGCCGACCCGGTCACCTACCGGCCGGACAACGCGCTGGACGCGGTGACACCGATGCCGGTGAGCGCGCTGCGGGTGCTCGCCGGGCACCGGTTCCGGCTGCCGCCGACCCTGGCCAACAACTCGGGCGCCAGCCATCCCCAGATCCGGGCGATCGTCGCGGCGGCGTTGCACCCCGAGCGGGTCGCCGCGCAGCGGCCCTGGCTCACCGCGCTGGTCCGGGACCGGGTCGCTCGGCTCGGCGCCCGGCTCGACACCGGCGCGTCAGTCGACCTGTACGCGGACCTCGCCGCCGACCTGCCGCTGCTGGTGCTGGCCCGGCTGGTCGAGCTGCCGGACGCACCTGTCGGTGCGGTCAAGGAGTTCGCCCGCGCCGCGCTGGAGTTGTTCTGGGCACCGCTGGACGTCGACCGGCAGCTGGCGCTCGCCGCCGAGGTGGGCCGGTTCCACGGCGTACTGCGGGACTTCGCCACCAGCGGGGGCGGGTTGGCCGGCGAGTTGCGCGCGGCCGGGCACCCGCCGGACGTGGTGGTCGGCGCGCTCTTCTTCCTGCTGGTAGCCGGGCAGGAGACCACCTCGCAGTTCCTCACCCTGCTGCTGCACCGGCTGGCCGGCGAACCCGCGGTGCGGGCCGGCCTGCGCACCGGCGCGGTCGCGGTGGCCGACGTGGTGGAGGAGGGGCTGCGACTGGAGCCGCCCATCGTCACCTGGCGGCGGGTGGCGGCGACGGACAGCACGCTGGGCGGCACGGCGGTACCGGCGGGCAGCAGCCTCGTGCTCTGGCTGGCCCGCGCCGGCCGTGACCCCGCGGTCGTCCAGTCGCCCGACGAGTTCCGCCCGGGGCAGCGTGGGTCTCGCCGACACCTGGCGTTCGGGGCCGGTGTCCACCGCTGCGTCGGTGACGTGCTGGCCCGGATGGAGGCGGCAGTGGTGGTTGCCGAGGCGGCACCACTGCTGGACGCGGTGACGGTGGTCCGCCCACCCTGGTGTCCGGACAATCTCACCTTCCGGATGCCGGACGCCTTCGTGGTGCGCTCAGTCGAGCGGCCCCTGGACCAGTAGCACGATGCCCCCGACGATCGCGGCGGCGCCGAACCCGACGAGCGCGAGTATCTGCAGGATCCACCGCACCATCGGCCGTCCCCGTCCGTCGAATCGACTCCGCTCCGAGGCTAGGCCGCCCGGGCAAGAGCGCTCGGGGAGATCGTCACGGGGCACGGGACCTGACCACGACCCGCTATGTTTCCGGGCGTGTCATCAGCCCACCCGCGCCGCATCCTCGCAGTGGCAACGCTTCTGGCCGTGCTGACGCTGACCGCCTGCACAGTCGGCCCCGGCCACCGGACCCACGCCCGGCAGATCACCGCGACCCAGCCGACGCCGTCCGCACAGCCGACGCCGTCCGCACAGCCGACGCCCTCGGCACAGCCGACACTCTCGGCCTTGCCGACGCCGTACGCCCGGCCGACGCCCTCGGCCTCGCCGTCCCCGACGGCGAAGCCGACACCGGGAAGCCTGGCCTGGTACGTGTCCCAGGTCCCGACCTTCCCGCAGGCGCCGCCGCCGCAACCGGTGTCGCTGCCGACGACCGGCGTCGCGCAGTTCTGGCACCGCCTGCCGACCGACCAGAAGGTCGCCTTCATCACCATCGACGACGGTGGGCTGGCCCGCCCGCCCGCGGTGGCCGACTTCGTCTGGCAGGCACACATCCCGGTCACGATGTTCCTCAACTCACCGGCGGCCGAGGAGCACACCGACTACTTCCGGCAGATCCAGGTGGCGGGCGGGGTCGTCGAGAACCACACCATCAACCACACCTCGCTGGCCGGCCGCTCGTACGACTACCAGAAGCACGAGATCTGCGGGGCGGCGGACAAGCTGGAGACGCTGTTCGGCAAGCGGGCGACCCTGTTCCGGCCACCGTTCGGCAACCACGACGCCACCACGTTGAAAGCCGCGCACGACTGCGGCGCGAAGGCGGTCCTGCACTGGACCGAGACCGTGCACGAGGGGAAGGTGCGCTACCAGACCCCGGAGAAGGTGATCCAGCCCGGCGACATCCTGCTGATGCACTTCCGGCCGGCGCTGATGGACGACCTGCTCGCCGCGCTCAGGGCAATCCACCGGGCCGGGCTCACGCCGGCGCTGCTGGAGGACTACGTGCGCTGACCGACCCGCCGACGACCTGACGAAAGTCAGGGTCGGGTGGTGCCCTTCGGGCGCGGTGCGGCAGCGGGTCGCACGCCTAGCGTCAGCGCATGATCACATTACGTGGGTTGACGAAACGGTTCGGGGCGACAGTCGCTGTCGACGCGTTGACCGTCGACGTCGCGCCCGGCCGGGTCACCGGCTTCCTCGGCCCCAACGGCGCCGGCAAGTCCACCACCATGCGGATGATCCTCGGGCTGGACCGTCCCAGCGCCGGACAGGCCCTCATCGGCGGGCGCGCGTACCGGGAGCTGCGCCGACCGTTGCACGAGGTGGGCGCGCTGCTCGATGCCCGAGCCATCCACCCGGCCCGGTCCGGCCGGGCCCACCTGCTCGCCATGGCCCGCAGCAACGGCATCCCGGCCCGCCGCGTCGACGAGGTGCTGGACACCGTCGGGTTGGACGGGCGGGCCGCCGGCAAACCGGGCCGGACCCTGTCCCTCGGCATGGGCCAGCGGCTCGGCATCGCCGGGGCGCTGCTCGGCGACCCGCCGGTGCTGATGTTCGACGAGCCGGTGAACGGCCTCGACCCGGACGGGGTGCGCTGGGTACGGCACCTGACGCGCTCGCTTGCCGACCAGGGGCGGACCGTCTTCGTCTCCAGCCACCTGATGAGCGAGATGCAGCTCACCGCCGACCAACTCGTGGTGATCGGGCGGGGTCGACTGCTCGCCGACGCGCCGATCGGCGACGTGATCGCCGGCGGTACGGTCGCCGTCCGGGTGCGCAGCCCACACCCGGACGGGCTGGCCGCCCTGGCCGCGCGCCTCACCGCAACCGGGGCGAGCGTGGTGGCGGCCGACCGCACCGAGCTGACCGTCACCGGCACCACCGCGGACCGGGTCGGTGACCTGGCCTACGAGCTGGGGGTACGGCTGCACGAGCTGACCGCGCAGGCCGCGACCCTGGAACAGGCGTTCATGGAGCTGACCGCCGACAGCGTCGAGTACGCCGGCGGTCCGACCGAAGGTGGGCAACGATGAGCACCCGGACCGACGCGGGCACCCGCCCCACCAACACGCCGGCCGCCGGTGCGCCGGCCACCTTCCGGGGGGCGGTGGCCGCCGAGTGGACAAAGCTCTCCTCGGTACGCAGCACCTGGTGGACGGCGCTGGCCGGGCTGCTGGTGATGGTCGCCAGCGCCGGCCAACTGGCCATCTACGCCGCGAACGCCAACACCGACGACGACCCGACCGACAACCCGGGGATCGTCACCGTCGGCAGCGTGCTGATCGACTCGGTCGAGCTGACCCAGTTCGTGGTGCTGGCGCTGGGTCTGCTGGCGATCACCGCCGAGTTCACCAGCGGCACCATCCGGACCACGTTGCAGTGCACCCCGTCCCGCGGTCGGGTGCTGCTGGCCAAGGCGGTGGTCACCGGCGCCGTCACCTTCGCCCTCGGGTTGCTGCTCGGCGGCGTCGGCGCCCTGGTCGCCCGGCCGGTGCTCGGCGAGTGGGGCAGCGCCCCGGCCGCCGAGACGATCGGCGACATCGTGGCGGTGGCGGTCTACCTGGCGCTGATCGGCGTGTTCGCCCTGGGTCTCGGGGCCGCACTGCGCAGTGCGGTGCTCACGATCACCGTGCTCCTCGCCATCCTGATGATCGTGCCGCTGTCCCTACAGAACCCGGACATCGAGGTGTTGAACCGGATCGCCGACGGGTTCCCCGGCGTGGCCGGCGGGCACTTCCTGGCCGGCGACACCGAGCCGTACCCGAGCCTGGTCGGGCTGCTCCTGCTCGCCGGCTGGGCCGGTGCCGCGCTCTTGCTGGGCCGGGCCGCGTTGCGCCGCCGCGACGCCTGACGAGGTGAGCGGGGGCTTCCCGGCCCCCGCTCAGCCGTCGACCAGCCCCGCCTCGTACGCGAGGATCGCCGCCTGCACCCGGTTACGCACGTCCAGGCGGGTGAAGATGCTGGTCAGATAACTCTTCACGGTGCCCTCCACCAGGTGCAGCCGGCGGGCGATCTCGGCGTTGGACAGCCCCGCCCCGACCAGGGCCAGCACCTCCCGTTCCCGCTCGGTCAGCCCGGCCGTACGGTCCCGCGCGGCCGGCCGGCGGGCCAACCGCCCCGCACCCAGCTCGATCACCCGGCGGGCCACCCGCGGCGACAGGTACGCGCCACCGTCGGCCACGGCGTGCACACCGGCGATCAGCTCCCGCGGGTCACCGGCCTTGAGCAGGAACCCGTTGGCGCCGTGCCCGAGCGCGCGGGCCACATGGTCGTCCTCGCCGAACGTGGTCAACATGATCGTCGCGGTCTCCGGCACGAGCCGGCGGATCTCGGCGGCGGCGGCCAACCCGTCCAGCCGCGGCATCCGGATGTCCAGCAGCACGACGCGAGGTCGGTGCGCGCGGACCAGCTCCACCGCGGCGCGTCCGTCCCCGGCCTCGGCGACCACCTCGATACCGGGATCGGTGGCGAGGATGGCCCGGACGCCGGCCCGGATCATCGCCTCGTCGTCGGCCAGCACCACCCGCACCGGCGCTGCCCCGGCCCTATCGGTGTCCACTAGGCGATCCACTCCTTGCTGGCCAACCGGCCGTCGGTGAAGCAGAGCCGCCAGGTCGGCTCGGCGAGGGGAAAGTTGCCATCGGTGTAGTACTCGCAGCCGGCCCGGTCGACGCCGACGGGGCTCTCCAGCTGCCGCCGGGGCAGACCCTCCAGCTCCGAGCGGGCCGTGCCGACGCGCATCTGGTCGAAGGTGGCCCGGTCCAGCACCGTCCCGGCGGTCGCCACCGGGTAGTAGACGAGGGAGAGCACCAGGGCGAAACCGGCAGGTGCCAGCAGCGCCACCAACAGACTGCGCCGGACCCGCCGACGGGCGTCGTGCAGCCGCCGCGCCGCGTCCACCGGCCGCTCCACCGGGCCGGGCCGGCCCCCGGACGGCGCAGGATCGGTCTCGATCGCCTCCACCGGCGGCGCGGTCGCCGGCAACACCGCCCGGACGACGAACCCACCGCCGGTACGGGGCCCGGCGTCGAGCGTCCCACCGGCGAGGCGGACCCGCTCGGCGAGCGCGAGCAAACCGCTGCCCTGCGACGGCGGGGCCGGCAGCGGCTCCGCCGGCGGAGCACCGTTGACCACGCACACCTCGACCCGTTCACCGTCGCGGGTGAGACGAACGTCGACCGGGGCGCCCGGCGCGTACCGGGCCGCGTTTGTCAGCGCCTCACGGACCACCCGGTGGGCCGCGTGGCCGGTCATCGCCGGCAGCTCCGCGACCACCGAGGCGGCCTCCAGCCGGACCGCCATGCCGGCCTCCCGGGCATTGTCGACCAGGTCGGCGACGGTCTCCCCACTCGGACGCACCGACGCGCCACCGTCCTCGCGGAGCACCCCGATGATCTCGTGTAGTCGCTCGGTGGCGGCGGAGACGCTGGCCCGCAACTCCCCCGCCGCGGCCCGGTGCCGGTCGTTCAGGTCGGCGGCGACCTCCAGGGCGGCGGCGCGCAACGCGATCAGGCTGAGGTCGTGGCCCAGCGAGTCGTGCATCTCCCCGGCGATCCGGGCCCGTTCCCGCAGCCGGATCCGCTCGGCGGCACCGCGCTCCTCGCGGATCAGCGCGTCCACGTGCCGACGACCCGCGGCGGCCAACTCCTGCTGCTGACGCCGGTACCGGCCCACCAGCCAGGGGAACACCGCGGCGAAGAGCAACACCGAGGCCAGCAGGAACCAGGTGGCCTCGCCGGTGCCGAGCAGACCCAGGTTGAGCGCCGTCCCGCCGGCCACGATCAGGGCGAAGACCCCGGCCACCGGGGCCGCGGAGACGCTGCGCCGCCCGGTGAGATAGCTGAAGACCGGAATGGCGAAGACGAAATTGCCGTCGACGACCGACCCGAGCACCACCAGCACCAGGGCGACCAACGGTCGGCGTCGACTCGCCACCGTGGCCGCGCCGAGCAGCAGCAACTTGCCGACCAGCAGCGGCACCGCGTAGCGCGGGTAGGGCGGGCTGACCCCGGCGTAGCCGACCGGGGCCGCGACCACCGCCCAGAGCAGCGCGTCCAGCAGCAGGTGACGCCGCCGATCCAGCGGACCTGGCAGCGGGAAGTCGAGGATCCGCACGGCGGCCAGGCTACCCACGCCCGACCTGCGCGAACACCGACGAAAGTCAGGTGTTCAGCCGCTCTCCTCGGCCCAGACCCGCCAGTCGTCGAGCACCCCGTGCAGGGCCGGGG
Source organism: Micromonospora sp. NPDC049171 (assembly GCF_040648275.1). Classification (NCBI taxonomy): domain Bacteria; kingdom Bacillati; phylum Actinomycetota; class Actinomycetes; order Micromonosporales; family Micromonosporaceae; genus Micromonospora; species Micromonospora sp. NPDC049171. The sequence goes on from NZ_JBEZDJ010000007.1 coordinate 274,496, forward strand.
TGAGCCAGCCCGGCGCGGAACGCCGGAACACGCCCGGGTCCATCGCCCCGGCGCCGTCGGGCAGCGCGCCGAGCAGATTCGGCACCAGCTCGGTGAGGTTCGTCCAGTGCACCAACTCCGGCCGGCTCGGCCAGGCCCCGATCACCACACCGGCCGGCACCGCCCGCCGGTCGAGCGCCTCCAGGGTCAGCGCGGTGTGGTTGAGCGTGCCCAACCCGGCGCGGGCGACCACCACCGCCGGCGCGCCGAGCGACACCGCCAGGTCGGCCATCGTCCACGCCTCCCCCGACGGGCGCAGCCCCATCGGCACCAGCAACCCGCCCGCGCCCTCGATCAACACCAGGTCGTGTTTGTCCGCCTCGGCACGAACGGCGTCCACCGTCTCGTACAGCTCCAACGGCGGCAGGTCGGCGACCCGGGCGGCCGTCAACGGGGCGAGCGGGTCGGGATAGCTGGCCAGGGTCCGCCCGGTCAGCGGGGCAGCCAGCCGATTCACCGTGTCCACGTCGCCGGGCTCACCGCCGGCCGTACCCGTCTGGCCCGGTTTCACCACCGCCACCCGCAGCCCGGCGGCCTGCGCCGCGGCCGCGATCGCCGCGGTCGCCACCGTCTTGCCGACCTCGGTGTCGGTGCCGGTGACCAGAACCGGTCCCTCCCACCCGGTCACGGCGCCACCTCTGCTCGCGACTGCGGGGCACACTCCACGATGACCTCCAGGGCCCGCTCGAAATCCGCCCGGGGCACCCCGGCGCTGACCGTGAGGCGCAGACGGGAGCGGCTGTCCGGGGTGGACGGCGGCCGGAAACACCCGACCGCGACGCCCCGATCCCGGCAGTCGACGGCCCAGGCGCTGGCCGCCTCCGGCCCGGGAGCCGTCACCGAGATCACCGCCGCGTCCGGCGCGGAGACGGTCAGCCCGGCCGCCCGCAGTCGAACGACGGCCAACCGCACCCGGTCGGACAACTCCCCGCGCATGTCGTCGCCGACCCGGGCCAGCCGCAGCGCGGCGTGCACACCGGCGGCGACCGCCGGCGGCAGCGCCGTGTCGAAGATGAACGTACGCCCGGTCTCCACCAGGTGCCGGACGAACTCGGCGGGGCCGGCGACCACGCCACCGGCGCCACCGAGCGCCTTGGACAGGGTTGCGGTCACCAGCACGTCCGGTTCGCCGGCCAGCCCCGCGGCGGCCACCGCACCCGCGCCGGCCGGACCGGTCACACCGAGCGCGTGCGCGTCGTCGACCAACAGGAGCGCGCCGTGCCGCCGGGCCACCGCGTGCAGCCGGGCCAGCGGGGCGAGGTCACCGTCGACCGAGAAGATCGACTCGGTCACCACCACCGCCGGGCGGCCCGGTGCGGCCGCGAGTGCGGCGGCGACGGCGTCCACGTCGACGTGCGGGGTGACCACCGTCTCCGCACCGGAGATCCGAGCGCCGTCGATCAGGGACGCGTGGTTGTGCGCGTCGGAGACGAGCAGCGTCCGAGGTTGGACCAGCGCCCGCAGCGCACCGAGGTTGGCCAGGTAGCCGGAGGAGAAGACGAGGGCCCGATCGGTGCCCAGCCACTGCGCCAGCTCGTCCTCCAGCGCCTGGTGCGCGTCGGTGGAACCACGCACCAGGCGCGACCCGGTCGCCCCCAGCCCGTACGCCGACAGTGCCGCCGTGGCCGCGGCGATGACCTCCGGGTGGGTGGCCAGGCCGAGGTAGTCGTTGCCGGCCAGATCGGTCACCTGATCGCCGGCGGGACGCGGGTGCAGTCGCCGCGTCAGCCCCGCCTTCGCCCGCAACTGCGCGCGGCGGTCGAGCGCCGCCAGCCAGTCCGCCACCGTCACCCCTTCGTCGCCGTCCGTGCCGGTCAGCCCGACACCTGCCGGGCGAAATTACCACCCGCCACCGTCGGCCCGACGGATCCACTCGACGCGAGCACCCGCCGGGCTGCCAGGCCATTCCGGCTGACCGGGGGCCTTGGCAGGGGCCTAGTAGGGTACGAGGCATGCCAGAGATCCTCGACCAGGCCCGGACCCAGGTCCTGGGTGACGGTGTCGGCCTCGACCAGGCCGGCATCCTCGCGGTGCTGACCCTGCCCGACGAGCACCTGCCCGCCGCCCTGCAACTCGCCCACGACGTGCGGATGCGCTGGTGTGGCCCCGAAGTCGAGGTCGAGGGCATCGTCTCGCTGAAGACCGGCGGCTGCCCGGAGGACTGCCACTTCTGCTCCCAGTCCGGCCTGTTCACCTCGCCGGTGCGGTCGGTCTGGCTGGACATCCCGTCGCTTGTCGAGGCGGCGAAGCAGACCGCCGAGACCGGGGCGACCGAGTTCTGCATCGTCGCCGCGGTGCGCGGCCCGGACGCCCGGCTGATGAAGCAGATGCGCGACGGCGTCGCCGCCATCAAGGCCGCTGTCGACATCCAGGTCGCCGCGTCGTTGGGCATGCTCACCCAGGAGCAGGTCGACGACCTGGTCGACATGGGTGTGCATCGCTACAACCACAACCTGGAGACCTGCCGGTCGTACTTCCCCAACGTGGTCACCACGCACTCCTGGGAGGAGCGCTGGGAAACGCTGCGGATGGTGCGCGACTCCGGCATGGAGGTGTGCTGCGGTGGCATCCTCGGCCTCGGTGAGACCGTCGAGCAGCGGGCCGAGTTCGCCGCGCAGCTCGCCGAGCTGGCCCCGCACGAGGTGCCACTCAACTTCCTCAACCCCCGGCCGGGCACGCCGCTCGGCGACCGCCCGGTGGTGGAGGGCAAGGACGCGCTACGGGCCATCGCCGCGTTCCGGCTGGCCATGCCCCGCACCATCCTCCGGTACGCGGGTGGTCGCGAGATCACCCTCGGTGACCTGGGCACCCGTGACGGCCTGCTCGGCGGCATCAACGCGGTGATCGTCGGCAACTACCTGACCACGCTGGGTCGACCGGCGACCGCCGACCTGGCCCTGCTGGACGAATTGAAGATGCCGGTCAAGGCGCTCTCTGCCACGCTGTGACGACCATGACGACGACCGAGCTGTGGTGCGACAGGTGCGGTGAGTCGGCGGCGACGGCCGACGCCCACCCCGCGTGCGCGTCGGCCCGCCAGTTGGAGCCGCCCCGGTTCTGCTCGCGGTGCCGCCGCCGGATGAAGGTGCAGGTGCTGCCGGTCGGCTGGTCGGCGGTCTGCGTCGAGCACGGCGAGAGCAGGGGCTGAACCGGTGCTGCGCGGGCGGTCGGTGACCCTGCGACCGGCGACTGTCGCGGACGTGCCGGCCTTCGCGGCGATCCGGGCCACGCCGGAGGTGCGCCGCTGGTGGCGTGGCGGCGACGACCTGACCGAGTCCGTCCGCGCCGACCTCGGCGACGACGACCTGCACGTGTACGCGATCGAGCACGACGGCCGGGTGGTCGGCGCGATCCAGTGGTACGCCGAACCCGACCCCGACTACCGGCACGCCAGCCTGGACGTCTTCCTCGACCCGGCGGTACGCGGTGCCGGGCTCGGTGTCGACGCGATCCGCACCCTGACCCGGCACCTGATCGACGAGTACGGCCACCACCGGTTCACCATCGACCCGGCCGCGGCGAACAGCGCCGCCATCCGGGCGTACGCGAAGGTCGGTTTCCGTCCGGTGGGCGTGCTGCGCCGCTACGAGCGCGGCGACGACGGGCGCTGGCACGACGGCCTGCTGATGGACCTGCTCGCCGACGATCTCGTGGAGTGACTCACCCGTCCCAGCACAGGTGCCCGTTCGGGAGGCGCCGGGCCCCCTCGACGGGCTGGTGGGTGCTGAGCCGCCCGTCCGGCGTGAGGTGTGCGACCGGCGTTGCCCGACCGAGGGTCGCGACGTCGGCGATCAGCCGGCGGTGGCAGCGCCACCAGAGGCTCTCGCTGCACATCACGGCCGTGGTCCGTCGGGCCGCGTCGGCCAGCACCCCGGTCAGCGCCGCGTCGAACGCCGGGGTGCGGGTGTACGCGGCGTACGCCCGGAACGCGGCGACCTTCCACCAGGTGTCCGGCTCGGGCTCGCCGGCCGGGACGTGCCGGCGTCCGCCCAGATCCGGCTCCCAGCGGTAGTCGATCCCGATCTCGGGCAGCCACCGTTCGAGTTGCTCGCGGTGGACGTCCGGGTTGGTGCGGCTGGCCGGGTACCGCCGCACGTCCACCAGCAGGGCCACCCCGGCGGCGGTCAGCGACTCTCCCAGCCGCACCCGGTCGGCGGTGCCGTGCCCGACGGTCAGCAACTCCCCCACGCGGCTGACTTGCCCGGAATCCCGGGCGGTTATCCCCGGACGTGACGAGATCTCGGACAGTTGTCGTCTCGGCGTAACGACAACTGCCCAAGATCTCGTCGACTGTGGGCTCAGGAGAGAGCGCAGGTGGTGTTGTTGACGGTGAAGGCTGTCGGTTTCGGGTTGGTGCCGGTGTAGGCGCCGTTGAAGCCGAAGTTCACCGACGCGCCGGGCGCGATCGTGCCGTTGTAGGACAGGTTCGTGGCGGTGACGGCCGCGCCGGTCTGACTGACCGCCGCCGACCAGCCCTGGCTGACGGTCTGCCCGCCGGGGAAGCTGAACCGCAGCGTCCAGCCGTTGATCGCGGTGGTGCCGGTGTTGGTGATCGTCACGCTGGCGGTGAAGCCGGGGCTCCAGTCGGTGGTGGCGTACCCCACCGAGCAGGCGCCGCCGACCGGCGTGGGCGCGGTGGTCACCGCGACCGGCGCGGACGCCGCGGAGGTGTTGCCGGCCGCGTCCACGGCCACCACGTAGAACTGGTACGCCGTCGACGCGGTCAGCCCGGACACCGCCACGGTGGTGCCGGTCGGCGAGCCGACAAGCGCGTCGGTGGCGCCGGCCTCGCGGTAGACCCGGTACCCGGTGACGCCGACGTTGTCGGTCGACGGGGTCCAGGCCAGGGTGAGCCCGGTGGCGGTGACCGCCGACGCGACCGGGGTGCCGGGGGTGCTCGGCGCGGTGGTGTCGGCCGACCCGGTCGGCGGTGTGGTCACGGTGAGCACCGGAGAGGCCGCCGACCTGTTGCCCGCGCCGTCGCGGGCGATGACCGAGAACTCGTACGTGTGCTCAGGCAGCAGTGTCGAGATGGTGAGCGTGGTGCCGGTGACGGGCCGGGTCAGCACCGTGTCGCCACCAACCTGGATTTCGCGGACGTCGTAGCCGGCCAGGCCGCTGCCACCACTGTCGGTGGAGGCTGGCCAGGTCAGGGTGACCGAACGGGGCGCGAGGCCGGACGCGACAGGCTTACCCGGCGTGGTCGGGGCGGTGGTGTCCGGCACGACCGGCCCCGGCTCGTCGCCCCAGACCCGGGTGGTGCCGGAGTAGAGCGGCACCTTCCGGTTGGGCCCGGCGGTGGCCTGGTACGACGGGTCGTTGGTCGGGTCCCAGGTGCCGCCCTCCGGCACGCCGATCTTGAACTGGACCTCCATCCGGTGCGCCGACTGGCCGGCCGGGGCGATGGTGTGCCCGGTGCAGTCGACCTCGACGTACCAGATGTCGCCGCTGAACTGCTTGGCGGTGGTCGGGGACGGGCAGCCCTGGGTGTAGCCGGCGGTGACCTGCACCGGTCCGGTGCCGTCGGGCCGGAAGTAGTAGCGGAACTTCCCGTCGGTCAGCGCACGCGCCGGGAACGCCGACTTGTTGTAAACAATGGCCTTCAGCCCGGTGGCCCGGGGCTCGGCCTGCGCCACGGTGGTCTCCACGGTCAACTCGTCGATGTCCGGCGTCTCGGCGACCGGGAAGTTGGCCAGCGGCGTGCCACCGTACTCGGAGGTCAGTCGGACCAGCGCGGACGTGAAGCCGGCGTTGTAGTCGGTGGCCACCTCGTTCATCACGTAGTCCGACCGGCTGTCGCTGTACGCGTCGTTGGCCGCGGACGGGCCACCGACGAGCGCGCCGTAGAGGGTGTGCCGGGTCTGCACGGGCACGGTCTGGCTGTCCCACCAGGAACCGTGCGCGGTGCGGTGGTGCGGGTTCTTCGGCGAGTTGGCGCCGAACCCGATGACGTAGCTGGAGCTACGCGGGTTGTCGCCGAGCGCGTAGTTGATCTGCCGGACGGCGAAGTCGTGGTAGCGCGCCTTGCGGGTGGTGTCGGTGGTCTTGTCGCTGTAGACGAGCGCGGCGAACGAGGTGTTGGCCGCATACCGCAGCGCGCCCCAGGAGTCGAGCACCGCCATCCCGCCGGGGGAATACGGAACACGCTGCCCGTTCACCCCGACGGTCCAGTAGTCCAGCCAGCGGTTGGCGTCGTCGACGTACTTCTGCTTGCCGGTCAGGTTGGCCAGCAACACGTACGCGCCGAACTGCTTGTTGTCCCAGGCGATGGTCCACTTGTAGGAGCGGGTGGTGGACTGGTTCTCGGTGTTGAGCTTGTCGTACTCACTCTCGGCCTTGGCCAGGTAACTCGCCTCACCGGTGGCCCGGTGCAGCCAGATCGCGGCCCAGACCAGCTCGTCCTGCCAGCCGCTCCACGAGCGGTAGAAGCTCGTCGCGTCGGTGATGCACTCGTGGTAGGACTTCCGCACCGTGTCGGCGAAGGTGTAGAGCTGCCGCGCGTGGCCCAGCAGCTTGTCCGCGTAGGCCGCGTCGGTGGGCCGGAACACCATCGACGAGGCGGCCATCGCGGCCGCCGTCTCCCCCGCCAGGTCCGCGCCGCCACAGCTCGCGTCGATCCGGTACGCGGGCCGCGCCATCTGCATCACCTCGGCCGGACCCCACCACTTGTGGTCGTCGTCGCCCTTGCCGACCTGTCCGTAGAGAACATTTGCCGACGGGTGCGCCTTGATGAAGTAGTCGTTGACGAAGCGCAGGTTGTTGAGCAGGTGCGGCAGTTGCCCGGACGAGGTGTAGCCGCTGCGGTACTCGACCGCCCCCCACGCCAGCATGGTGGCGCTGAACGCCATCGGGAAGCCGAACTTGACGTGGTCACCGGCGTCGTACCAACCGCCGGTGAGGTCCACTCCGACGTCGGCGCCGTCGGTGAGGGCGCTGTCACCGCGCCAGGAGACCCGGTTCCAGTCGGGCAGCTTGCCGGACTGCTGCGCCTCGTAGAAGAGCAGCGACTTCTGCAACGCCTCGGCGTAGTTGTAGGTCGCGGCCGGCGCGGCGGACGCGGGCCCGGACGGCGGCCCGGTCACCGCGAGGGACGCGCCGGTGAGCAGCGCGACGCCGACAGCCAGCAAGCGCCGGGGCCAAGGCTGGTCGGCGACCGGTGACCGACCGGGGTGGCCGCTGGACGGCCGGGTCAGGTGGCGCATGCGGGCTCCTGTCGGAGGTGCCGCCGGCGGTCGCACCGACGCGGGACGGCGTACGGGCGGCACGGCCACCGGCGACTGCGAGGTGGCGGTGTGACCACAGAAGCCGTGGAAGCGCTCCCATGGATAACCGACAATGTAATGCGCCCGTCATCGATTGGGAAGCCCGTACTGCATCGCCAGCGCCACCGCGCTCGTGGGTGTTACGACGACACGCGCGCGGCAGCAGGAAACACCGACCCGGCAGGCACTTCCCGACCGAGACGTCGCCCAGCTCAGGCCGGTCGAGTGATGCCGGCGGCGGGCCCCCGACATGGGATCATGAGCGGCCCCCTCGACCAATACCGGAGGAATCCTCATGCCACTGCGTCGGCGCCTGACGCGCGCGGCCGTCTCCACCGCCGCCGCCACGGCCGTTCTCGCCATCGCCTCCCCGGTCTGGGCGTCGAGCGTCGTTCCCCTCAACCCCGCGCATTCCGGCGCGACGGCGGGGACGTTCCAGCAGGAGTGCCAGGACCCCAAGTTCGGCACGCGACCCACCAATCAGGACGGCTGGCATTTCGTGCTGCCCACCAAGCGGGCCGGTGACTTCCAGAGCCTGACGCTGACCTTCAAGGACCGAGCGGGCGTCTCGGTGACGGTGACCGTGCCGAACCCCGCGGATCCCTACACCGACTTCCTGTCCGCCAACGGCGGCGGCGACAAGCAGGTGAAGCACGCCTATCTCTTCACCCCGGCGGGATGGACGTTGACCGGCGGCAGCGCGCTCGTCAGCGGCGAGGGTGAGAGGTTCAACCTCAGCCACACGTGCGCCGGCGCCGGCACCACCGCGTCGCCGACCCCGACGCCGACCACTGAGTCCCCGACGCCGACGCCCACCACGGGCTCGCCGACGCCGACCACCCCGGCCACGTCGACGCCGACGGGCTCGGTCCCGCCGTCGGAGTCGGTCCCGCCGTCGGGCTCGCCGGCAGCCGGCGGCTCAGCCTCGACCCCGGGAGGCGCGGGCGGCGGCGACAACGGGGGCAGCCTCCCGCTCACCGGCGTGGCCGTCACCAGCCTCGCACTCGGCGGTGTCGCCCTGATCGGCGGCGGCGCCCTGCTGATGACGCGTCGCCGTCGCGACCGGATCACCTTCACCAGCTGACCGACGAACGCCCGCGACCGGCCCCGAACGTCACTCCGGCGGCCGGTCGTGGGCGTTTCGCGCGCAGGGCCCTCTCCACACCGACACCGAGAACGCGAGACGCCCCCTGTGGACGCTCGGTACGCGCAAAGGGCCATTGCCTGCGCGTACCGTCGGGAGATGGCATTGATCGCGCAGCTGTCTCTGGGCGTGTCCGACGCCGAGCGGGCAGGAACCTTCTGGGCCACGGCCCTCGGCTACCGTCGCCGCGAGCCCCGCTTCACCGGCGACGAGTGGATCGTGCTGGAGCCGCCGCCGGGGGTGTCGGGCATGGCCCTCGCGATGGACCTCAGCGAGAGTCCCGCGCGGGAGTTCCCCCGGCTCCACCTCGATCTGGACGCCGGCGACCGACCCCTCGACGAGGAACTCGACCGGCTGCTCGCCCTCGGTGCCCGGATCGTCAACTGGCGGCACTATCCCACCGAGCCGCACCCGACCGAGCCGCCGTACGTGGTGCTCGCCGACCCCGAGGGCAACCGGTTCTGCGTCTCGGGCCGCCGCGAGCCGTCCCGGCGCCGAGCAGGCCCTAGAGGCCAGGCGTAGAGGCCACGCCCTGCCGGTCCGACCTAGCGGCCAGAGCGAGCGGAACGGTGACGGTGAGCAGCACGCCGTCGCGCTCCACCGAGCTGGGCCGGTCCAGCCGCCGCAGCATCCGCTGCATCGGAGTGTTCTCCGCCTGGACGTGCAGCACCAGCGCCGCGTACCCGGCCGCGTCGGCGTGCCGGACCAACCGGCGCAGCAACGCCGAGCCGAGCCCTCGCCGCTGCCAGTCGTCGCGCACCAGCAGCGCCACCTCGGCCTCGTCGCCCTCGCCGAGCAGGTTCGCCATGGCGACCACCGACTCACCCGCGCCGTCGGCACCGGTGGTGGTTGCGACAAGCGTCAACCCTCGCCCCGGCTCCAGCAGCCGGCGCAGTCGGGCCGGCTGCGGCAGCGCCGCCCCGCCCAGATAACGCCGCTGCCGGCTGCGCGGTGAACACGTCTCGTGCAGCTCCAGCACACCGGACAGGTCGTGCGCGCAGCCCGGCCGGACGGCCACCTCGGCCCCGTCGGGCAGCACCAGGGTGACCTGTTCCGCGGCCCGACGCGCCACGGTCGCGGCCAGCTCGACCAGGGCCTGTGCCCGCGCGTACTCCGCCGGAGTGAAGGCCGGCGCGGCCCGGCGCAGCGCGAACGAGCCGCCCGCCGGGTCGGCAAGCGTCATGGTGGCGCCGGTGATCCCCCGGTCGACGTCTGTCGACGCGGGTCGCCAGGTGACTGAGTCGGCGCCGAGCAGGGTGCGCAACGCCTCGCCCGTCGCGTCCGGGTCGCGCACCAGCCGGTTGGCCAGCCCGAGCACCCGGGTGGGCTGGTCGGCCAGGCCGCGCGCCTCGCTGCGCGCCACCCAGCAGTCCCGGCCCCGACCGCGCTCGACGGCGGCGATCAGGCCCGCCTCGTCGAGCGCGTCGGGCGCGTCGACCAGGAAGTCGTCCACCGCGCCCTGCTCGGTGGGTTGCACCTGCACGGTGAGGATGTTGACCCCGCGCAGCGCGAGGCTCGCCGTGAGCACCGACAGGTAACCCGGCCGGTCGTCCACAGTTGCCCGAATCCGCCACAACGTCATGGTTGGCTCCCTTCCCACCGCAGAGCCTCGTCGCCGGCTGTTGCCGCGCGATTGCCCGGCGGTGTCGCGCCCGGGAACTCGCCGGCCGGTCAGGGGCCGGCGACCACCGGCGGCGCGCCGACCAGGTCCAGCCGATCGCCGAGGATCACCGCGCTGGCCCGGACCAACTGGGTGAGCCGATCGACCTCGGTGCTGTGGAAGTTGGCGGCGCAGAGGGTGTCGCTGTATTCCCGGGCCACCACCAGCACCAGGCCCGCCCGGCCGAACGGCGCGATCGCGTGGTGGGTGCCGTCGGGCGTGGTCATCGACCGACCGCGCAGCGGGGTCACCTCCGGCAACCGCAGGGGCACCGGGGTACGCCAGCTCGCGTGCCCCACCGTGGCCCCGCCGCCTCCGGTCCGTGAGGCCCAGTCGACAGGCACCACGGCGGCGACGGCCCAGTCGGCCGCCAGCAGCCCGGGGACCGCGTCGACAAGGGTGGCCAACCCGTCGACCGGGTTGGCCGCGACCTGGGCCAACAGCTCCGCGTCCTGGCCGGTGGTGGTGGGCGCGCCGATCGCCCGCCACACACCGTCCACCCGCACGCCCGGAATCGCCGCGAGACCGGCAAGCAGCCGCTCCACCCGGCCGGCACCCGGCCAGACGACAGTGAAGTCGTCCACCGCGCGCCCGCCGAGTCGTTCGAGGACCACCACCTGGACGATGTCCGCCCCGGAGACGCCCAACGTGCGGGCGACCTGGCCGAGGGTGCCCGGACGGTCCGGCAGGGTGACCCGAACTCGCAGCAACATGTCTGTCCCTCCGCTCGGCGGGCCGGCGACAAGCGGCCGGCAGGCTGTGTCACAGCCTGCCGGTTGACCATTTCGTCCCTGTTGCAGAGGCATGACCCGAGGGGAAACTCTGACCTTGACAACGTGAGCACGCTGCCATCAACTAGTCGGATGAGTGATCCGGCCGCCAACACGTCGCGACCGGGCACCGTTTCCGCCTCTCCGGCCGGCCTCGCCCTGGACCGGCTCGCCGGCTATCTGGCCCAGCACCGGCCCGAGCTGGCGGTCGGGCCGCCGCGGGCCGAGCTGATCGCGGGCGGCAAGTCCAACCTCACCTACCTGCTGCGCCTCGGCGACCGCGAGGTCGTGCTGCGCCGCCCTCCGCTCGGGCACGTGCTGGCGACCGCGCACGACATGGCCCGCGAGTTCCGGGTCATCTCCGCGCTGGCGTCGACCGAGGTGCCGGTCCCGGGCACGCTGCTGCTCTGCACCGACCCGGAGGTGATCGGCGCGCCGTTCTACCTGATGGAGCGGATGCCCGGTGAGGTGTTCCGCTCCCGCGCGCAGACCGACCCGCTGGGCGACGAACGACGCCGGGCCCTCGCCATGGCGATGATGGACACGCTCGCCGCGCTGCACAGCGTCGAGCCGGCCACGGTCGGGCTGAGTGACTTCGGCCGCCCGGAGGGCTACCTGGCCCGGCAGGTCCGCCGCTGGGGCGGGCAGCTGGACCGCTCGCGCAGCCGCGAGCTGCCCGGCATCGACGAGCTGCGTGACCTGCTCGCGGCCACCGCCCCGGAGGGCGCGAACGCCGGCCGGATCGTGCACGGCGACTACCGGTTGGACAACCTCCTCGCCTCGGCCGACCCGGTGGCCGTGCACGCCGTCCTCGACTGGGAGATGGCCACCCTCGGTGACCCGCTCGCCGACCTGGGGCTGCTGTTGACGTACTGGGACGTGCTCGGCGGCAGCGACACGGCCGAGGGCAACCCGGTCGCCGACGGGCTCGGCCCCCGCGCCGGCTTCCCCACCGGCGACGAGCTGATCGACAGGTACGCCGGGCGCAGCGACGTGGACGTCGGGCCGCTGCACTGGCACGTGGCGCTGGGCTGCTTCAAGCTCGCGGTCATCTGTGAGGGCATCCACTACCGCCACACCCTCGGGCAGACGCTCGGCGAGGGCTTCGACCGGATCGGCGAGATGGTGGCACCGCTGGTCGCGCACGGGCTGACCGCTGCCAGGGAGCGGTGATGGACTTCTCATACGACAGCCGGACCGAGGAGCTGCGCGACGAGCTGACCCGGTTCCTGACCGAGCACGTCTACCCGGCCGAGGCCGTGCACGCCGAGCAGGTGGCCGCCGGCGACCCGTGGTCGCGTACCCCGGTGTTGGCCGAGCTGAAGGCGGAGGCCCGCAAGCGCGGCCTGTGGAACCTGTTCCTGCCCGACCCGCGTTACGGCGCCGGCCTGACCAACCTCCAGTACGCACCGCTGGCCGAGCTGACCGGGCGCAGCCCGCACCTGGCGCCGGAGGCGGTCAACTGCGCGGCCCCGGACACCGGCAACATGGAGCTGCTTGCCGAGTTCGGCTCGGAGGCGCAGCGGCAGCGCTGGCTGATGCCGCTGCTGGAGGGTGAGATCCGCTCCGCGTTCTGCATGACCGAGCCGGACGTGGCGTCCTCCGACGCCACCAACATCGCCACCCAGATCACCCGCGACGGCGACGAGTACGTGATCAACGGACGCAAGTGGTGGTCGTCCGGCGCGATGGACCCGCGCTGCGAGATCCTCATCGTGATGGGCAAGACCGACCCGACCGCCGACCGGCACCGCCAGCAGAGCATGGTGCTGGTCCCCCGGGACACCCCCGGGGTGACCGTGCGCCGGGGCATGACCGTCTTCGGCTACACCGACGGGTCGCACGGCGGGCACGCCGAGATCGACTTCGTCGACGTCCGGGTGCCCGCGGAGAACCTGATCGGCGTCGAGGGCACCGGCTTCGCCATCGCCCAGGCCCGGCTCGGCCCGGGCCGAATCCACCACTGCATGCGATTGATCGGAATGGCTGAGCGGGCATTGGAGCTGCTCTGCCGCCGCGCCAACGAGCGGATCGCGTTCGGCCGGCCCCTCGCCGAGCAGGGCGTGGTCCGGGAGTGGATCGCCGAGTCCCGGGTGCGCATCGAGCAGGCCCGACTCCTGGTGCTCAAGACGGCCTGGCTGATGGACACCGTCGGCAACAAGGGCGCACACACCGGGATCCAGGCCATCAAGATCGGCACCCCGGCGATGGCGGAGTGGGTGATCGACAAGGCCATCCAGGGGTACGGCGGCGCGGGCGTCAGCCAGGACACCCCGCTGGCCGCCCTCTGGGCACAGACCCGCACCCTACGCCTGGCCGACGGCCCCGACGAGGTCCACCGCAACTCCCTGGCAAAGCGCGAACTCCGCCGCTGGACCCACTAACCCCGCCCCCGCCCCCGCCCTCTCCCCGCCCTCGTTGATCATGAGGTTATTGCCCGCCACACCGGCTTGGGGTCAAGGGGTGAGTGCAATCGTTAGGTAGCGATGAGGTGGTCCAGGCGTTCGGCTGGGGTTGCCCAGTCGAGCGTCTGGCGGGGGCGGG